>JAGOHC010000008.1 GCA_017996375.1 Saprospiraceae bacterium | reverse complement strand
GAAATAAAATTTTGAGATTCTGATAACAAAGAATTTAAAAGGTTAAATAAATAATTATCAAGGTTACAACCTACTCTTGGGTGCCTCGTTCAACAATATATAACGAACTACTCAAATATGCAAAAAAATTGTTATATTTAACGTTTGCGACAAAGAAGGAAATATTGATTTATCTTTTCACGGGCAATATTTTTCATACACCCAAACAAGACATTGCAGCAGCATACCCTGTTAGGTTATTTGTTTATCACGTTATTGCCAAAAGGTATTGTGGCATCCTCGCGGCTGAAATATCCACTTTCTTAGCAATAACTTCTTGATAAACAAGATACTTAATTACGTAAAATATTGCGTAATAATAAAAAAATGCCCTATTTTTGCGATTCTTTTGACAATTCCGGTTGGAACAAAACATTATAAAATCAATTTTACTTAACGTTTTTTTATGGAATCAATGGTTTATTTACTACCCGTTTTCGGAATCATCGCTTTAGCATATATGGCGGTGCTTTCTTCATGGGTAACTCGACAAGACGCGGGCGATGCCAAAATGACCGGCATCGCAAAAAATATAGCCGAAGGTGCAATGGCATTTTTAAACGCCGAATATCGCGTGTTAGCAATTTTTGTACTGATTGCATGTACAGCTTTGGGCTTCCTTTCTACGCAAGTAGCTAATTCGCATTGGTTCATCGTCGTAGCTTTTGTGATTGGAGCCGTATTTTCCGCTACTGCCGGCAATATCGGTATGCGTATCGCTACTAAAGCAAACGTGCGTACCACACAAGCTGCACGCAGCAGTCTCGCCAAAGCATTAGAGGTATCTTTTAAAGGTGGCTCCGTAATGGGATTAGGTGTTGCCGGATTAGCCGTATTAGGGTTAAGCGGATTATTCGCATTTTTATACTCCTGGTTAGCTGGCGGCACTTGGGGAGGTTACAACAATATGTCTATGATTTTAGAAACATTGGCGGGCTTCTCTTTAGGGGCTGAGTCTATCGCATTGTTTGCTCGCGTAGGTGGCGGTATCTATACCAAAGCTGCCGATGTGGGTGCCGACTTAGTGGGTAAAGTAGAAGCAGGCATACCTGAAGATGATCCGCGTAATCCCGCTACTATCGCCGATAACGTTGGCGACAATGTGGGTGATGTTGCAGGTATGGGTGCTGACTTGTTCGGCTCGTATGTAGCAACGGTATTAGCTGCAATGGTATTAGGTAACTATGTTATAAAAGATATGGGCGGTAGCCTGAACGATCAATTTGGCGGCTTAGGACCTATTCTACTACCTGTTTTGATCGCCGGACTCGGCATTATATTCTCTATCATCGGGCTTTTCTTCGTTCGTGTAAACGACAATGGTGGTGATGAAAACGCCGTTCAACGCGCACTTAACATGGGCAATTGGGTTTCGTTAGGTTTGACCGCCATTGCTTGCTTCTTTATCATCCGTTGGATGCTGCCTGCCGAAATGACGATGAGCATTTTTAGCAATGGCGCATTTACACCTGTCCAGGTTTCTGCTATGGCTGTTTACTACGCCGTAGTTATTGGCTTAGTAGTAGGTGCAGCAATATCAGCCATCACCGAATATTATACAGCATTAGGCAAAAAGCCTGTATTGGGTATTGTACAGCAATCCGCCACTGGCGCAGCAACAAATATCATTGCCGGATTAGCCGTAGGTATGATGTCTACTGCTATGCCTACTATCCTTTTCGCCGGAGCTATTTGGGCAGCATATGCCTTTGCAGGTTTCTATGGCGTTGCTATTGCAGCATCCGCTATGATGGCAACTACTGCTATGCAATTAGCTATTGATGCTTTTGGTCCAATCGCCGACAACGCCGGAGGTATCGCCGAAATGAGCGAACTTCCGAAAGAAGTACGTCAACGTACTGATATTTTAGATACCGTAGGTAATACTACTGCAGCCATCGGAAAAGGATTTGCTATTGCATCGGCAGCTTTAACAGCGTTGGCATTGTTTGCGGCGTATGTTACTTTTACAGGTATAAATGGTATCAATATCTTTAATGCAAAAGTATTAGCAGCTTTGTTCATCGGAGGCATGATTCCGGTAGTGTTTTCTGCTTTCGCTATGAGCGCCGTAGGTCGTGCAGCAATGGATATGGTTAATGAAGTGCGCCGCCAATTCCGCGAAATACCTGGCATCCTCGAAGGAACAGGCACACCCGAGTATGGCAAGTGCGTAGCGATCTCTACACAAGCCGCTATTCGCGAAATGATGATACCGGGAGCTATCACCATTATTACGCCTATCATCATCGGTTTTACTATGGGACCCGAAGCACTCGGAGGCTATATGGCAGGTGTAACCGTTTCGGGTGTGCTGTGGGCAATCTTCCAATCTAACGCCGGCGGTGCGTGGGATAACGCAAAAAAATCATTTGAGAAAGGTGTCAAGATCAACGGCAAGATGGAATACAAAGGCTCGGATGCACACAAGGCAGCTGTAACTGGCGACACCGTAGGAGACCCATTCAAGGATACGTCAGGCCCTTCGATGAATATCCTCATCAAATTAACGTGTTTGGTAGGGTTAGCTATTGCACCTATCTTAGGTGAAATGTACGGCACTGCTTCTGATAGTCACGGCAGCACCACACCAACACCGCAAGAGCAGCAGTTGGGCAAAGAGCAACCGCCACAGCAGCAGGACGTAAAGCAAATTAAAATCAGATAAGCATTATATTATCATAATTACTTGAAAGAGGGTGATAATTTGCAAAAGTTATCACCTTTTTTATTTGCATAACTTTAATACCATATTTTAATGAGCGAGTATGCGTGTTAAATTTGCTTAATTAACGGATAACCTCTATTTTTGCACCTTCATACAGCATCATACATACTATTTTATGAATAAGCAGACGGGCAAACTTGTTATATTTACAGCACCGTCAGGAGCAGGCAAAACGACTATTGTTCAGCACTTGATAGCGAAATACCCGCAGTTGGGGTTCTCAATATCTGCGACTACGCGTACTCAACGCAACCATGAAATAGACGGCAAACACTACTACTTCATCTCCGTTGAGGAGTTCAAAAACAAAGTGGCGCAAGGGGATTTTTTAGAATGGGAAGAGGTATATGAAAATCAATATTACGGCACGCTACACAGCGAAATTAATCGCCTTTGGGCTTTAGGAAAACACATCATTTTTGATATAGACGTGCGCGGTGCTTACAACATCAAACAAGCATACCCCGACCAAACATTGGCAATATTTGTGCGCCCGCCATCAATAGAAATACTATTTGACCGCCTACGCAACCGGCATACCGAAACACCACAAAGCCTCGAAAAACGCTTCGCACGCGCTCGCTTAGAAATGACCTACGAAGGCAAATTTGATGTAACTTTGGTGAATGACGTTTTAGAAACCGTACTGAAAGAAGCCGAATTTTTAGTCGAAGATTTTTTGGGCATCCAAGAGCCTTGTTGTTCTTCTGCCGACAAAATATAAAAGCAAAACAATGACTACGCAAATTACTAACGGCATTAAAATATCAGTGGTTTCGGTATATCGTCCGGATTATTACAACCCGACGCTATTGGAGAGATATGTTTTCTCATACACCGTCACCATCGAAAACCACAACACATTTCCCGTACAACTTCTATCACGCCACTGGTATATTTTTGATGCCAACGTTCGCCACTACGAAGTACAGGGCGAAGGCGTACTGGGCATAAAACCAATAATTGCCGCCAATGGCAAACATGAATACAGCTCTTGGTGTTCGCTGCAAGCGGAGTTAGGCAGTATGCACGGCACGTATGAAATGTTGTGCCTACACGACTCCCAGCTTTTCAATGTTGCCATACCCAACTTTCCGTTAATAGCACCATACAGGTTAAACTAAAAGATAATTTACACCAACCCCTCTTTGAGGAGGTCGTGCAGGTGTATCATGCCAATATACCGCTGCTGCTCATCCACAACGATAAGTTGCATAATGGCGTGTTTACGCAGTAGCTCCAACGCTTGTATTGCCATCGCTTCTTTGTCAATTATCTTTGGATTAGGGTGCATGATGTCTTTAGCCGTCAGCAGTAAAATACTCGTGTCTTGCTGTAACATTCGGCGTAAATCGCCATCGGTAATGATGCCTAAAATGTGGTGGTCGGTATCCACTACGGCGGTAGCTCCTAAGCGGTTAGAGGTGATGGTTAAGATAGTATCGTGGATACTGGCATCGGGAGTGACGGCAGGTGTGGCATACAAGAGTATCAAGTCGCGCACCCGCAAGTATAGTTGCTTGCCCAATGCTCCTCCGGGGTGAATTTGTGCAAAATCAGATGATGAAAACCCACGTAACGAAAGCAACGCTACCGCCATGGCATCGCCCATTGCCATTTGTGCAATGGTGCTGGCTGTTGGTGCGAGGTTGTTCGGGTCGGCTTCTTTTTCGATAGGTGTGAGAAGTGAAAAGTTAGCTTGGCGTGCCAAATAGCTGTCTGCATTAGCCGAAAGACTAATCAGTTGATTTCCTAAATTTTTGAGGATGGGTACTAACACTTTTATTTCGGGCGTTTCGCCACTTTTGGAAATGCACAGCACAATATCGGCGGGTCGTATCATGCCTAAGTCGCCATGAATGGCATCGGCAGCGTGCATAAAAAGTGCCGGTGTGCCTGTGGAGTTGAACGTAGCAACCATCTTTTGAGCAATGATGGCACTTTTGCCGATACCGGTTACAACTAACCGTCCGTTGGAGTGGAAAATGGCAGTAACGGCATTGCAGAAGCTATCTGCAATAGTGGCGCGTAAGGCTTCGAGTGCCGTTATTTCTACGGATAATGTATCAAGTGCCGCTTGCAAAATAGTGTGGTGGTTGTTAGTCATGCTGTTCTCCTCCTTTGGGACCATAGAAAAGTACCCACGTTGCAAAGTTTTCAGAAAAATTGATAAGCCGATGTGATTCGGCGGTGGGTACGAACAAGAAATCTCCTGCTTGCACCGTCATTTGGTTTTCGCCACAAACAAACTCGCTCGTTCCGCTAATGATGAGGTACACCTCATCGCGGTCGTGTGGTTGCTGGTGGTCTTCCCCGATAGGTTGATATATTTCAACAGCAAGAGTACCGTGTTTAAATACTTCTACGAAGCGTTGGGGTATATGCTGTAATGTCGCTAATGCTGTGGTTGGATTAATGTGCATACTACAAAGAGATGGTTTTTAACGACTGGTGCATTGTTCTCTTTAGTTACTAATGTTATCAACAATCGACATAAGATTTTATACCTAATGAGTGGTCTATACAAATATCGCAAACTTTAATTAATCTGTCTAATTCTTCTTTAAAATGTTCAATTGGTTCTTTTATAACGAAATTAACTTTACTGCTTTGCTTTTCAAACCCATGGCTTCTATCAACTTTTTCAATGTGAATTGTGGACGGAAACGCATTAAAATCAAGTAAAGATTTGGTTCTTTGTCCATTCTCATCTTTTATAGATACGGTTGGGTTACTTCTAAGTAGCGTGGCCTGGTTGTGTTCATCAAAATTAGTATTTACATCATATAGTATGCTTTCATTATAAATTTTATTTTCGACTATTTTATTCAACTCACTTCCTTTTAATGTTACATATAAGAAACTATTAGATTTCAAGTCTTCAAATTCAAAGTAATAGTACTTACCTAAAGGAAAATTTTCTTTCAGTTCTAACAAATTTTTAATCTCTACAAGTTTGCTTCTAATTTCGACTGGGCTAAATATTTTTTCAGAAACCTCGTATTCCAAAAATGAAAATATAAAATCATAATATTCTTTATTTTTTTCGAAGTACGGCAATATTTTTTCTGGGTATAATATCATCGTCCAGGAGAATGTAGAAAAATCGGTGCTTGGCCATTCCAATCTTGTACCTGTAATTCCTGATTCTCTTTGAAATTTTCCTGATTCTAAATTTACCGGTGTTAAGTGATGTGAAATACTCATAAATAATGTTTTTTATGAAGAAAATGGTTATCGGCTTGGTGGCAATTTTATTTCTGCTCGTAAATTACCAACTCCGCATTTGTTTTTTGCGTTAAATATTTTTGAGCGTGAATATCTAACATTCCATCATTTTTTTGTAGGTCAAATTATTAAAACCCCTGCCACAGGAGAGAATATATTATAGCCATACCAATACCCGCAACAAGGTTAGGAAGATGTTTTTTTATAATTGCGTATTGCCCACACATTAAATAAAATAGCGAAACCAATCATTATCAAAAAATGATATTGGATATCCCGAAACGTACTGCCCTTGAGCACCACCATCCGCATTACCTCTATGAAGTAGCTCACCGGAATACTCTTAGCAATAATTTTTGCCCATATGGGCATACTGTCAATGGGTGTAAACAATCCACTCATCAGTATAAAAATCATCATGAAGAAAAATGCCATAGACATGGCTTGCTGTTGCGTTTCGGAGTATGTGGAAATGATCAACCCAACACCCAACAATGCTACCAAATAAATTGCCAGAAAAGCATACAGCAACAAAACGCTCCCTAAAGGCACGATACCATAGAGCAACCGCCCTACACCCAACAAACCCACTGTAAAAACGAACATACCAATTAGCCAAAAGGGAATCATTTTGCCGAGTATGAAATGGTACTTACGGATGGGGGTCACGTTGATTTGTTCGATAGTGCCGATTTCTTTTTCTCTGACAATGTTGAGAGAACAGAGATACACACCCACCATCGTCACCAAAGTTACTAATATGCCGGGCACCATAAACATTTTATAGTTTTGGTGTGGATTGTACCAATTAGAAGACCTAATTTGGATTATCGGTGCCGCATTAATGAGTTGTACAGGCAGCAGTTGGTTGCGTATTTCGCTATTAAATTGCTGCACAATGCTATTAAGGTAGGCACCGCCTAATGTACCTTTCACGCCATTGATGGCATTGACTGCTATAAACACTTTTTCTTGGTTTTCACGAATAAGGTTAGTTTCAAATTTGGTCGGAATTTCGAGTACTACATCGGCTTTGTCGTTTTCTATTTGCAGAAAGGCTTCGTTATATGAATTAGAAACCTGTGTTAAGCGGAAATAACCAGATGCTGTAATTTTTGAAATTAGTTGGCGCGAGTAGCTTGAGTGGTCGTTATCCACAATAGCGATATTGATATTTTTTATCTCAAAGTTAGCTGCCAATGGCAGAATGATGAGCTGCACGATGGGCATGATAAAAATCATGGGCAACATGGCTTTGTCGCGGAAAACTTGTCGAAATTCTTTTGCAAGAATGTAGCGGAGTGTATTCATGCTTTTATGCTTTTTGTGGTATTTATGTTAAACCAACCCTAACTCAACCGAATGGTAAATTTTTTCATGCTCAACAAAAGCAATACCACCATCATGGCAAAAAGTATGAGCGTTTCTTTCCAGATAGCGGCAAAGCCTAACCCTTTTATCATTATAGATTTTACGATGATGTAATACCATTTTGACGGAATGATGTTGGATACTACCTGCAACGGCATTGGCATATTTTCTAAAGGAAATAAAAAGCCCGTAAACAACATAGTTGGCAGCAGCATACCCATCAGCGAAATGAGCATAGCAGCTTGCTGCGAGTTGGTACTGTTGGATATTAGCAAACCCAATGAAAGTGCCGTGAGTATCAGCAAACTGCTTTCGAGGTACAACAATACGATGCTGCCGTTGATAGGCATATCTAAGATATAAATACTCATCAAAATTATTATTGTCAAATTGATTAACGACAAGAAAAAATACGGCACCGCTTTCGCCACAATAACCATCAACGGATTCATGGGCGAAACCAACAGCACTTCCATATTGCCTTTTTCTTTTTCGCGCACTATCGAAACGGAGGTCATCAGCACACATACCAGCAATAGTACCAACGCCATTACGCCGGGCACAAAATTGGTTGCACCTTTTAGCTCGGGGTTGTAGAGCATACGGATTTCGGGTACAATGCGATAGGGTATATTGGCATTTGCCATTAATTTTTGTTGATAATCGGCAAGGACGAAGGACACGTAATTCGTGAGTGTATTGGCAGTATTGGGGTCGGAGGCATCCGCCACAATTTGTACCTGTGCCGTGCTTGTATGCAGTAAATCATCGTAAAAATTATTCGGAAAAACCACCACCAATTTTGCATGACCTCGCCGAAATACATCTTCAATTTGGCTGTCGCTCGCTATCTCTTCTTCAATCTCGAAGTTATTACCAGCAGCTATCTGCTGAATGATTTGCCGCGATGCAGCATCCTTAGCGTGGTCGCAAACGGCAATATTCGTGTTTTTTATTTCGTTGGTGAGCGCAAAGCCGAACAACAATATTTGTGCAATGGGCAAACCAAACAACATAAGTAGGGTTTTGCTGTCGCGAAAAACATGGTAAAATTCTTTGCGAACAAATGCGAAAAATGGTTTCATCGCTTGTTATCGTTTTGCATATTTTAATTAATCGGCTTTTCGTTTAGCACCGCGAGCCAGCTCATAAAACACTTCATCCATTGTAGTTGCCTGAAATTGTTTTTTCAGGTTGGTCGGCGTGTCTAATGCTTTGATAGCACCATCCACCATCATCGAAAGGCGGTTGCAATATTCTGCTTCGTCCATGTAGTGTGTCGTTACAAATATCGTGATGCCTTGGTCAGCAGCTTGATAAATCAAATCCCAAAACTGCCGCCGCGTAACCGGATCTACGCCGCCCGTTGGTTCATCCAAAAAAACAATTTTCGGTTGATGCAAAATTGCTACCGAGAATGCTAACTTCTGCTTCCAGCCCAAAGGTAGTGAACTAACTAACTTTTTTGCACTATTCATCAACCCCAACGTTTCGATGAGTGCTGCGCTGCGCTGCGCTAATACGTCCCTTTTCAACCCGTATATGCCGCCAAAAAACTGGATATTTTCAAGCACCGTCAAATCTTCATACAGCGAAAACTTTTGACTCATGTAGCCGATGTTACGTTTAATATCTTCCGTTTGGTTATAAACATCAAAACCGGCGATAGTAGCGTTGCCGGATGAGGGGACAGATAGCCCGCAGAGCATCCGCATGGCGGTAGTTTTTCCGGCGCCGTTTGCACCTAAGAATCCAAAAATTTCTCCTTTATGAACATCAAAAGTTATTTCATGTACAGCAACAAAATCGCCAAATCGCTTGGTTAATTTATTGGTTTGTATGACGATATTATCCATGCTTGCTTTACTATTGTGTTGTAGGTGTTGAGTTGCTTATTTGTGTTCCATCAGTTGAATAAAACAATCTTCAATGGAGGGCGATATGGGTGTATAATAAATATCCGTATGTCCATTATTTTTTAAAGTTGCCTTAATGCTGTTGTGCGTCTCCGCCACATCCTTGTATAAAGTAATATGATGATATTCGCCAAACGAGTAACAGCTTTTTATTTCGGGCAAGCGTCGCAAATCTTGCAGCAGCTTACTCATATTGTTGGCGCGGATGGCGTACAGTGTATCTGGGTATTGCTGCATAATTTGTTCGGGGGTATTGATAGACATGATGTTTCCTTGTTGAATGAGTGCTATGCGCTCACAGAGCGTCGCCTCGTCCATATATGGGGTAGATACTAAAATGGTAATTCCTTCTTTTTTGAGGCACTTTAGCATTTCCCAAAATTCCTTGCGCGAAACGCTATCAACACCAGTAGTTGGTTCATCCAAAAACAGCACCGTAGGGCGATGTATTAGTGCACAGCAGAGTGCTAATTTTTGCTTCATCCCGCCCGATAATTTTCCGGCACGCCTATCTTTAAACGGTTCTATTTGTATGTAAATGTCTTTGATGAGGTCGTAATTTTTTTGAATAGATGTGTTAAAGACTGTTGCGAAAAAAGAGAGGTTTTCTTCTACCGTCAAATCTTGATACAGCGAAAAACGTCCGGGCATATAACCTACGTTTTTTCGTATTTGTTTGTAATCCTTCACCACATCGTAACCATCAACTGTGGCAGTACCGCTATCGGCGAGTAACAGCGTAGTGAGTATTCTGAACAGCGTGGTTTTGCCTGCACCGTCCGGACCTATGAGTCCAAATAATTCGCCAGGCTCTACGTCAAATGATACATCGTTCACTGCCGTAACGCTTCCTTTTTGATAGGTTTTGCTGATACGCTGTAAGGTTACGTGATTCATCTCATCCTTATAGTTTTAGCTCTCCGTACATTCCTATTTTGTACGTGCCGTCATTCTTAACAGCAACTTTTATGGCATAAACTGTATTGGCGCGTTCCTCTTTAGTCTGAATTGTTTTAGGTGTAAATTCCGCTTTACTGCTAATCCACGTTATTGTGCCGGCAGTTTGTTTAAAGCCGCCATTGCCCTCGTCTGTGCGGACAGTTACCTGCTGATTCAGCTTTATTTTAGGTAATTGATTGCCAGTGACGTAAGCCCGCAATGTGATTTTGGAGAGGTCTGCAATTTTGTAAAGTGGTTTGCCAATAGCGGCAAATTCGCCTGCGTGTGCATATTGTGCAACTACCGTTCCAGACACCATATTGATAATCTTTCCGCGCTTGATTTGGTCATCAATGCTTGCTACGCGCTTCTGTGCCGGATTCATCTCACTCAATATTGCTTTATTTTGGATACTAACGTTGGCTTTGGCGGCAGCTATCTGTGCTTGCAACACATTGATTTGTTCGTGAGCAGCGTCAATTTGTTTTTGTAAAACGGCTCGTTGCCCCATGATATCGTCTAATTGTTTTTGTGGTACTGCGTTGGCTTTTACTAAATTTTGTACGCGAGTTACTTCTTTGTTTTGCACTTCCATCTGCTGTTGTAGTGTGGCAATTTGCGCTTTCTGCGTAGCAATCTGCGATTGTAATATGGCTACTTGCGGTGCAGCATCATTCACCTTTTGCCCAATGGCTTGCACAGAGGCTTCGCTTTGTTCGCGTTGTATGTTCAGTGCAGAAACATCTATCTGTCCTACTGTTGTATTTGCCGCAAGGGTTTGCCCTTCGTCAATGTCTAACTGTAATATTTTTCCGGTTTGTTCTGCACTGACAATTATCTCATCGGCTTCAAAATTGCCAGTGGCATCAAAATCTTTTTTGGACTGCGAACATCCCACCCAACCTATGAACAACGTTGCGGTTAGATAATATATGTGTATGTATTTCATCATTCAGGAAAGGTTATATTTTTTAACATAAAAAACTGTTGTTATTTTAGTTGCCTATAATTATGCTCAGGTTGCTTTTTGCGAGCAAGAGTTGTATGGTATGCAGAATGAGATTTTGCTTGGCTTGGTCTTCGGCGTTGAGATAGCTTAAATAGTCTGTTGTAGTGATGATGCCATTCTCTAATTGAATATTGGCTACTTGTTTTATGCTTTCGCGCAAAGCGATAATGTCTTTATCCGATTGTATCAGCATCTGGAATTTACCGATTTCGGTGTTTTGTTGCAGCAGCGAAAGTTGGGTGTTGAGTAAGAATACTTGGCGTTGTATCTCTACTGCATCGTCATTGATACGAAGGAGTTGCTTCTCATTTTTTTCGGTATAAAAACTCGAAAAATTCATACTGAGGCGCAAACCACCGATGTAGTAAAAGTCGAAAGCATTGCTCAAAAAATTAAGTGCCGGTCTGCCAAAACCTACCTGCCCGAACAGCCCTATTTTCGGGATGTATCGGTTGGCGATTTGCCGTTGCTGTATGGCGGTTGTGTTTTTTTGTAAGTCGAAAAGTTTTAGTTCGGGGCGTCTAATTGTCACATCAAGGTTGCCAAAAGTGGGCATCGCCAACTGCGTTTCGGTAGTAAGCGTTTGTTTGGTAAATGCGGATAGCATCTGCAAAAACGCATCTTTGCCCATTTGCAACTCCGTAATTTTTTGTTCTATTTTGAGCACTTCGGCTTGGAGCAAATCTCTGTTGGCAGGTGTTGCTGCGCCGTTGGCGATGGCTACGTTTATTCGGTCAATGCTTGCTCGCAAATCTTGCTTGAGCAGTTGCGCCTGTGCTGTTTGAGCATTGATGAGCAGTATGCCAAAATAGAGTTGATTGATACGGTCTTTTATTTTATAAAGCTCTACCGCTATTTTTTGTTTTTCTATTTCGAGGTTTGCAGCTACCCAATCTTTTTGCAAGCGGATGTTGCGAAATTCCGTTAGGGGTTGATAAACGTCTGCGTAAAGTTTGTATTGATCTTTGCTCAATGAGGGTACGCTAATGCCAGGCAACACAATGGGCAAGGAGGTTACTTCCGATTGGTAGGTAGCTTGCCCGTTGAGGATTATCTGTGTCCAATTTGCTCTGGATAAATTGGATAAGGTGTATGCTTTGGTTTCATCTAATAAGGCGGCTTGTTGTATGAGGGGGTAGTTGCTTAATGCCTGTGCTTGACAGTCCTCAAGGGTAGTTGCGGATACTGTTTGTGCTTGGATTGCGTATCCGCAAAAAATACTGCAAAGCAATACTGCAAAATATTTTCGGTACATCAGATATTATACAGAATAGCGTTTTTACGAAATGTGTTGATGATCATTTGGTTGTAACATTGAAATTATACAAGTTGTTTATTTTGTATAAAATCTATTTTACAAAAGTAAAAAACTTAATCAACTTTTTAATGCCTTGATTAAATATCGCCGTATTGCATTTTGTGCATTATTTGCCAAATGTTTCTTGCCAAGCCAACACGCCGCCTTCGAGGTTGCGTACATTGCTAAAGCCGTACATACGGAATATTTCTTGTGCCATTTGGCTGCGTCTGCCGGAGCGACAATGCACAATTATTTCATCGTCTTTATGGTTATCGTATGCCGATACGGAGGTCATCATATCACCTAAAGGTATCAACTTTGCACCTAAATTAAACTCATCGTATTCGTGCGGCTCACGCACGTCAATAAAGATGAAGTTTTCGTGGTTGTCTAATTTTTGTTTGAGTTCCTGAACTGTAATATCCATATTTAAAAATTATTGTTATATATTTTTGGTATGTATGTGTCTATTTGCTTGTCACTTCCCATGATTGCTCTGCTTTTGCATCGCCCTGTTGCAGCACAAGTTTATATGTACCTACACTAATATAGTAATTACCATCATCGGCTTTTTTTAGTTCAATATTTTTCTTTTTTTCTTTGCTTTTATCGTTCAAAAGTTGTTCGTAGCGTTTTACGCTTTTGTCGTCAATGGTCAAATCATATTCAGCATAGTTGATGCCTTTTTGTGGCGTATGCGTAAACTGTTTGAGTAGTATATCATTTTCTGTTTTAATGCTGATGACAACCGGAATAACCTGATTAGTATAAAACGGAATTTTAATCGTTGGGCGTTTTTCATCGCTATACCAAGAGGTATGTTTCTTTCCCCAGCTTTCGTTGTACCGTTTTTTGTCAATATCAAATACGTATAATTTTTTATTTAATACATCATCGGTCAGGGCTTGCAGATGCTTGACCGATGCTACATACATTGATCTCCCATGTGTACCTATGACGAGATCATTATCGCGCGGTTGAACGGCAACATCGTGTACGGCAACGGCGGGCAGGTCTTTACTAAATTGCATGAACGTTTTGCCTTTATCTAAAGATACATAAAGTTGGTGGTCAGTACCTACGTATAGCAAATTCGGATTAGCGGGGTCTTCTTTTACTACGTTGATTGGCTCGGCAGGTAGGTCTGTTCCGATGCGAGTCCATGTTTTTCCAAAATTATTTGATACGTATAAATATGCCGTAAAATCATCCCATCGGTAGCCATTCAGCGAAGCATATACCGTAGCGGTATCGTGCGTGGAGGCTTGTACGCGACTCACCCACAGATTTTGCGGTAGGGACTCGCTTATTTTATCCCAACGGTAGCCACCGTCTTGCGTTACGTGAATGAAACCATCATCGCTGCCAACATAAATCAAGCCAAAGCGCAATGGTGACTCATGTACGGTGGTTAGCGTACCGTAAGGCACATTGCCTTTTTTCCCTCCTGTAGTGAGGTCGTGCGAAATGGCGGTAAATGTTTTGCCTTTATCCATCGAACGGAATAACTTATTTGCACCCATATATAAAACATCTTGGTTGTGTGCTGACAATACTATCGGCGACTGCCAATTCCAACGGAAAGGGCGTTCGCCTAAATCGTGCTTTGGCGTGATGTAAGTTTCTTCATTATTTTCGGTATTGATGCGAAAGTAGTTTCCGAATTGGAAGCCAGTATAAACTGTTTTGTTTGTACGTGTATCTACTGCGACTTGCATACCATCTCCGCCCATGATAAATTTGTAGGGGTACTGCCCCGTGCCATGCCAAGCGTATCCTTTGTTAGTGTAGTTATGGTTGCCCATCCAAACGCCGTTATCTTGTGCGCCGCCATATACGTTGTATGACTCCGCCATGTCGGTATTGACTGTATAGAATTGTCCAACTGCAGGTGTATTGCATTTGAACCATGTTTGTCCATCATCGTAACTAATGTTTATACCTCCGTCATTACCGTTGATAATGTGCCCTTTTAGTGACGGATTTATCCAAAGTGCGTGATGATCCACATGAACGTTATCGGCATTGATGCCATGCCACGTTACACCACCATCATCGGAGGTGATGATAGGAACGCCCATGATATACACCTTATTGGGGTTGTCGGGGGTAACACGAATTTGTGCGAAATAATATCCGTAGGTATAAAAAACATCATCTAAAAAATCTTTATGTGTTCTGCGCCATGTTGTGCCTCCATCGTCAGAGCGATAGACTTCTGCACCGATAATGTCTGTATCGAAAAGTGCGGCGTTAGCATCTTCGAGGTATTCGACCAAGGCGATGGGTTGTAGTTTGTCATTTTTAACAAGTGTAATTACATCCGCAGCTTTATATTTTTCAGGGAAATCATTGGCACGGAGGTATTGCTCAAGTTTATCGGTATCTAATTTTAAAAAATCTTCTTTAGTAATATTTCTGAAATCATCCTTGGTATAGCTTTCATTTTTGTTTTTATCTGCTTTTTTAGGACGAATATGCTGGTTATCCAAAACGGCATACAATATATTTTTATCGTTTAGCTGCGTGATGTCTAACCCAATTCTGCCTACTCCATCTCCCGTAGGGAAGCCACTCTCAGCAGTGGTAAGGAGTATCCATGTTGCGCCGCCATCGGTACTTTTATAGATGCCGCTATTCTTGCCGTTACCCGAAAAATTCCATGCTCGCCGCTCGCGTTCCCACATTGCTGCGTACAAAATATTTGGGTTGCTTTTATCCACTACGAGGTCAATACCGCCTGTATTCTCATTGACAAATAATGTTTGCTGCCATGTTTTGCCGCCATCGGTTGTGCGAAAAATGCCGCGCTCTGCATTGGGCGAATAGAGATGCCCTAATGCTGCTACCCATACCACGTCAGGGTTGGTAGGATGCAACACCACACGCCCGATATGATGCGTTTCTGCAAGCCCGACGTGTTGCCATGTACTGCCGCTGTCGGTACTTTTGTACATACCTGTTCCGGCATAAGAGGAACGGCTGGAGTTGTTTTCGCCACTGCCTATCCAGATGATATTTTTTTGCCAATTTACTGCAATATCGCCGATGGTCATTGTGGCTTCGTGGTCGAACAGCGGAGAGAACGAGTTACCGTTGTTGTCGGTTTTCCAAAGTCCGCCTGAGGCATAGGCTACATAAAATTGTGCGGGATTGCTGGGGTTTACGTCCACATCTGTTACGCGACAACTAAATATGGTAGGACCAATAGACGTTGCGGTGAGCTTTTGCGAAAGCGAATTAGATAGCAGTTGTTGGCGTTGTGCAGTTGTTTGTAATCGTAAGTTGGCGGGAGTGCTTGTTTGCGCTGTGAGTAGTGTTACCAAGCAACTTAATATAGTGAAGGTGTAGCAAAATTTTAGCATAATGAGCACGTTAGTTGTTTTATAATGCCCAAAATTAGTGAGATATTCCGAAATGTGGGTGGCAAATGACGTGTTTTCGAGGGATAATGTTTCCATCTGGAGGCTTAGTAGGTAAATTTTGTTTTTAGACGATTACCATTTAAATAACTCCACACCGCGTAGCGTTATCAATTATCGCTATAGCAACGTTGATTTTCCTCATTTTGATTATACCTTTTTATACCTTTGTAGCTTAACGTTGATTAAACTTAAAAAATATGCATTTTCGTAATAGTATTTATACTCTTTTGGCTTGTTGTAGCATAGTGTTGTTTTGGCAATGCAAAACCAGTCAGAAGGCTTTTTTGCAACCCGCCACAGATAGCAATAGTCTGCTTTGGCAAATATCCGGCAAGGGTATTTCGCAACCTTCGTTCCTATATGGCACAATCCATTTGATTGATGAGAAAGATTATTTTTTATATCCACCAACCCAAAAGGCTTTTGATGCCTGCAAGCAAATTGCTTTTGAAATTGACATGAACGAGATGAGCGACATGAGTATGCTTACTGGCATGATGACTGGCATGATGATGAACGGCGATACTACCCTTAAAGATTTATTGACTACCGACGAATATATGCAAGTGGATAGTTTCTTTAATACCATGGGGGTGCCGCTAATGTTCTTACAACGTATGAAACCTATGTTGTTATCAATGATGACGGACATTGACCCGTCTATGATGATGGGTGGCGAAACTGGCGGCACGAAATCCTATGAGCTTGAGTTGATGGAAAAGGCAAAAAGCAAAAAAATGAAAACTTATGGTTTAGAAACAGCTGCCTTTCAATTACGCCTGTTTGACAGTATCCCGTATAAAGCGCAAGCGCAAATGTTGATGAAGAGTATTCGAGGAGAGAACAAAGAAAGCGACTTAGAATATGTAGTAAAATTATACAAAACGCAAAATATTGAGGCAATGGTTTCTGTAATGCAAAACGAATCAGATATTGCGGAATACGAACATTTACTGCTGACGAATCGCAACCGGAATTGGATTCCAAAAATCGAACAACTCATCAGCGAGCAAGCTACTTTTATCGCCGTAGGTGCTGGGCACTTGGGGGGCGCAGATGGCGTAATTTCCCTCTTACGAAAACAAGGTTACGTAGTAACGCCTATCAAAAATAAATAATTAAACAAGATAAACAATATGCTTTTAACTGAGGAAATTGCCAAGCGCAAAACCTTTGGTATTATCAGTCACCCCGATGCCGGAAAAACAACCCTTACCGAAAAACTCTTGCTGTTCGGTGGTGCCATTCAAATTGCCGGCGCGGTGAAATCAAACAAGATAAAACGTCACGCGACGTCTGACTTTATGGAAATTGAGCGACAACGCGGTATCTCAGTTGCAACATCGGTCATGGCTTTTGAATATAAACATTTAAAAATAAATATTTTAGATACGCCCGGTCACCAAGATTTTGCCGAAGATACTTACCGCACCCTCACCGCCGTAGATAGCGTAATTGTAGTGATTGACGTTGCAAAAGGTGTAGAAAGCCAAACGGAAAAGTTAGTGCAAGTGAGTCGTATGCGAAATACCCCCATCATCGTTTTTATCAATAAATTGGATAGGGAAGGGTTGGACTGTTTTGACCTACTGGACGAAATAGAAGAAAAACTCGGCTTGAAGGTTTGCCCTTTGAGCCTGCCAATAGGTATGGGCTCGCAACTGCAAGGCGTATATAATTTATATGAACAAAAACTGAGTTTGTTTCGCCCACACGGTAAGCAAGACGATGAGGAGGTAGAAGTTTTTACCGATGTACACAGCCAAGAACTCCAACAGCGCATCGGCGAACGCGCCACTAAGGAACTGCGCGACAACCTCGAAATAGTAGAAACTGTATATCCAAAATTTGCAGCCACTGACTATCAAACCAGAAAAATATCCCCTGTGTTTTTTGGGAGTGCCGTTAATAATTTTGGCGTAAAAGAATTATTGGATTGCTTTATTGAAATTGCGCCTTCGCCATTGCCACGCATCACCGAAGAACGGTTGGTGCAGCCCACCGAAGATAAATTTTCGGGCTTCGTGTTTAAGATTCATGCCAACATGGATCCGAAGCACCGCGACCGCATCGCTTTTTTACGCATCTGTTCAGGAACGTTTGAACGCAACACGAACTACTTGCACGTGCGCCAAAATAAAAATATGCGCTTCTCCAATCCGACTGCTTTTATGGCAGACAAAAAATCTATCATTGACGAAGCCTTCCCCGGCGATATTGTAGGCTTGTACGATTCCGGCAATTTCAAAATTGGCGACACACTAACCGAAGGTGAAATGTTACATTTTAAAGGCATACCAAGTTTTTCGCCGGAGCAATTCCGCTATGTGAATAATACCGACCCGCTCAAATCAAAACAGTTAGCAAAAGGACTGGAGCAACTCATGGACGAAGGTGTGGCACAACTCTTTACACGCAGTTTTAACGGGCGCAAAATAATCGGTACAGTTGGCGCATTACAATTTGAAGTAATACAATATCGCTTGCAACACGAGTACGGCGCATCTTGCGATTACGAACCGGTAAATTTGCACAAAGCCTGCTGGTTGAGCAGCGATGACCCAAAGGCTTTGAAGGAGTTGGAAGAACGGCGCAACCGCGATATTGCCACCGATAAAGACGGGCAGTTGGTATTCCTCGCAGAGTCGGCATGGGCATTGAAAATGGCGCAAGAAAATTTTCCGAAAGTGCAATTTCATTTTACGAGTGAAGTATAATTTATCTTTATTTTAATATGACACACAACGACCGCATCGCACAACTCCGACAAGATTACAGTGCAAAAAAATTGGACATCACAGACGTACACGCCGACCCTATTTTGCAGTTTGATGTTTGGTTTCAAGAAGCACTACAATCAGACACACTCGAGCCAAATGCCATGACGCTCGCTACCTGCACCCCTGACGGGAAGCCTTCTGCTCGCATTGTTTTACTCAAAGAATTTACGCACGAAGGGTTTACGTTTTACACAAATTATGACAGCCGCAAAGGTGATGAAATAGCGCAAAATTCGGAAGTGGCTTTGGTATTTTTTTGGGCACCACTGC
Organism: Saprospiraceae bacterium; assembly: GCA_017996375.1. Classification (GTDB taxonomy): domain Bacteria; phylum Bacteroidota; class Bacteroidia; order Chitinophagales; family Saprospiraceae; genus JAGOHC01. Next base: position 22,136 of record JAGOHC010000008.1, on the reverse strand, counting down.
AACGGCAAGTACGCATTGAAGGTACGGCAGTTATGACCGACCGCACGACGGCGGAAGCCTATTTTCAAAGTCGCCCGAAAGGGAGTCAGATAGGTGCTTGGGCATCGGCGCAGAGCAGCATCATTCCCGACCGTAGTATTTTGGAGGATAACGCTGCTGCTTTAACTACACAATATGCACAACAGGAAGTGCTACCCTTACCACCTAACTGGGGCGGCTATTGTGTGCAGCCGCATACTATCGAATTTTGGCAAGGACGCAGTAGCCGTTTGCACGACCGCCTCCGCTATCAAATAACAGCGGATAAGCGTTGGGAAATAGCTCGCTTATCCCCGTAATGGTATGAAAAGTATTCGTGGCGAAAGCTAATAAATGATGTTTTTATGGTGCAAGGTTAAATGTAACAAATTGCAAATAAAAGACATTAGTAGATATAACTATTACGCCACCCGCCATAAGATACCTGCGTTGGCAGAGAATAGTGTGTACAAAAACATTGCTATAAATGAATATATTGGGCTTTTTGCCCCTCCTACCGCATCGGCGGGCGGCGGCGTTTGCCGCTAAATGCCATCATTTGTGCGCGATTGGCGGGTATCTGCATAGCACCTTTATTTTTGAAGGCTTGGTCTATTTGCTTCATCTGCTCCTTCAACATTGATTGTTTGATGTTCAATTCTTTGCACTTGTTGTACAGCAGTTGCGCTTGTTGCCATTTGCCTTTATTGATGTTGATACTGATGAGTTGCAGGTATGCGCCGGCGCGTTCGTCATCACTCTGAAAGCCTGTTTGCAGGGCTTTATTGAGCATCTCTTCGGCTGCGTTGGTATCTTTACGCATGGTGGCAATCGTCCCTTTCAGCATATAATAATATGAACGGTTGAGGTAGAACAACCACTCGGGTTTTAGGGTGAGGGAGAGGCGTTTTTCGGCAGCGTCCACGTTCATATCGCTGTTAAGCAATTCGGCAGCCGATTGCACTGTTCCGAGTAGGATGTATCCCACCAACAACACAATGCCCACGAGCAGTATTGGCAGGGCATACCAAAAGCCAACTGTGAAAGCTAATATCACTCCTCCGACTAAAGACAAAATGATGAGGGCAAAACGCAGGTATATGTTAATTGTAAACATGGAAAATTTATCGTATGATTTAGTATATTGATATAAGTATGTGTAAACGCTTTTGCGTATATTTTATTCGTCAGGATTGTCGGGACGAAGTTACGTAATTATTTGTATTCATCAATATCCAATTCGTATCGGTATCGCAATAGGTAGCATGGGGGAATATTTTTTTGAATATTTGTTGGTAAAATTGGCGTGTAGCTGAAATATCTTCGGGGCGCATTGATAGGCGGTTATATAATAATAAACCCTTCGGCGAAAGCCGTTGTTGTAATGCATACAGAAAGGCAGTTTGCTCGGCTTGTAGTGGCACCACATCGTCTATGAAAAGGTCGCATATCACCATATCGTATCGGGCAGTATCTGCTTCGACAAAAGCGATTGCGTCATCACAAAATAATTGCATTGGCGATTGGATGCGTGGGAGGCTGTACTTTTGCGCGAGTTGTATGACTACCTCATCAATTTCAACAATGGAGTAGTGATATTTTTTCAAAAAAAAACGCTCCAACATATACGGAATACTGCCCAAGCCTAAGCCCAACAATAGTACGTTTTCGAAGTTGGCATGTTGTAAATCGAGTTGCTGAAAGGTGCGATAAAAGTTGTCGTATCGCTCATCGTAGGAGTACACGGCATTGCCGGCTTCGAGTTGTAATCGCCCTTGAATGAGTGTTATTTTGAGCTGGTTATTTAGCTTGCTTTTTGTTGTTACAAGTGTTTGCGGAACGTAGTAGCTGATTGCTTTTTTCCAAAAGGGAATTGCCATGTTGTGTTAAATGTGTCGCTCAGCATGATAAGAAGAACGCACCAACGCGCCACTTTCAACGAAGTTGAACCCTTTTTCTAACCCTACGGTTTTATACTCTGCAAACTTATCAGGATGGATAAACGCCTCTACTGCTAAGTGCATTTTTGTAGGTTGGAGATATTGCCCGATAGTGAGTACGTCGCAGCCATGTGCCAGCAGATCGTCCATTATTTGATATACCTCTGCATCGGTTTCGCCTAAGCCTACCATGATGCCCGATTTGGTGCGTTTGCCGTATGTTTTAGTGCGCTGTATCTGCTCCAAGCTGCGCTCATATTTAGCTTGGGGGCGCACCTTGCGATAGAGCCGTTCTACCGTTTCCATATTGTGCGAAACAACTTCTTGTCCAGCACTTATAATGCGCTCCAATGCGTCCCATGTGCCCCGCACATCGGGTATGAGTGTTTCGATAGTTGTTGTAGGTGATGCTTCTTTGATGGCACGCACAGTGCGATACCAAATTTCTGCCCCTCTGTCTTTGAGCTCATCTCTGTTTACGGAAGTGATGACGGCGTGTTTTACTTGCATGAGAAATATGGCTTCAGCAACACGGCGTGGTTCGTCTTCATCTAATTCGGTAGGTCGTCCGGTTTTTACGGCGCAGAAAGAGCAAGAGCGCGTACAGGTGTTACCCAAAATCATATACGTAGCCGTCCCTTCGCCCCAACATTCGCCCATATTTGGGCAGTTACCGCTTTGGCAGATGGTGTGCAGCTGAAATTCATCTACTAACGAGCGTACTTTCTTGTAGTTTTCGCCAATAGGTAATTTTACGCGCAACCAATCTGGTCGGCGAGGGCGATTTGCGTTGTTAGCATCCGTAACGGGTAGTTCGACCATATTCTTATCTGATAATTACTTTCTCTTTCCTACCTGCAAAGTTAGATAAAAGTTAGCGAAAAACGGACGGTTAGGGACATTTACCATAATAGGTATGGCGATGGGATATACATCCAACAAAACGCCCACCTCTAAGGCTTTGGCAACTTGGTCGAATGCACCCCAATCAAAGTGGATGCCTGCGCGGAAATGTCCGCCCGGTACGGGTTTCAATTCTGAAAGTCCTTTAGCAAATGAAGATGCGCCGTATATTCTGGATTGGTCTAAAAAGACTGATGCGTTTTCGTCGCTATATTTTTCGTTGGACAAATACGGGCGGCCTTCTCTTCCTTCAAAACGAATAAGTTGTAGGTAGTAGGGTTTGAGCAACCCGAGTGAGCCACCGACTTCAAAGTTGTATCCGATGGCTACGCCTTTTACTTTTGATTTTTCGGAAAGGTATGTTTTTTTACCCCAACCAGCACGCAATACGTAAAAGCGATTTTGCTTACCAAAGCTGTAAGGGCGCGAATAGCTGCCGTCATTCCATTGTGGCAAGTCAGGGTTTTGGCGATATTCCTTGATGTGGTGTATCTCGCTGAAGTCTATATGGTAGTAGGTAGTTTTGTAGTAGGTTTTTATTTTACCCTTATTATAGCCTATGCCAAACAAGCCGTTGGTATGTAGCAGTAGCTCTACGGTATTTTCACGGTTGTAAATAATACCTTTGGCAACGTCATCGCTATGGGTTTGCGCCCACGCTGTACCTATCGCTACTAACAAGAGTATATATGTAAGTATTAATCTCATAACTACGGTGTAACGGTAAATGAAAGCTACCTTGTCGTTACATTACTGTATGAACGACAATTTAGGCATTTTTATTAATAAATAAAAATGAATTTGCAACTTTTACATTATTTTGGTAACAACAACGGGTAAGGGCTATTTGTTTCGACTTGGTTAGCGCTTGCTTAAGCGTTGGGTGGTAATCACTTTGCTGTCGCTATCAAGCAACTGCACCAAATACATTCCCGTGGATAAATCGCTGACAGGATAGCGAACATCCTCTGAAGCGGGCAACATTTTCACTCGTCTGCCGACTAAGTTGTAGATAGCCAAATAACGAACGATGTTATCCGCATCCTCAAGGCTGATATAGTCCACCGCAGGATTAGGGTAGATGGTTAATTCGGCGCGCAACTTCTTGTCACCACAATCCACACACTTCTGCGCTTGTAGTTGCACATAACCGATAAGGACCATAAAGCTGATAACGAGTATTCTTCTAATCATAAGCACACTTCTTCTAAATGAACAAAACGACAAAAGAGGCTTTGGCACGAAATTACTGCTTTATTTTGTAAAAAGCAAATTTTATTTTTCGTTTTTTTAACAAACAAAAAAGGTGTTTTATGTAGTATGTCACGATTTAAAAAGATAGTGACCAAAATGTATCCTGTCGTCTAAAGGTTCACAAAATATATATACCGTATTTTATATATTTTTCGGCATAAAAAACTATTCTTTTTGCATTTTTAGTATTTTTGCTTAGATATATGCATTTTAATAATATTGTATTCTTCAAATAAACACATTTAACTCATTAATTTCTCATTACAAAACGGATTTCAACTATGAAAAAGTACATTGTAGAGTTTGTCGGTACGTTCTTCTTAGTCCTAACTATCATCATGAGCGTATTGGGTGGCGCAGGCAGTTTTGCTCCTTTAGCCATCGGTAGCGCGCTTATGGTAATGATCTATGCCGGTGGGCATATTTCTGGTGGACATTTCAACCCTGCAGTTACATTAGCTGTATTTCTGCGCGGCAAAATTTCATCCGGCGATATGTTGCCTTATATGGCTGCCCAAATTTTAGGTGGTGTTGTTGCAGCACTTGTTGCAGCTCTACTGCTGAGTGGGCTCGCCGGTGCGACTGCACCTACTCCGGGCGTTCACGCTTCCGTTCCTGCTTTGATTGCGGAGTTCTTGGGTACGTTCGCGTTAGCATGGGTAGTGCTTAATGCTGCCACATCAAAGGGCACAGATGGCAATTCTTTCTATGGTTTAGCTATTGGCTTCACCGTATTAGCAATGGCATATGCCTTGGGCGGTGTATCCGGAGGAGCATTTAATCCGGCAGTAGCCATAGGTTTATCTGTAGCAGAAATGTTTAGCTGGGGAGAAATTTGGATCTATTTAGTTGGCTGCTTAGGCGGCGGTGCTGTTGCAGCGTTTTTGTATAACTACATCAACGGAAACGACTAATCACTGACAAAAGATTTTCGCAAATGACGGGGTTGCTACGGCTTGTAGCAACCCCGTTTTATATTATCAAAGTTGCTGCATTATGCTTTTTAAAAATATTGTACGTACCTTTACGGCATATCATTTTCTTCGATTTACACAAAATAATAGTGGATGACTATAAAACGTTTCTGGATACTTTCATGTATTATCTTATTGAGCATATCCGCCAACAACCAATCCAACATTCTTAATCCGCTCCCGCCTCCTACGTCCGAAGAAGTTTGGGTGGACTCAGTTTTTAACTCCCTCTCCGCCGATGAACGCATCGGGCAGTTGTTTATGATACGCGCCCATTCGGACAAAAGCGAAGAGCATATACGCTCCATCGAAAAACTCATCAAAGAGTATAAAATAGGTGGCGTATGTTTCTTTCAAGGAACGCCCTTCAAGCAAGCCGAACTTACCAACCGATACCAATCACTATCAAAAATACCCCTGTTAGTTGCTATTGACGGTGAGTGGGGTTTAGCAATGCGCCTGAATGAGGTGATGCCCTTTCCGAAGCAATTAATGTTGGGTGCTATTCAAAACAACCAACTAATTTATGATATGGGTGCGGAGGTGGCGCGGCAGTGTCGGCGATTGGGTGTACATATCAATTTTGCACCCGATGTAGATGTAAACAACAACGCCAACAATCCGGTTATCAACGACCGTTCTTTCGGTGAAGACAAATATAATGTGGCTGCCAAAGGATATATGTATATGTTAGGGATGCAAGAAAACGGCATCATGGCTTGCGCCAAACACTTCCCTGGGCACGGCGATACCGATGTAGATTCGCACTTGGATCTGCCCATAATTAAGCACGACCGCAACCGCTTAGATAGCATTGAGCTTTTACCTTTCAAAGTATTGGCACAACAAGGCGTACAAAGTATGATGGTCGGGCATCTGAATGTACCCGCATTGGATGACCGCCCAAATATGCCGACAACGCTTTCGGATAAAGTGGTGACTAATTTGCTTCGCCATGAGTTGCGCTTCGACGGGTTGATATTCACCGATGCAATGGAGATGAAAGGTGTTACCAAATATTACAAAAAAGGAGAGGCAGAGGCAAAGGCTTTAGCTGCCGGAAACGATATATTGTTGCTGCCCAACGACATTGGCGATGCCATTCAGGAAATAAAAAACTACATCCGGCAAGGTGTGTTGGATATTAACCAAGTGCAGCGTAGTGTGAAGCGTGTGCTCCATGCCAAGTACTGCTTAGGGCTAACACAGCCACAGTTCGTCAACCCCGTAAATTTAGTAGCCGATTTAAACACCCCAAAGGCATTGGCATTAAAAAGGAAGTTAATTAAAAACGCTATTACCGTTGTTCGCAACCCCAATAACATCATCCCCATTCGCGATGTAGCTACTAACCAAATTGCCACGCTGAGTATTGGTGCTGCAGCTATGACACCCTTCCAAAAAACGATAAAAATGTATGGCAAAATTGACCAATATTACACCGATAAGGAGATAGCAAGCAACGAAGAAAATCGCCTACTGAAAACACTCTCCAAAAAGAATTTAGTTATCGTAAGCATCCACGACATGAGTCGCCAAGCGAGCAAAGGCTACGGCATCACCGCATCAACCAAACAATTTATCAAAGCATTAAGTCAGCAGACAAACGTGATTGTTGTAGTGTTTGGCAACCCTTACTCCCTAAAATATTTTGATGACAACCAATGGCTTGTACAATGCTATGATGAAGATAGCAATACGCAGGATATAGCCGCACAAATCATCTTTGGCGCAATAAGCGCAAGTGGCAGACTGCCCGTTACGGCATCGCCTAAAAGCAAATCTGATGATGGACTGAACACCGCCATGCTTATGCGCTTGGGTTATGATATTCCCGAATCAGTAGGGTTACGCTCCGAAATATTGCTCCGCATTGACGATATCGCCAACGAAATAATTACTACAAACGCGTCGCCTGGCTGCGTGGTGTTGGTAGCCAAAGACGGCAAGGTGGTTTTTAATAAAGGCTATGGCAGGCATACCTACGACCCCAACAGCCCCGCTATTACCTCCGATGCTATTTACGACATCGCATCTGTTACCAAAGTAGCGGCGACTACAACAGCAATAATGAAGTTACACGAAGAGGATAAAATCAGCATTTTTCAACCTTTGAGTGTGTTTCTGCCAGAGTTAGCCACTACGAACAAAGCTGGTTTGACCATCGAGCATATTATGGAGCATCGCGCAGGTTTGCGCCCTTGGATTCCGTTCTATGAAACAACCATGCTACTGGATGGGAAAAAAGGCGTAAAACACAACCCGCTTTATTATAGTTATAAACAAAATGACAACTATGCTATTCAAGTCTGTGACGACCTCTATTTACTATCATCCTTTCGTGATAGTATTCGATTGCAGATTGACTCCTCCGCTTTATTAGAAGAACGCAACTATCGATATAGCGATTTGGGATTCTATCTCCTCGCTGATTTGGTAGCGCGCATCACCAACACGCCCATTAACTACTACGTGCAAGAACAATTTTACAAACCTTTGGGCATGAGTACTATGACGTACAACCCACTGCAAAAATTCCCAAAAGAGCTGATACCACCTACCGAAATAGATAACTACTTTCGGCTGCAAACGGTGCAAGGACACGTTCACGATATGGGTGCTGCCATGCTAAATGGTGTTAGCGGTCACGCCGGATTGTTCTCTAACGCTAACGACTTAGCCATACTTTTTCAAATGCTGCTGAATGGTGGCACGTATGGCGGAAAGACTTATTTCAACCCGGAAACCGTACGCCTATTCACTACGCGCTGCTATGAGTGTAGTCGTCGCGCCATCGGTTTTGATACTCCGGAAACAAGCCCTTATGCCAAAAAAAATGTAGCTGCGCTGGCTTCACCAAATACGTTTGGGCACATCGGGTTTACGGGTACTTGTGTTTGGGCAGATCCGCAAAGTAATATGATTTTTGTTTTCCTATCCAACCGAACTTATCCTAATATGAAAAATAACAAACTCCACGAGGCAGACTACCGCCCACGCTTACAGAACATCCTCTACGAAGCAAAAATTTAGTCAATAATGATGAATCTATTTGGCAGATTGTGGTGTGAGTGAGTGTTCTAAATCTTTTATTATTGCCTTCAACATTGCAGGCACAATCAATCTGTGAAAAGGTTTTATGAGAGAAAAGTAAAACCGCCCGAACCAATTTTTAAACAGTACGGTTGTAGAAATGGTTAGCTGTTTTTGTTCGTCTTCCGCCAATGATTGGTCAATGAATAATGAAACTCTAAAATTCAAATGCTTGTCGTCTTCACCCAATACAACTTCGTTTTCTTTTTTGCCAAAAACTTTAAAAAGCCCAAGTTGTTCGCCAACTTCGCAACGGAAGTTATCCAATAGTTTTTGCCTATCCGAAATATCACCTGCTGTTTTGAGTCCGAATAGTTGAACGATTTTGTTTCTCAAAACAAAAAGTTTGTCAATCCATTTCGGACTGCTGCTAAAAAATGATTTGCCTACTTCTGTTATGCCGATTGCATTATTATTATCCGCAAACGAACCACGAAAACTATCCGTAAAATCACAGTCTTCAGTTTTTAGCATGGAGGTTGCAGGAAGTTGCGTTTTGATAATCGCCATTTTTATCGGTATTCGTTTAAGCGGTAGTTACTCTTCGTCAATTCTCAATAGTTAATATCCCTATATAGTTAACCCTACTCCACCTTCGACAATTTGTATATACTATAAGCATCGGGTGTCTTCGAGTGATACATTTTTGCTTCCAACGGAAAAAATCCGCTGATTCTACAATCGTTTATAAGAAGCGCATACATTGACAAGGGTATCTCCTCATTTACATACATTTCGTAGATGCCATCTCCGATAAGTTCTTCTGTTTCTGAATTATTACGTTCAACAACTTTTACGTAGTAACAGTTAAACCCCTCTATGTTTTTAGTGTTCTGCTTATCCGTTTCAATGGTAAAATCGCAAGTGTCGCGCAACAATGCTATTTTGCGTGGTGATAATTCAGGATGCTGCTGATCATACACTTCTATAGAATCATTATCATTAAAATATTGAATATAATCTGTATATTTATTTGCGTAAAACGTTTGCCGCATCCACCCCGATTTATTTATCTTAATATAAATTTCATTGGGAAACTTTCGTGCTTGCCGTGCTTTATCTTGCATCATTTTCGTGAATACGCGTTGCATTGAATCCATATTAGTATTTGCAGTTTCAGCGCTATCTGCAAAAGCAGCCATCACCTTAAATAACAAAGCCATATTTTCTTCAGAATTTTCTACCGTGAAGGTAAGTTTGTTGCCTATACCTATATGCCCTTGACCGTTTAATGTACTATACGACAACAAAGCGAGTAGCATAAACACGATTACTCTTTTCATATAATTTAAGATTGTAATATTCAACAAATTCTTTACCCAAACACTACATCCATCGCCTGGCAGATAATCTGTGCTGCTATTTCTAAATCTGCATCCGTATGTGCCGAAGATACAAACCCCACTTCGTATCCCGATGGACCTAAATATACGCCCCTATGCAGCAAGGCAGCGTGTAATATTTTAAACCGCTCCATACTTGCCGGATTAATTTGTTCGGCTGCCGCAATGTGCTCGTGCGTAAAGGCTATCCAAAATATTGAACCAATATGCGGTATGCTGACTTCATATCCTTTTGCGTCACAATATTGTTGTATCTGCTGTACAAATGTTGCTGTTTTGCTCGCCAGCGTTTCATAAAAATTAGTAACCAACAACTGCTGCAAAGCAGCATAACCCGCAGCCATCGCCACCGGATTGCCCGAAAGCGTACCAGCTTGATATACTCCGCCTTCCGGCGAAACATTTTGCATAATGGCAGCGCTTGCGCCATACGCCCCAACGGGCATTCCCCCACCGATAACTTTTCCGTAAGTGATAATATCTGGCTGAATGTTGTAATGCCCTGCCGCACCGGTGAAGCCTATGCGGAAGCCCGAAATCACTTCATCAAAAATAAGCAATACGTTGTATTTGGTGCATAACGCACGTAATGCTTGCAGGTAACTTGCTTGCTGCAACAACAGTCCGTTATTGGCAGGAATGGGTTCTATAATGATACAGGCAATATCGCCGGATAGTTCTTGTAATGTTGTTTCGACAATGGCAATATCGGCAAGTGGCAGCACGATGGTTTCTTTGGCAAATGCTTCGGGGATTCCTTTAGAAGTACTCTCGCCGAAGGTGACTAACCCTGAACCGGCTTTCACGAGCAAGGCATCTACGTGGCCGTGATAACATCCTTCAAATTTTATGATTTTATTTTTACCTGTAACGCCACGCGCTAAACGAATTGCCGACATGACGGCTTCGGTTCCGGAACTGACGAAGCGCAATTTTTCGATATATGGATTGTTGGATAATAACAAATTGCCGAGCAAGTTTTCATGCCGAGTGGGTGTGCCGAATGATGTGCCTTTGGCGACGGTTGCTATTATTCGTTCACGAATGGCGGCGTTGTTGTGCCCCAAAATGAGCGGTCCCCACGAGCCGCAAAAATCAATATATTCATTATCGTCTTCATCCGTTATACGGCAGCCATCTCCTTTGGCAATAAACAGCGGTGTGCCGCCTACCGATTTAAATGCCCGCACTGGCGAACTTACGCCACCCGGAAAATATTTTTTTGCTTCCGTAAATAGTTGTTCGGAAACACTTCTGTTCAATACCGTTGTATTCATCAAATAGTTGTTAGTTAAATTTGCGCTTGTAAAACCACGTATTATCATTCAGGGTAAAGCCAACGGTTGCTTTGACGTAAGTTTCTTCAATATATTTTGCAGTACCAAATTTGCCCACTTCAAAGCCGAACTCCACAAAGGATGTTTGCTGGCGTGGCAATATAACTGGCAAGCCTAAGCCGGCGGTGAGTGCATATCTGCGAAGCTGCTCTCCACTTACGCTGCGCGGATCTGTTTCGTAAACTGCGCCTACCCGATAGCGGATGCGTTTAGCGTATTGTTCGTAAGCGTTGTTATTTGGTATAAATTCCACGCCGGCACTCAATCGAATGGTATTTTTGAGTGCATCGTTCCGCAATTCATTTTCATAATTTGCCCAGTTGCCCATGGCAAGATTTACGCCGTAGTAGCGTTTGTTTTCTTTTTCATAAGCAACGCCGAGGCTAAATTCTAACGGAAGTTTACCTTTCAGTTTTTTATCCGTTTCGGCTAATATCGTATCAACAACGGCATATCCGCCACCGCTTAACGGTACTCGCCCGCGCATAAAATAACGGTCAGAATGGGTGGTAAATGTTGATGGGTTGCTGATGTATCCTCCAAAAATTATTTTGCGGTCGGAGTTTATTTTTTTTCCTTTATCGTCTAATGTTTTATAATAATAATTATAGATACCGCCTATCGTAAAACGCAAGCTGCTCAGACTCCAATCATCCAAAAAAGAATCTTCATAAGAGTTGGGTACATCTTCAAAGGTGGTGCTCACGGAGTTGCTCAGATGCCCGAAATAGTAATTGAGGTTTACGCCAAGAGCCATGTCTTTATATTTCACGCCGTTGCCCCATGTTAGTTTGTAGGTTTGCCCCTCGCCCTGATATTTGTACGTTACTGTGTTTATATTGGGTAGTTCGACTGATGATTCTACATCATAACCAACTTGCGTATATGGCTGCAACGTGATGTTCATGCCCCAATGTAGTTTTGATTTTTTACGGTCAATGATTTGTTTCAACGGGCTTATTAACGGAAAGCCTAATGATATATACCCTAAGTTGCCTGACCATTGATTGGTATTGGCAGCAGCGGATTTTAAGTTAGTATATTGACCGGTTAAACCAACTTCAAAAGCGGTGGATTGCAAAAAAGCATTTGCTGCAGGATTCAACGGGTTGATATGATTGGCACTATAATAGGTAGATGACAGCCCGCCCGAGCCGATGGCTTGTGCAAAATTGGCATCTAAAAAATTCCCCAAACCTAAAACAGAATAAGGAGAGTTGTCTTTGGGTTGCACCTGTGCATAGGCGGTGATTGCCACACTGCTTACAAGCACACAATTAAAAAATCGTTTGAACATTATATTGTAAGATTTTATTTAAGCCTTTTAAAACGATGTTTGGGTCGGCAAATATCGGATTTTTTAAATGATTGACAAAATATTCTGTATTACCTCCTGTAACTATTGCGGTTAGTGGCACAAATTCTTGTTGATAGCTGCTTATGAAGCCGTCCATTTCCAAAACGACTCCCCTGCACGCGCCTGTGCGTAGTGCTGTTGCGGTATCATAACCTACCATTGGCAAATCTCCATCAACACTTACCAACGGCAACTTTGCTGTAAAGTGGTGCATACTCTGCAGCCGCATTTGTATGCCCGGTGTGATGTTACCACCCAAAAATTCGCCTTGCCCGTTTATCAAATTATAGGTAATACTCGTGCCGGTATCAATCACCAAACAAGACGTACCAAACTCCAAAAAAGCGCCCACAACTCCAGCTAATCTGTCCTTACCCAAAGTTTCGGGTGTAGCATATTTATTAACGATGGGTATAGGTGTTTTGTGTGTAAGCACTATGGTTTTAAATTGTGTGGTTAGCCACACATACAATTCAGGGGGTACGTTTCCTGATGCAGACAGTATAGCGTGACGTATCGGCTGCCTTTCGGCAAATGCTTTTGCGGCAGCAAATACATTAACCGAATGCGCTTGTTGCATCACTAAATTATGACTGCTGAAAAGTGCAAACTTAGTTCTCGTATTGCCAACATCTATGATAAAATTCATCCTTATAAAATACTATTTTACTTAAAAACGTTCTTCGGCATTAAAAATACAGCAATATTTGGCTAATTTTAGTACTTTTGCACTCCATTTCTTAAACTTAAAGAAAATGCTCAATGGCTGCTTTACCAAAACGATTCTTAGTTACTGCTGCATTGCCTTATGCTAATGGCCCGTTACATATTGGGCACTTAGCCGGAGCGTATCTGCCTGCTGACATCTACGTTCGCTTTCTTCGCTTGATGGGTAAAGAGGTTGTTTTTGTTTGCGGCTCTGACGAGCATGGCGCAGCCATCACCGTCAAGGCTAAAAAAGAAGGCATCACGCCACAAGAAATTATTGATAAATACCACGCACAGTTTGAAGATACATTCCAAAAAATGGGTATCTCTTTTGATATTTATCATCGCACTTCGGCAGCATTGCATCACGAAACATCGCAAGAATTTTTTCAGAATTTATATGACAACGGTGAGTTCATCGAAAAAACTACTGAGCAATATTTTGACGAAGCTGCACAACAATTTTTAGCCGACCGTTACATAGTTGGCACCTGCCCAAATTGTGGCAATAAGGATGCCTATGGTGACCAATGTGAGAAGTGCGGCAGCACGCTAAACCCTACTGACCTCATTGACCCGCGCTCCACGTTGAGTGGCGAAAAACCCGTGCTAAAACCTACCTCTCACTGGTATCTGCCTTTGGATAAATACGAAAAATGGCTGCGAAAATGGATTGAAACCGGCAAGTTGGGAAACAAGAAATTGCATGACCCCAACCTTTGGAAAAATCATGTGTTAGGGCAATGCAAATCGTGGTTAGACGGTGGCTTGCAGCCACGCGCCATGACGCGCGACCTTGAGTGGGGTGTAGATGTACCGCACAATATCCCGAATGCGGCAGGCAAAAAATTGTACGTGTGGATGGATGCGCCTATCGGCTATATTTCCGCCACCAAACAATGGGCGATTGACAACCAAAAAGATTGGAAACTGTATTGGCAAGATGAAGACACCGCGTTGGTGCATTTTATCGGCAAAGATAATATCGTTTTTCACTGCTTGATTTTTCCGGCAATTCTTCACGCTCACGGCAATTATATCCTCCCTAAAAATGTTCCGGCAAATCAATTTATGAATTTAGAAGGCAATAAAATTTCGACTTCTAAAGGTTGGGCGGTTTGGGTGGACGAATACGTCCGTGAGTTTGACGGACGCATTGATGCGCTTCGCTACAACATGATCAAAAATATGCCCGAGCAGAAAGACAGCGAGTTTACGTGGAAGAATTTTCAGGAAACGAACAACAATGAGTTGGTAAACAATTTGGCAAACTTCGTCAATCGCATTGTTGTTTTGATAAACAAATATTACGGCGGTAAAGTACCTGAAATAGACATGAATCTAGACATCAACGGCACAAATAACGAGCCTACCTACTTTGATGTAGAGCTGTTAGATTTACACGACCGTTTGCAAGATTTGTGTGCCGCTGTTAATGCTTTTTCCTTTCGGGAAGCGTTGCAAAAATTAATGGAAATTTCTACTGTTGGCAATCAATTATTGCAAGCCAACGAGCCTTGGAGTTTATACAAAACTGACCCCGAACGTACCGCTGTAGTATTGAATTTGGGCGTTCAATTAATTGCTGCTATTAGCGTTGCTTGCCGTCCGTTTTTGCCGAATGCATCTGATAAATTGCGTTCCCTGCTCAACCTCCCTCTTATTGACGAAGATGGTGAACTTATGGATTTACTCGACTTGTTGGCTGAGGGCGGCAGTGCTATTATTGACGACAATCATCTTATCGGGCAGCCCGAGCATTTGTTCACACGCATTGACGATGCTGTAATTGAAGCACAGATACAAAAACTACAAGCAGCCTCAAAACCCCAAAATGCTGCTATTACCTACCCTCCATTAAAGGAAACCATCCAATATGATGATTTTGCAAAAATGGACATCCGCACCGGTAAAATTATCGCTGCTGAAAAGGTAAAGGGCGCAGACAAGTTATTGCACCTTACGATAGATTTAGGGTTTGAAACACGCAGTATTGTATCGGGTATTGCTGAACATTTTCAGCCCGAAAGCATCATTGGGCAACAGGTGTTGGTATTGGCTAACCTCGCTCCGCGCAAATTGCGCGGTATAGAGAGCCAAGGTATGATATTGATGGCAGAAAATGAAACCGGGGCATTGCAGTTTGTTGCTTCGGTAGTTGGTAACTTCGGTGGCGGGTTTACTGTGCGTTGATGTATTTATACAAACCGATCACTGATCGCCTTCGCTAAATCAGCAAATTCTTCTTTGGATAATTGTACACGCGGTTTGGCAAAGTCCATATCGTGCAGAGAGTTAATTGGTATCAAATGGACATGTGTGTGCGGCACTTCCAAGCCTATGACGGTTACGCCAATTCGCGCACTTGGCACCACCTCTGCTAAAGCTTTAGCCACCCGTTTGGCGAATATCATCAAACCGCCAAGTTGCTCATCTTCAACATTAAAAATATAATCTATTTCTTGTTTTGTGATGACCAATACGTGCCCTTTGGCTACTGGATTGATATCCAAAAAAGCAAAATAATGTTCATTTTCGGCTACTTTGTATGCTGGAATTTCGCCACTAACAATACGTGTAAAGATGGATGCCATTTTGATTAATACTTGTCTAATTTTTTTAAAATTATTCGCCGGCACTAATATTCATCACTTCAAATTGGAGCTGCCCTGCGGGGGTGGTAATTTGTGCAACTTCGCCAACTACCTTACCCAATAAGCCCTGCCCAATGGGTGAGGATACGGATATTTTGCTCGCCTTGATATCGGCTTCTGATTCAGATACTAACTTGTATGTAACTTGTTTATTCGTTTTCAAATTTTTAATAGTTACATTTGAAAATACCGTCACTTTTGATGTATCCACCGTTGATTCGTCTAAGATGCGTGCGTTAGATAATATCTTCTCTAAATCATTTATCTTAAGTTCTAACAATCCTTGCGCTTCTTTGGCAGCATCGTATTCTGCATTTTCGGAGAGGTCGCCTTTTTCGCGTGCTTCTGCAATTGCGCGAGCCGCATCCTGCCGCCCGACAACCTTCAGATGATCTAACTCCTGCTTGATTTTATCGAATCCGGCTTGGGTTAGGTAATTATATTTTGACATATCTCAAGGTATTTAAACTGTGTGTGTTTGATTATCAATATACATAAATGAAAAAACAAGTCCGCAGGCAAATATCCTACGGACTTGTTGATATGTTCTGACAAAGTTAGGCAATTATCGGGAATTATCCAACTCGCCGAAACTTGATTTTTTATAGATTATAGATTTATGCGAACACCAATGTTATGTGTACCGCTGAATGGGTTAGTAGCCTGATAGCTATAATCTAAACCAACGCTGCTTGGGTTTTCTTTAGACAATGGAATATTTACGGTAAAGCCACCACACAAACCTGTATATGCTGATTTATTTGCGCTGGTTTGCCCTAACTCATGGCGATAGCCTCCACGTAATACAAACATCTCGTTTAGTGCTAACTCTATGCCGGCACCGGTTTGGTCAAAACCGAAGGCATTAGACGTGAAGTTGCCTATTGCCGTTAATCTCAATGCTTTTGTGAACAAGAAATCGTAAGATACGCCCAAGTTTAATACTGATGGTAGTTCAAATCCTGCGGAGCGTTGCTGACCGGTGATGACGTAATCTTCTCTATCGCTTCTGGTTGGATACGCCAATCCTTCGCCGTTAAATCGCATTTTAGAGCCAATATTACGCAACGACACCCCAAACTTAAAGTTATCCTTCGGGCCTGTAACATATTGCACACCAGCATCTATGCAGAAACCAAGCGCACTTACATCTGCGGTAGTTTCTGATATACCACGTACTGCTGCTCCTACCGAAATTTTGTTTTCAAATGTGTAAGAATATCCTACGCCGATATTAAAGAAACTTGGTGAAAATGTACCCCCTGTTCCTTCCGGCTGGTTGGTTGTTGTTACTTGGATGTCTCCAAAATCCATCGCCATGATGCTGATACCCAATGCACCGTTTTTTCCTAAACGTTGGCTCAAGCCTACACTATTTACCCCAATACCTGTACCACTCAAATAAACTGTATGCCCAATTCCAGCTTCCGTTTTATTGATACGGGAAAGTCCTGCCGGATTAACGTGCATGGCATCAATACCTTTTACTAAAGAGGTGTTCATGGAATGTAACCCTGCGCTGCGCGCCCAAGGATTGATGAGCAATTCGTATGCGCCGGCTTCCCCTTGTCTGTCAGGGTTTCCTGCCCAAACCACAGTGCCGACTGCGCAAAATAAAAATATTATGATGTATGATAATCTGTTCATATCGAAAAATATTTATCTTAATGAAAGAATGAAAGCGTGAGGCTACCTCATATAAGATACCCTCACGCAAAAATTAAGTTTAGAGTCGGGCAGGGTCGAATTGACGACCAACACCAAACCATTTGATTGTTCGCTCGCCCAATGCGCCCGCATCTACATGGATAAGATACACACCGCTCGCCACCGGAATACCCTTGCTGTTCTTCAAATCCCATTCGATGTCCGGATTCGTTTGCGTGGTGCGCACCGGCAGGTTATCACCTGAGCGTTGCTGCTGGCGCTCTGCTCGCTTGTATTGCTTTATGAAGCGACCATCAATTGAGTAAATTGTCACGGTACAGTCATCCGGTAGATTAGTTATTTTTACGATATTACTTACTTCCGATATCTCGTATGCAGAGTAACCATAGTACGGATTAGGCACCACATTAATTTGTTTTAAAGCCTCGTCATACGCCTCTCCGACAACGTCTTTCGGTTGCTTACCTGCAAATCTGAAGCGGTACGTTGGGTAGCCGTTAAAATCTCCAGTTGCTTGATACGTTTGATAAGGATTCTTTACGCGAATCTTTACGGTCAAATCATTAGGAATCAATCCTTCTGCGTAGGACAATAATTTTGTTCCTTGTGCTAACATTGGCATTGCTGTCCAACGTACTGGTCTTAGCCCTAACGTTTTACGAGTAGCCGACCCAAATGCAGGGTCTAAACGTGTGCGTATGAACTCACAACCATCATAAGTTTCACCGGTTACATATATGAAGTGGTGACCACCCATCACCCAAGATAGTGGGTCGAAAAAGTTACCCCCTCCAAACTCAATAGTAGATGGATTCCACATCATATCGCGACCGGTAGGTTTTTCGCCACCGAATGAGTTTTCGCATGCATTCTGGACTCCATTTTCACAGTCAAATACGGTGTTTTCACCAAAGAAGATATTTAAGCGTTTACCTGTTTCGACATCTATGGCATAGCCAGGAAACCAACCCATACCCATAAGTGGTTGATTCGCGCGAGGGTTAGTGATTGGTTCGCCATTTGTACCCGGAATAGTAGCAGGTTCGATGGCACCATCAGGAGCCGGCAAGCCATCTGTACCAGCATCTTTGCCTACTGAAGGTACTTTGCGAATGTCCAAATTTTTAGCAGACGGATCGGCTGTCAAATATCCCTCGTTGGTGAATGCTTCTCTACCTGTTTCAACTATCGGACAACGACTCCATTTAGACTTATCTGAAGTAAAAACAATGTCAATATTGTTTAATTTTGGTAGAGAGTCCTCCTTCGCTTGTACGGAAGCAAGGATGCTTCCAAAGCTGGCATCTTGCAACATTGGCGACATAATCGGCACACCTTCAGGGCTCACACCACTATAAGAGGTCAGTAGGAAAGGGAAGAAGAACCCATCGCCGAT
The DNA here is from genome assembly GCA_017996375.1 of Saprospiraceae bacterium. GTDB lineage: Bacteria > Bacteroidota > Bacteroidia > Chitinophagales > Saprospiraceae > JAGOHC01. The sequence goes on along the minus strand of JAGOHC010000008.1, from coordinate 3,491 downwards.
GCGGCTAAATGCTTGGTTTGGGTCAAATTCAAAATTTGCCTCACCATCATGTGTTTGTAAGAAATTATAAAGCGGCACGCCCAATCTATCGTCCGTTATGCCTGTAAACCATCTTGGTTTAGCAAGATCTTTATATTCTAACTTCGCACCAATGACCCCGTTTGTTTCGTCAACTTTTTCCGACACATCTTCGGTTTGTGCAATGGTTACTGCGAAGCCATACTCGCCAAGCAACTCTTCGTTTAATGATGCAATGGTGTTTTCAGAAATGACTACCGGTGCGGCAGGGTCGCTCAAATTTTTGAGATGCCATCTTGCCGTGGTTGGATCAAGGATATTATCACCCATATTTGCATCTACCATCGTTAATTCAAAGTAGCCGTCTTTTATACGTAGTGGGTCGAACACACTTACGTTGATTGGTGAGCCTCCCTCGCTATACTCTAAGCTATCGCCAGTTGTTCCGTTCAATATCTTATCGTATTGGTCACTTTTTAGGTTTAGGAAGTTACTACCTGTACCAACACCATCTATGCGCGTTACTTCTGCACCATCGCCATAGTTAGCATTGATGTTTTGGTAAGTGCTTGGTCTTGGTATTACTGTAAATGTTTTCACATAACGGCGACCCGCCAAGAACGCACGCTTTTGTCCTTGCTGAGTAGCTACATCAAAAGTATTATACTCGTTATTATGTGCATAAGCAATTACGGTATAGTAATATTTTTTGTGATTTATTAATCGCTTGTTGATAGCCGTAGAAAACTGATCGTCTGTAAATACGAAGCTATGTCGCACGCCTTTATCCGGTGCTTCTACTTCTAACTGTGGTACAAAAACATTTCCGCCTGGTGCGTCCGCAGCTACCCAATTATAGATTTTCTTAACTCCATTTTTCTCATCTACTATTTGTACAGCGCGTGCTTTTGTGTTATCGTCCAAGTCTGCAAAAGACACATCCGCAGATGCTAATTGGTACACGATATATCCTTCAAATTCGTAGTATGAACTATCTGGTGCTCCTAAGTCTCTCTCGCGATACCACTCGTATGAGTTGTTAAACACCAAACGTGTAGAATCAATAGGATTAGAGAAGGTGGCAACCAACTGCTTGTCCATTTCTATCCAACAAACATCTGGCGCATCGGGTCCATCCGTAATATCAAAACAGTTATCGAATAACGCTTGTGCGATGTCATCTGCAAAATATAATGCACTCAAATCTGGTCCTGGGTAAGATACTTCTGCTACCCACGGCACCCCGACAATAAGCTCGTTTACCGCACCCGGATCCAATTTGAATGGACCTGATGCTTGTATCGTACGACGATCTAAAACAGGAATACCGGCTGTACGCATTGACCAACCCGTTGCATTGTTTGGGTCGTCTGGGAAAGCGTAAGGTATAACCTGTGTGCTACCTGGATTATAGCCTGTGCCGCCATAAGTAAACGGTGTGCCATCCTTCCATTTACCTGTAAGGTAATTATAAAATTCTTGTACTTGACCGGGGTCGCCATTAGGCCCGCCCCCTCTGTTATAATAAGTAAATGATGACATACCTAACTCAATAAAATCGTCAGGGTCAACGGTTGTTGAGTCAGGAATACGCGGACCGCGGAAGTAGTCTGTACCAATAGCTGGCACTTCCGTACAATAAGTGGGGATAGTACCTTGTACTTGACAAACACATCCACTTACGCCATCTGTGGCATCATCGTTATAGGTATAAGCCAAACTTCTGCCGATATCGCAACCTACGAAGTCATCTTCGGGGCAACCCAAATCGGGGTCTGCCCACCAAGCGAAGTAAGTAGTATCAATCGGGCGATAAGAACGGTTGATAAGTTTGTAGCGCATGAATGTCATATCGTTCAACTCATCGTTAGTTGCGTATGCGAAGGCTTGCAACTGCACTTCCATACGAATCTTTTCGCCACCGGTTGCGTTGTGTACGTTACCTGCATCGTTGTATATCTGGAAAACCATCTGGTCAGGATATTGGTTAAGCGGACACCCGCGAATTTCTATCGTTGGGTAGTCGCCTAAATCCGGCTCGTAGTTGCCATCGCCATCTTGGTCGTAGAATGATGCTAACCCTTGCGATGTGTTTGGCAATTCAAAATTCCAAATGTCATAAAAGAAACGGTTGCCTCTTGCCGGCCATCCTTTTATGTTGCGCGGAATCAAATCTTCAGGATACTCATCACCATATTGCACATAATTAGCGATATGCTGATTAATATCTGTGGCATACACTACAAAGTGTTTATCCCATTTTTTACAAGTTGCCTTGTCGGTAACTCCAGAGGATGCAGAGTCTGTGCCGGGTGTAAGCGGACCAGGGTAGAAGTCAGTACCTTGGTTACCATAATCCACACAAGCCACGATGTAGTTACCTACGTTATCGCGCCCGCCGAGCCAAACAGATCCTGCAAACATAGAAGACACTTCCAGTTCGCCGGGACCTACGCGTGGCACAACGTATCTTGGATTAGTATAATCATACCAAGCATCTCCTCGGCTCATCAGACCTGCTCTGACGTTATTGACTTTTAGCTCTTCATAATCGGTACCGAGGTCGCAGTCGTTTCGGAAGCTAACGCCTTGTACCGGTTTTTGCGGACGGTTGAGTGGCGGTCGTGCAAAGGTTGCAACGGCAACCGCCATGAGTCCTACAATTAAGCCTATATTTTTAATAGCTTTCATGAGTAATTTAATTTTTTTATTGATAACAATATCTCGTTGTTGTATGCTATTGTATTTGCAAAAGCACACACCATGTATTGTATAATTTTAGAAATTGAATGATGCTCCTACAAATATTCTGCGCGGGAGTGTGTAGTTGTCAGGGTTTAACAAGCGCCATTGGTATGATGCTTGAAACGCTTCAATATCTCTACCTTCTGCGATGTATTTATCCAATTCGCGCAAACCGATTGCTGATTGCAAATAACCGTCATCTGTAGGGGAACCTGTTGCTGGATACACGCGAAGTACATTTTTAGTATTCAACAAATTAGATATACGTACATAAACATTTACACCAAGTGGATCTTTACCTTTTGCCAATTTGATATTGAATGTTTTATCTACGCGCAAGCCGATGTTGAATACCCATGGTTTGCGTGCGCCATTGATAGAGCCTTTTGTGCCATCGCCGGCAAATCTTGCTGGTGTGTTTTTAGCTGTATATGGGCGACCGGACACGAGTGTTGTCAAGAAGTTTATACCAAAATTTTCTAAGATATTTACTCCACCGATACGTGGACCGTTGTAACGCTTGCCTTCATCGTAACGATAGTCAATTTCTGTTGTCAATCGGTGACGCTCATCAAAATTAAGCGGGAATAAAGTACGGAGGTTTCCGCGCGTTGTTAAGCCACGCTGTGAGTCTGCATCCGAACCTGTACCTTCTGCGAATTGTAAAGTATATCCTGCTTTGAACGATACGTTACCTGTGCGGCGCAAATCGTAGGTGAATGAAAAAC
>JAGOHC010000107.1 GCA_017996375.1 Saprospiraceae bacterium | reverse complement strand
TCCTGAGTTGATAAACGTGATAAAAGGTATTGATAATCAATGGCAAGTTATATACTATGCACCAAACCAATACCCTACTGAAATATCTGTTTTTGATGTTTCAGGTAAAAATATCATGACTCAAATAAATACAACTGTTCAGGGAGTAAACACTACACAATTGGAAGTCGGCGAATTACAAGACGGTTTATTCGTTGTTACAATTTTAAACAACGGCGAGTTTTCTACATTCAAGGTAATGAATATTCAATAAAATAACTCAGAGGTTAATTTAGGAGGCATCAGATAGAAAATATCTGATGCTTTTTTATTTTGTCCAATGAATAAGTTCTAAATTTGCCTTCAATAAATAATCAAACCAATATGCAACACCTTAATTTTTCAGATAAAAAAGTTTTAGTAAGAGTAGATTTTAATGTACCTTTTGATAAAGCATTTAACATTACTGACGATACGCGCATCCGTGCAGCCATCCCGACAATCCAATATATTTTGGATAATGGCGGAACGGTAATTCTATGTTCCCACTTGGGTCGCCCACTGCAAAAACTCAATGAAGACGGCAGCATAAATGTACAAAAGTTTACTCTGCGTCACGTCGTTAATCACTTATCCGAATTATTAAAAAAACCTGTTCTATTTACAGAAGATTGCATCGGTGATGTTGCCAAAAAAGTTGCTCACAATCTAAAAAAAGGCGAAGTATTGTTATTAGAAAATACACGTTTCCATGCGGGCGAAGAAAAAGGCGATGTTGTGATGGCTTCTGAATTAGCTTCGTTGGCAGATATGTATATCAACGATGCCTTCGGTGCGGCGCACCGAGCACACGCTTCCACGACAACCGTTGCTCAATTTTTCGATAACCACCATAAAGGGTTCGGATTTTTGATGGAAGCAGAAGTAAAAAATGCTGAACGCGCCTTAATAAATCCGGCACGCCCGTTTACGGCAATAGTAGGTGGTGCAAAAGTGTCGGATAAAATACTATTATTAGAACGTTTTATTGATACTGTAGATAATATTTTAATCGGCGGAGGCATGGCTTATACCTTTATCAAAGCCATGAATGGTAACATCGGTAATTCATTGGTTGAACCCGATAAGATTGAATTGGCAAAAACATTAATTGCAAAAGCGAAGGCTAAAGGTATGAAATTACTGCTGCCCGTAACATCAGTTGTCGCAGATACTTTCGCAAATGAAGCAAACTTTTATCAAACGAGTAGTATGGATATTCCAGATGGAATGATGGCGTTAGATATTGGTAATGAAGCTGTTATAGCGTATCAAAATGTTATTCAAAATTCAAAAACAATTATTTGGAACGGACCTATGGGCGTTTTCGAAATGCCTAATTTCGCCAATGGCACAAAAGCAGTTGCTGAAGCAGTAGCGCAGGCAACAAAAAATGGTGCTTTTACTTTAGTAGGCGGTGGCGACTCAGTTGCTGCTATAAACCAAATGGGATTGGCAGACGATGTGAGTTTTGTTTCTACAGGTGGAGGTGCAATGTTGGAGCTTTTAGAAGGGAAAGAACTGCCTGGTATTAAGGCAATTAGGGAATAGAATTAATTTATTATGTTTGAACATTCTACAAAAGTCCGTGTTCGATACGGCGAAACTGACCAAATGGGTGTAGTATATTACGGCAATTATGCTCTATACTACGAAGTTGGGCGAGTAGAGGCAATACGTTCTTTAGGATTCAGTTATAACGATTTAGAAAAGCAATTAAAAGTTGTTATGCCCGTTTTAGAAGTAAATATCAAGTATTTGCGACCAGCTTACTATGATAATTTATTGACAGTGCGAACAACTTTAACCGAGTTGCCAACGAAAATAATCACGTATCATTCTGAAATAATAAATGAAGAAAATACTATTATCAACACTAGTAGTATTAAACTTTGTTTTTTAGATGCGGCTACAAGAAAGATGATAAATATCCCCGACTTGTTAGTTAATTTATTACAACCCTTTTTTACATAAATTGAAAAAAATATTTCAACATATAAACGATTATTTTACAAAACACCCTTTGTGGGAATCCTTGATAGATTGGGCAAAAGTCCGTACGTTGCCCGGCTTTTATGGGATGTCCATTTACGCTGTAATTCAATTTTTACTGAAAGAAATTAAAAGAGAAGCTATCGTCACGCGAGCTAATTCCATGTCCTTCAGTTTCTTTTTGTCGCTTTTCCCTACTCTTTTAGTTATATTTTCCTTGTTAGCTTACGTGCCATTTATCAAAAAAAAAGATACACAACGCGTTGTAAAAGAATCTATTAGAGAAATTATGCCCGGCGACACAGGCAAAATGCTTGATAAAACTGTTGTAGATATTATGAATCGCCCAAGAAGCGGGTTACTCACATTCTCTTTTGCACTAACTATCTTCTTCGCCTCTAATGGAATGATGGCACTCATGCGGGGTTTTGAGAAGAAGCACCTGAGCCAATTTCAAAATCGTACTGGACTTCAAAAACGAATAATTGCTATACAGTTAACCTTCCTTCTCGGAGGGTTGCTGCTTGCATCGGTTACGTTTGTAATTTTAGGTAACACACTCTTCAATTTTCTTGCTAAACTTTTGCATATTAGTGTATTAGCAAAATATGCCGTTATGGTATTTCGGTGGGCGGCTATTTTTGTTGTATTTTCTGCAGGAATCAGTTTGATTTATCGCTACGGATCAGCTTTAGAAAAGCGAATGCCTATCGTCAATGCCGGAGCAACATTTGCCACCTTTGCCTCCCTTACCACGTCAATAGTTTTTCAATATTATATTGATAACTTTTCTCAGTATAATAAAATATACGGAGCCATCGGTTCATTAATAGTGTTACTATTATGGATACAGATAAATTCATTTATTCTGATAGTAGGATTTGAATTAAATGCCAGCATTGCTGTCAATCAAATTCTTACTGCCGAACGAAAATTAAAAAAGTCGGAAGTGGCTTAATTTTTACTCGGTAATGGGTCAGGCTTCAATTCAAATTCGCGTGTAACAGGATTCATTGGCGAATTGACGGCTCTACCATCCTTATCTATCAATGTAAGTGTGATAAGATTTTTGCCCATCGGCAAACCTTCTATAGTATATGGTTGCCAATTATCTATGACGTGTACTTCACCATTAATCTCTGCTTTTACTTTATACTTTTTCCCAAGTTTTACATTTGCCAAATAAAAATCTAACATTACTTTTTTAGTGTCATCACCAATATATGTACCTTTTGGGCGACTGTAAAAAATCATTTTTTCCTTAACAGGCTCTTGTGATACAATATTTTTTCCCTTCACCAGAATTTTTGTAAGACGATGTGCTTTTTTCGTTTTAATACTTTCATGATAGGAGCGTGATAAAAAAGAAAGCAAATAATGTTTTCCATCCAAAATGTCCAAGTCAAACGAATTGGTATATTTTGCCAGATACGGCTCATTGTCAATTATAATATGTAAGTGCTGTCCTTCTTTTGAGTTTGCACACATTTTTTGTGGCGCATCTAAAGTTTGTTCACCTAATTTATAGGATTTTCCTCCAATATCAAAATTAAATTTGCCATTTATATAATTCCAATCCAAAATAGAGGCATCCTTAAATTTTTGCGAAGGAGCAAATGCCGTTAAGGTATATTTTTCTTTTTTCTCAACTGAAGATTTTAAAGGAGAAATTGGGCTTTGAGCATTTACAAAAACAAATACAGCCGATAAAATTATCGAAATAGTAAGGCTTATTAGGAAATTCTTTTTCATTTGTAAAATTATTTAATTAAGAGATATTGCAACTTTAAAAAAGTTATTCTAAATTTGCGCTTCGCAATGCAAAAGTACTACTCAATAAAGTTGAGTTCCTCAATACGGAGAGGTGGCAGAGCGGTTTATTGCAGCGGTCTTGAAAACCGTCGTGGGTAAAACCACCGGGGGTTCGAATCCCTCCCTCTCCGCATCCTAATTATTTCTGCCTCATACTCAGATAATCAACTTCTACTGTTTTGCAATTTTTCCAAATGACTATCCTATACAGCCATTTCTGCTGAACTTTTAACTTTCACTTCGCCCAAGTTAGCCACCATTACAGCTAATTCTGCCAATCGTGTAGCATAACCAGCTTCGTTATCGTACCAGCTTACCACACGAATCAAGCCATCGGTTATAGATGTCAATTCAGCATCAAAAATTGAAGAATATGGGTTTCCGACAATATCCGAAGACACAATTGGGTCTTCATTATAGTATAAAACGTGCTTCATACTTTCGCCATTGGCTGCTCGCTTTATAACCTCATTTACTTCTTCGACTGAAGCTGCTTCTTTTTTTGTTCTGACAGTTAAATCTACTATTGAACCTGTAATAATCGGTACACGATACGACATTGCAGTAATTTTATCACTTACGTTTGGGTAAACTTGACTTACCGTTTTAGCAGCGCCAGTTGTTGTTGGAACAATATTGCAGGCTGCAGCTCGTGCACGGCGCAAGTCTGAGTGAGGTGCGTCTTGCAATCGTTGGTCTTGCGTATAAGCGTGCACTGTTGTCATGCTGCCACTAATTATTTCGTATGCTTGATCTATTACCTTTACAATTGGTGCTAAACAGTTGGTGGTACAAGAAGCGTTGGAGTAGATTGTTTCTTCAGGCGAAAGCTCGTCATCATTTACACCTATTACTATTGTTTTTACATCACGTCCTTTTACGGGAGCTGAAATAATAACACGTTTCGCTCCGGCGTTCAAGTGTGGCTGCACGCCGGCACGGGAAGTAAATATACCTGTACACTCTAACACTACATCAATACCTAAATCCTTCCAAGGTAGTTTTGCAGGATCTTTTTCTGAATAAGCAGCAATTCTTCTGCCATCAACAGAAATGGAATTGGGAGTATGTTCTATTTTAAAATCAAATATTCCATGTGCAGTATCATATTTTAAAAGATGTGCTAATGTGGCGTTATCCGTTAAATCGTTAATGGCAACAACTTCCACACCGGGCATATTTTGCAACTTTCTGAAAGCAAGTCGACCGATACGACCAAATCCATTTATGGCAATTTTTTTATTCATTGTAATGATTTTTATGAAATGTAATTAAAATTAAACTTAGTGTAAAAATAACAATAATTGAAAAGAATTTAAAGATGATATGTATAATTTTTACTATTAAACTTATTTTTTTTGAAAAATATTTTTGGTTCTCGAAATATGAACTTATATTTGCATCGCTTTAGCGCAAAGCATTTATACAATTATAGTTGGCCCGTTCGTCTAGGGGTCAGGACGCATCCCTTTCACGGATGAAACACGGGTTCGATTCCCGTACGGGCTACCAACAAAGTTAAATGTGCAAGTATTTGGGAATCAAGTGCTTGCACTTTTTTTATTTTTCAACTTATGCTAAAAATATATCTACTTATTAACGGAAAGTTAAGGCAAAAGTTTTCAACTAATGCGATAATATTTGCATAGTGCAGCTGCTTTTGTTGGATAAAGGTTTGCTAAAAATTTAATAGCATTGTTAAAAAAAATTATAATTGGATGGTATTAATACAATACTCTTAACGCAATATTTGAACTGAACCGGTGTATTGTTTAATTTTATTATTTCGCAACATTACTTCAACCAAATATACATAAACACCGTCAGGGGCAGGTCTGCTATTTATTGTTCCATCCCATCGCACTAAATCGCTATTCGGTTGAAAATTTTCTTCAACAAACATACTTCCACCCCATCGGTTATACACTACAAACTTGTTTACTTGCTCTACATAGCTATCAGCAAATACTTGCAAGTAATCATTTATACCGTCATTGTTTGGAGAAAAAGCGTTTGGAACAAATACATTTGCATCGGGTTTTATATCTATAAAAATGCTATCGTTGGAAGCGCAACCATACTCATTTGTTACCGTAACTGCATAGTAACCAGTATAATTTATTGTAATGGTGGGCGTTTTTTCAAATGTACTCCACCAATAGGTTGAGTTAGATGATGTTGCATTCAACACTATAAATTGTCCGTCTAAGATGGTAGTGTCATTACCGAGTTGAATTTCGGGTGTTGGCAATATATTTATATTTACAGTATCTTTTAATTGGCAAAGGTTACCCTCATCAACCACCACGGTTATATCAGATTTTTCTAAATCTTCTACTTTAAAACTAACTGATTGTGTTGTTGAACCGTTGCTCCAATAGTATTGACAGTTAGCACACTGTGGGTTAGAGGCGTTTAAAAAAATATTTTCGCTGGGGCAAACATTGCGGTCGCCGCCTAAATTGAGCCGAATATTGCAGGCTGTTTTCACGAGCCAAAAATCGTTTAATCCTTTTGTGTCAGTGGTTTTATTACCGCTCACTGGGGAGGAGGAGTGCCCTCCCATCAAATAGCCACCACCTTTAACCCTCAATATTTTTGTGAGCGCATCATATCTATTTCCGCCAAAAGTTTGGTCCCAAAGTTTATTGCCGTTTTTATCTATATAACAAGTCCAATAATCTACGTCTCCAAAAAGGGTATCTGTTTTAATCGAATTTGTTGTCGAATTGGACACACCACCTAAGAAAAAATTTCCTAAGTCATCTTCTTGAATATCGTATAGCACATCCAAAGAATCACCACCAAAGCGTTGTTGCCAAAGCAAGTTGCCACCTTCTGAGAGTTTTATCAACCAATAATCAATTTCAGTATATTCGTCAAGGGCAGTACCTAAATTAGAGGATGTTATATCACCACTTATGCCGGAGCGTGTGCTGCCACCGACAATATATCCACCATCGAGCGTTGTGCGAAGTGCGAAAGGTTGCTCTTCTTTGCTTCCACCAAAACGTTTGTCCCAAAGTTTGTTGCCATTTTCATCAACTTTCAAAATCCAAAAATCTTCTCCACCTTGTGTTGGCTGTGACTTGTCGAATCCTACATCAGAAGCAGAGCCGATTGCCATGACGATTGCACCATCTGGAGATTCTACTAAGCCTTGAATGCGTTCTGCTTTATTTCCACCATAGGTTTTGTCCCAAAGTTTGTTGCCTAATGGGTCAATTTTTATTACCCAAATATCTAAATCGCCACGATTATTTTCAGATTTATCGCCAGAGGCATTAGAGTACGATTGTCCGGCTAAAATGAAATTACCATCTTTTGTTTTTGTAACTAAATATAGAATATCGTGTTCTGTGCCGCCATAGGTTTTGTCCCAAAGTTTGTTGCCTAAAGAGTCAACTTTGATAACCCAATAATCCATACCACCAACGCAAGGTTGCGTTTTATCACCTCCGATATTTGAATTAGAATTACCGACTAATAAAATACCACGATCGTAAGTAGGCACGAAACTCCAAAGTCTATCTTCGTCTGTACCTCCATAATTTTTTTCCCAAATCAGGTTTCCATCCACATCAATTTTGAGTAGCCAATAATCAACGAAGCCGTTGTTAAGATTAGAGATGTCGCCGTTTTGGCTGGAAAGTGTAATGCCTCCAATTAAGAATCCTTCATCTTCCGTTTGTATAATTTCGTTTAACTCCTCCCAACCTGTACCGCCATAGGAGTTTTGCCAATCAACAGCCACTTGTCCGTTTGCGGAAAGGTAAAAGAAAAAAGTGCATAAAATAAATACAATACACAAGGGGTCGTAATAGGAATGGGAAATTCTTCCTGTGCGAGTCATAGTTCTTTTTGCAAGTTTTGGTAAAATCTAAATCGGAAAGGGATTCCTAATGGTTGAGCTGGCGTGAAGTTGTGTACAAATATAACACTTTTTTTAAATTTCTCAAATTATTTAACTTTTGGATAAAAATAAAGCATCATTGAAACCAATAATGCTTTATTATGTATAGAAACAAGCGGAGATTAGTTTAATCTGCTTTATCGTGTAAAAAAGAGTTATTGGAACGTATCTCCGGATCATCATCATCAGAAATGGTATAACGAGAAATTGACGACTGCGAGGAATGATTCACATCATCTAAGCGAACATTTTTTCTGAGATATGCCGGCTCATTCTCCAATTCATTGATAATCTGCGGATTTGAAAGCTTGACGTTGTTCAAATTCAGATTTCTAATTCTTTCTTTACGTAATTTCTCAGCTTCTCTTAAACGGCGTTGCTCTTCTTCCAATATTTTATCTCTATCTTCGGGACGAACGTAAGGTGCTTGACTACTTACTCTATTCCGATTTGATCTATCATTGTTGATACGTATATTATCAAACTCAATTGTGTTGGAAGAGTCGCCATCATTAAAACCTATATCAAAAACTCGCTTATTAGAGTTTACGTCATCATCTAAATGTACTTTTATACGTGCATCTGTTCCATTTGGATTAAAGCCAGCATTTTCGTTATCAAATTCGCCAAAATAATTCTTCTTGGCTTGTTCAAAACCTGTTGCAATTACGGTGACACTAATTTTATCACCCAAACGCTCATCAAAACAATTTCCCCAAATTAAATTTGTGCCATAACCTGCTTCTTCTTGAACAAATTGAGTTATTTCAAAAACTTCATCCATCGTAGCTTCTTTAATGCCGGATGTTATGTTTATCAAAATATGTTGTGCACCGCGAATGTTGCTATCTTCTAATAAGGGTGAGTTTAATGCTTCATCTACGGCTCTGCGGGCCCGATCTTCGCCTTCTACAGCTGCAGTACCCATGATGGCTACACCACTACTACGCATGACTGTATTTACATCTTCAAAATCAACGTTTACATAACCGGGTACTGCGATAATTTCAGCGATGCCTCTTGCTGCTGTTGCCAAAATATTATCCGCTTGACTGAATGCTTGCGACAATGCCAAGTCGCCATGAATCTGTCGAAGTTTA
>JAGOHC010000106.1 GCA_017996375.1 Saprospiraceae bacterium | reverse complement strand
AGCTACCGATACGCACCATCGTACTGCCACAAGCCACCGCTATCCGATAATCATCAGACATTCCCATTGATAAATGTTTGAAGCTGATTTCATCTTTGAAAAATGTGCTTTTTAGCCACTTGAAATGTTGTGCTAACGATAAAAATTCTAACTCAACTTGTTGTACATCATCTGTGTTAGTAGCCATTCCCATTACACCGACAATTTTCACATAATCATTTTTCTCCTTAAAATATTGTTGTAACAATACGTCCGACTCTTCAAAAGAAAGCCCATGTTTAGTAGCCTCTGCAGCTATTTTGTATTGCAACAATACCTGAGTAGGTGCATGTTTTTTTTGCGCATGTTTGATTATCTCCAGCAGTACTCTCCACGAATCAACGGAGTGTATAACACTCGCAATGCCAACTACCTCTTTAATCTTGTTAGTCTGCAAATGACCAATTAGATGCCACTCAATATCGGGGGGTAATTGTGTATGTTTTGAAAGTAGCTCTTGTACACGATTTTCGCCCATGACGCGCTGCCCTTGTTGGTACAACTCCATGATGTCTTTTGTGGTGCGCGTTTTAGTAACCGCTACCAATGAGGTATGGGTGAGCGATAATTCGGCTACAATTTTTTTGTAATTGCTCATACTTTTTTTCTGAAGAGCTGCGTTAAATATAAGACTAACAATACTTTTATATTATGAATTACACATCTTCCACCGGTGCCACGCGCAATAAAGCCATTTTCCTAGCCATCTTTTTTCACGCCATTTTAATAGCAGCATTATCATTTAGTAGTGCTTCAGATAGCAAAACCGACCAAGCAAAAAACGTTACCACCAAAACCACGTTAGAAGCAAAAATGTCCGCTAATGATGGTGATGTTGATTGGAAAGCAAAGTATAAAGAATTCAAAACTAAGGGAAAGAAAAAAGGTACTTAACCTCAAAAAAGCCCGTGCAATTCGGCATTGACTAAAGTAACGACTTTACCCAAATCTTCCGGTTTTTCGATAAAATCCACTTCGTCAGCGTTGATGACTAACAGTTTTCCTTCCGTATAACCGCTTATCCAATCATCATACCGTTGGTTCAAACGTTTGAGGTAATCTATGCTGATACTACCCTCGTAGTCGCGTCCCCTGGATTGGATGTGATTAACTAGTGTCGGGATGCTTGCTTTGAGGTAAATCATCAAGTCAGGTGCCCGCACGTGTTGTTGCATCAGATGAAACAATGAAATGTAGTTGTTGAAGTCGCGCGTACCCATCAAGCCCATATCGTGAAGGTTGGGAGCAAAAATGAAAGCATCTTCGTAAATTGACCTGTCCTGCACAACCGTTTTGTCGCCTTTCAAAATATTTAAAACCTGCCGATAACGGCTATTCAAGAAATAAATTTGCAAATTAAACGACCACCGTTGCATATCAAGATAAAAGTCATTCAAGTAGGGGTTGTTCTCTGTATCTTCGTAGTGCACTTCCCAACCGAAATGCTTGCCTAATTGCTCGGTAAGTGTTGTTTTTCCGGCACCAATATTGCCAGCGATTGCAATGTGTTTTGCCGTGTGTCGTGTAGGACTATTCATTATAAGAATCGAAGAATTTGTTTTGTTCTGACAAAATTATGATTCAAAAATACCATTTATTACGACAAAGGAAATAGTTAAAAAGTATTTTTTACTATTTTGGGCGGATAATTTATTATACTTATCTAAAATTTATGTGATGGAAGTAAACGAACAACTAATTTTGAAATTAGAAAAACTCAGCAGACTAAAATTGCAAGCGGAGGAACGAAAGCAAATGCAGAGCAGTTTGCAACAGGTGTTGGCGATGGTCGATAAACTCAACGAAGTGAATACTGAGGGCATTGAACCGCTTACACATATTTCGGATGCTGTAAACGTATTGCGTGAAGATGTTGTCCTAAATCAACTGACGAATGAACAAGCTATGCAGAATGCTCCAAAGACAATGGACAATTATTTTGCCGTTCCGAAATTTGTACACAAAGAATAGCTGCGACAAGACGCATAAACCTTAAATCCAATTAAAAATTATGCAAGGCATCATTGAGACGAAAGAGCTCGCCAAGAGCTATGTAATGGGTACAGAAATTATTCATGCCCTAAAAAGTGTTTCCATGACCATTCAAAAAAATGAATACGTTGCGCTGATGGGACCTTCAGGTTCGGGCAAATCAACATTAATGAATTTGTTAGGCTGTTTGGATACCCCTTCGGGTGGTGAGTACTGGCTCAATAATATCAACGTCAGCAAAATGACCGATAACGAATTGGCTGCAGTTCGCAACAAACAAATCGGCTTCGTTTTTCAAACCTTCAACCTGCTGCCCCGAATGTCGTCTTTAGAAAATGTTGCCCTGCCCTTGGTGTATGCCGGCATGAACAAAAAGCAACGTTTGGAGAAAGCACAGGCAGCTATGGAGTCGGTGGGTTTAGGAGATAGGATGCACCACAAGCCGAACGAACTATCCGGCGGACAACGCCAGCGTGTAGCTATTGCACGCGCATTGGTAAATGACCCAGCTATAATTTTAGCCGATGAGCCTACCGGAAATTTAGATACCAAAACATCATATGATATCATGCGTATTTTTGAAGAAATACACAAAAACGGCAATACCGTCATATTAGTCACGCACGAGCCAGATATTGCAGCATACGCTAATCGCATCATTCGCCTACGCGATGGATTGATAGAATCGGATGCCCAAAATGAACAAAAAACATTTCCAAGTTCGGCAGCTGCAACATCGTAATTATTTTGTGCAGAAATCTATCAAACTTAATATTAAATTAACATTAATTTTAACAACTTTGCGGGGTTAAACAAACAATACTATAAAATCAACAAAGTATTTTATGCTTTCAGACCTTACGCCGCAGTTGTACACCCTACTGATAATCTGCATTTTTACTGTCTGTATATTTGAATTTATCAACGGCTTCCACGATACTGCCAATGCCGTTGCTACAGTAATCTACACTAAAACATTACACCCAACTTTCGCTGTAATTTGGTCAGGAATATTCAATGCACTCGGCGCATTTACAGGCGTTGGCGTAGCCTTGAGCATCATCAATTTGTTACCAATAGATATACTGATGACTCAGGGACTGTATAACAATATCGCAATGGTGTTGGCAATACTAACAGCTGCAATAATTTGGAACTTCGGCACGTGGTACATTGGTATTCCGAGTTCAAGTTCGCATACGCTAATAGGCTCAATGTTAGGCGTGGGCTTAGTCTATTCCATGTTACCAGATAATTTATTGGGCATAGGAGTAAATTGGGCGAAAGCAAAAGAAATAGGATTGGCATTATTGGTGGCACCGCTTATCGGCTTTACCTTTTCCATTACGTTGATGTTTATACTGAAATCCTTTGTCAAGGATAAAAAATTATTCCGAGAACCAGAAGAAGATGCACGCCCACCGTTATGGATTCGCGCCATCCTTATTTGCACATGTACCGGAGTGAGTTATTCGCACGGCTCTAATGATGGACAAAAAGGTATTGCACTCATGATAATTGTACTCATGACATTTGCCCCGCTTGAGTTCGCATTGAAGAGTGATTTTGACCCTAACAAGGCTGCAGTGGCGATAGAAGAAATCAAGCACGTTTTGCAGGGCAACATTTCACAAAATATTGCTACAAAAGAGTTGGGCAAAGTTACCGAAGCCATAGATGAATTAGAAAAAGATGTACGCGCGTTTAACCCAAAAAATGCCGAACAACTGTTCAATATCCGGAAGCGAATTTTATTTTTACAAAAACAAGTAAAAGTATTTTTGGACGAACCGGGCATCATTTCCAATCAAGCGGATCGTGCTGAAATAAAATCAGGCATAAAACAGTTACAAGGCTACGTAAACTACTCGCCTTGGTGGGTGACGGCATTAGTTGCCTTATGCTTAGGTATTGGCACTATGATTGGCTGGAAACGCATCGTGATAACCATCGGAGAAAAAATAGGGAAGCGCCACATGACCTACGCCGAAGGCGCAACCGCGGAAATTGTTGCAGCCGGAACGATTAGTGCATCATCGTGGTTGGGCTTGCCGGTAAGCACAACTCACATTCTCTCCTCAGGCGTAGCCGGAAGCATGGTTGCCTCAAAAGGTATCAAAAACTTGCAGCGAGGAACGATCAAAAACATAGCTTTAGCTTGGATATTAACCCTTCCCGTTACTATCGTGCTATCAGGCGTTTTGTATTTATTATTCAGATGGATAGTGACGATGATTTAACTCCACATTAGCACTAAATTATAACTTAATCCAATGGTTAAAAATGTCGCTTTTATAAAAACCTAAGTGACTTGTAAAGTTTGTTTTGATATGACAATATGTGTATCTTTGCATATCAATTACAAACTATATTTTAAATTTAGTGAATTATCTTACGTTAGAAAACATAAGCAAAGTTTATGGCGAAAAAGTGCTATTTAACAACCTCTCTTTACAAATAGCAAAGGGGCAAAAAATTGCGCTCATCGCCAAAAATGGTTCCGGAAAAACTACTCTGTTGCGTGTACTCGCTGGCGAAGAAGCCCCTGAAGGCGAACATGCCAAGATACTTTTACGTAAAGATATTCATACCCGATTTCTACCGCAGGAGCCAATCTTTTTTGACCAACACACTATTTTAGAAGCTGTTTTAGATGGCGACAATCCAATGATTCTGGCAGTGAAAGAGTATGAAAAAATCATACATTCATCACAACCGGACGATGCCTCCATGCAGCGTGCTATGACAAAAATGGACGACCTCAAGGCTTGGGATTTTGATGCACGTATCAAAGAAGTGTTGAGTAAATTGAAGTTGGAAGATTGGGATAAACCCGTCGGGCAACTTTCGGGAGGTCAAAAAAAGCGATTGGCTTTAGCCAAAATTATTATCGAAGAACCCGATTTTTTGATACTCGATGAGCCAACCAACCACTTGGATTTGGATATGATAGAATGGCTCGAAACATTTTTGCAACAACCCAACCTCACACTATTTATGGTCACTCACGACCGCTATTTTCTGGAGCGTGTTTGTAATCATATTGTCGAATTAGATAGAGGAATACTTTACAGTTATAAAGGCAACTATGCAGATTACTTAGACAAAAAAACGTTGCGAATCGAAAACGAATCTGCCAACCTCGATAAAGACCGCAAACTCTACAAACGCGAGCTGGAATGGGTGCGCCGCACGCCGGCTGCACGTACTACAAAAGCAAAATCAAGAGTGGATGGGTTTGAAGACATTAAAGAGCGAGCCGCTAAAAAAATGGACGAATCCAATGTGCATTTAGATATAAAAGCAAGCTGGTTGGGAGGCAAAATTGTAGAGCTGCATAATATAGGCAAAAGCTTTGGTAATCAGGCGATTATTGAAAATTTTTCGTATAAATTTCGTCGCATGGAACGCGTAGGAATTGTCGGCAATAATGGCGTAGGGAAGTCCACTTTTTTGCGGATGCTTACTAAAGAAATTGTTCCCGATACAGGTAAAGTTGTATTGGGTGATACCATTGTTTTCGGTTATTACACGCAGGATGGAATACAACTGAAAGCCGATAAGCGTGTCATAGATGTAGTGCAAGATATTGCCGAATATATCCCGCTGGAGAAAGGACAAAAACTGACGGCAGCAGCTTTGCTCGAAAGGTTTTTGTTTCCGCGCCCACAGCAACAAGTTTATGTTTCACAGCTAAGTGGGGGCGAAAAACGACGCTTATATTTGCTTACAATTCTAATGAAGAATCCTAATTTTTTGATATTAGATGAACCTACTAATGATTTAGATATTTTGACTTTGCAGGTGCTGGAAGATTTCTTGATAGATTTTCCAGGATGTGTGGTTGTAGTAACGCATGACCGTTATTTTATGGATAAAATTGTAGATCACCTTTTTATTTTTGAAGGTAACGGAAACATCAAAGATTATAACGGCAGCTACTCAGAATACCGTGCAACCAATGCCGATAAAGTTAACACCTCACCACAGGTTGTTGAATTGAATATTGATGTACCCGAATCAAATAAAGTGACTCACGCATTGAACAAAGAACAGAAAAATGAGTTAAAAAAATTAGAGCGTGAAGTTCAAGAACTCAGCAAACAAAAAAAAGCATTAACCGAAAAATTCAATGATACATCACTTTCTAATGAACTAATTAGCCAATATTCAAAAGAGTTGGCAAGCGTAAGCGAAATGCTGGACCAAAAGGAAATGCGTTGGCTGACGTTGGCAGAAATGTATTAATATTTGCAATCCACTATTTAAAAATTTATTTTATGAAATTGCATAACCGTATAAATCGTAATGAACTGAAAATGAAGATGCTGCATAGCAGCGAACAACGAACAACCATTTCGTTTTATCGCTATATGCACCTGCTCAATCCGCAATTTTTCAGAGATTTTTTGTATTTGACTTGGCAGCCTTTAGGTGTATTGGGTAGAGTTTATGTTGCAAAAGAAGGTATTAATGCACAAATATCTGTCCCGACTATCAACATAAATTCATTTATAGAGAAACTGAATGAAGTGGACTATTTTGTAAATATGCGATTGAATTATGCCATCGAAGATGACGGAAAATCATTTTTTGCACTCACAATTAAAGTACGCAATAAAATAGTTGCCGATGGTATCGAAGACCCAAACTTCGACCCCACTAATATCGGTATTCACCTCAAAGCAGATGAATTTAACCGCCTTACTGCAGATACTTCAACAGTGTTGATTGATATGCGAAATCACTACGAAAGTGAAGTTGGGCATTTTAAAAATGCAGTTTGCCCTGACATTGATACCTTTCGCGAATCGCTACCCATCATAGCCGAAATGTTTGAAGATGCGAAAGATAAAAATGTGGTCATGTACTGTACTGGCGGTATCCGTTGCGAAAAAGCAAGTGCTTACATGAAATATCGAGGCTTCAAAAATGTATATCAACTCGAAGGGGGTATTATTGAGTATGCGCGGCAAGTAAAAAATCAAGGATTAGAAAATCGCTTTGTCGGCAAAAATTTTGTGTTTGATGAACGACTCGGCGAGCGCATTAATGAAGAAATAATTGCCCACTGCCACCAATGCGGTGAACCTTCCGATATGCACCATAATTGCGCCAACGATGCATGTCATATATTGTTTATTCAATGCCCAACTTGTGCCGAAAAATATAATGCTTGCTGCTCAGAAGAATGTAGCGATTTTATGCAGCTTTCTGGAGAAGAGCAACGTGCATTGCGAAAAGACACCATTTTTAATGGTACAAAATTCGGCAAACACCGCTATCGCCCCACCGCATAATGGGAATTATCATTCGCCAAAGTATTAAGCAAAGTATAGTTACTTATGCCGGAACATTAATCGGTATGGTCAATATTTTGTTCATTTATCCTTTGGTTTTCACCCCAGCCGAACAAGGTTTGTTTAGGGTGTTGGTTGATGTTGGATTGCTCATTTCGCCACTAATGACGTTGGGTATTAGTGGTATCGTCGTGCGCTTTTTTCCGGATTTCAAAAATGAAACAAACGGGCATAACGGTTATTTAGGCTCATTGTTATCGGCAGAATTATGCTGCTTTTTTATCAGCTTTTTAGTGCTGTTGCCATTCATTCCTAAACTCATTCAACTTTACGCAAAGGGCGATGCCATGTTGTTGCAATACTTGTGGTTAGCCATTGCTATCGGCGGCATTTCCATGCTAACACATTTGTTTTCTGAATATGCTTCCAACTTCGGGCGTATAGCCATTCCTGCTGCCATTAACCAATGTATCAAAATCATGCTGCCAACATTGGCATTGTTGTATTACTTCAAATACATCAGTTTTCAAAAGGTGGTGTATGGTTATTCAACTGCTTTTTTTATCCTACTTTTAATGATGATCGGCTACGTCAAATCTTTAGGGCAACTATTTTTGCGTCCAAATTTTTCGTTCATTACCAAAGGTTTGCGAAAGAGTATGATGAACTACTCTTTATACGCCATGTTAGGAATTATCGGCACTATGTTGGTTATCCGTTTAGATGCCGTTATGGTAGCTGGTATGATTAATTTGCACTATACTGGCGTTTTTACGATTGGTGCATTTATTGCCGAGTCAATCGCAGTGCCGAGTATCGCGTTGATAAAAATTGCTGCGCCGATTATCTCAAAAGCATGGGCAGAAAATGATATTGGCGAAATAAAAAAAGTGTATGAAAAATCAGCAGTAGTATTGCTCATGGTAGGCTTATTTATTTTTTTAAATATTTGGATTAACATTGACGATGTGTTTCGAATCATGCCGAATGGAAAACTTTACGAAGCCGGTAAATATGTGGTGTTGCTTTTGGGTATTTCAAAATTGGTGGATATGGCAACGGGCGTAAATAACGAAGTCATAGGTTTTTCAAAATGGTATAATTTCAACCTCATGGCACTACTGGTATTGGCTGCGCTGAATTTTTGTTTCAACTTGTGGCTCATACCGCTATTTCATATCAACGGAGTGGCACTCGCGTCGTTACTTTCACTATTTTTGTTTAATGTAACTAAATTGATTTTCATAAAAGTAAAAATAGGTACGCAACCACTCAATCGCAAAACCATACTATTGCTATTGATAAGTTTGTTATGCTACACAATATGCTTTAAAATTGCTCCAACGGATATGCCGATTGTAAACATTATCTTGCGAAGCATTATTTTAAGTATCTTATACATCTCGGCTGTCATTTACTTGAATATATCAGAAGATGTAAATAGGGTAGTACAGAATCTTCAAAAAAGATTTATTAGTAAATAAATATGAATAATATCACGCTCAGTTGGAAAAATATTTGGAACAAACCACTCAGCTCTATGCTTTGCATTTTG
>JAGOHC010000105.1 GCA_017996375.1 Saprospiraceae bacterium | reverse complement strand
ACCAAGAGGTTATAAAATTATTTAGAGAAGCATTACAAGACAAACATCCAACACTACGGGCACTGGCGCAAGAAGCCTTAGACTTGCGTACTGATGCGACCGAAATAAACGAAATGCAAATGTTAGCACTCTCCGATGCAAGCGAAAAAGTTCGCATCAAGGCTATCCAAATATTAAGTAAAAAAAATGACGCTGCTGCATTACAAATATTAGAAAAAATAATTATTGATGAACCCGCTCCGACGATTTGCAAAGAAGCAATTTTGGCGCACCTAAAGTTAGCTCCTGAAAAAACAGTCGCATTAGTAAAACCATTCGAAAATAGTACATCTGCAATAGTGCTTTCAGCGGTAGCCCAAGTATATGCGGCCAACCCGAACTTAGCGTACATTCCTTTTTTTGAGCATAATTGGCAGCGCACGAAAGACTATGCAGCAATTGAATTTTTCTCCCAATACCAACGTTTAATTACAGCATTGCCAGAAGTAAACAAGTTGGATAAAATGACGTTTTTGCAACAAATTGCCACAGACACAACGCAACACGCTTGGATACGTTTCGGCGCAGCAAAAGCTATTAAGGATACCTTAGTTTGGTTGGAAGAAAATAAATCTGACTCGCAGTCGATTGCAGTATTACAAGCGATGGTTAATCATATTAAAACTAACGAAGCTAACCCACAGTTACACGAACTTTACAATTCTGTTTTATAAATTCCACAGCAAACAAGAACTGACTTTAACCATGATTCCACACATTCGCCAACAATTTAATCAAGCCTTTACGGAAGAAAACTACCAAAAAGTATTATCAACTTTGCGTACTAAATTTAATCCGTATCAAGAAGAGCCAACATTTAAGGTAGCAGAAACACCTATTTTTTTGCCACCTTATGTTAAGCAACATTTGATAAATGCTGTATCCGAAATCTCGGATGTTTTAGCGCAACCTGATTTTAAAAAACAAAGTGAGGCTGCAATTATTCAGTCTCAATATGTTCCAAATGAAGATCCACATTCGCTGTTTATTCAATTAGATTTTGGTATTTGTAGTGATGGCAACGGTGGATTAATTCCACAAATGATTGAGTTACAAGGATTTCCATCATTATATTTTTTTCAAAATGCTTTGGCTTCGACGTATCGGGAGCATTATAGTATTCCTGCCAATATGACTAATTTTTTTAATGGGTATAACCAAGATAGATACGTTGCATTGCTGCAAAAAGTCATTGTGGGCAATCATAATCCCGAAAACGTTGTGCTATTAGAGATTGAACCTGAGAAACAAAACACACGCATTGATTTTTGGTACACCCAACATTTTTTAGGCATCAAAGTCTTGTGCTTGTCGAAGTTGTTGCGCGAGGGGCGCGATTTGTATTATATAAACGAGCAAGGTAAAAAAATAGCAGTACATCGCATTTACAACCGTGTCATTTTTGATGAACTCATAAAACGCGATGATTTGCAACTGCAATTTAATCTTACCGAAGATGTTGATGTAGAATGGGCGGGGCATCCTAATTGGTTTATGCGAATCAGTAAATACACGCTGCCTTTTTTGAAAAATAAATATGTGCCCGAAACCTATTTCTTACACGAACTAGAATCTTATCCCGATGATTTGGAGAATTACGTGTTGAAACCCATATACTCATTCTCTGGTTTGGGTGTAAAAATTCATATTAACAAAGAAGACTTAGACAGCATCACGGATAATCGAAACAATTATATTTTACAGAAAAAGGTAAACTACGAACCTGTCATCGAAACCTTAGATGAAAAAGCAAAATGCGAAGTGCGGATGATGCTCATTTGGGACGAAAACGAACCACGCCCAATGTTAGTAAACAATTTAGTACGCATGAGCAAGGGTGAAATGGTCGGCGTTCGTTATAATAAAAACAAAACATGGGTGGGCGGTAGCGTCAGCTTTTTTGAGCCTTAATTTTATATAAAAAACTACATAGTGGCGGGCAATTCATTTGGTACAATTTTCAGGGTTACCACCTTCGGCGAATCGCATGGTACAGCCATCGGCGTTGTCATTGACGGTTGCCCACCGTTGCTACCCATTGATATAAATTTCATACAAGCAGCATTAGACTTACGCCGCCCGGGGCAGTCTGGCATCGTGACACCACGCAATGAATCCGATACGGCAAAAATTATTTCGGGTGTAATGAATGGAGTTAGTACCGGCACACCAATCGCCATTCTTATAGAGAATAAAGATGCGCGTCCGCAAGATTATCAATCGCTTCAAGATAAATTTCGCCCATCACATGCCGATTTTACCTACCAGCAAAAGTATGGTATTAGGGATGCAAGTGGTGGAGGTAGAGCCTCAGCCCGCGAAACGGTGGCTCGCGTTGCTGCTGGTGCAGTAGCGCAGTTGTTGTTGAACAGCAAAGGTATTCACATTCATAGTTTTGTATCGCAGGTGGGAGAAATTGGTATTGACAAACAGTATCAACAATTAGATTTTTCGTTGATTGAAGCCACAGCCGTGCGCTGCCCAGACATGGAAGTTGCCAAAAAAATGATTGAATTAATAGAACAAATGCGTGATAGCGGCGATACTATTGGTGGCATTATCACTACGGTAATTCAAGGTAGTCCTGTTGGTTTGGGTGAGCCAGTTTTTGATAGATTGCAAGCGGATTTGGCGAAAGCTGTTTTGAGTATTCAGGCGTGTAAAGGATTTGATTACGGCGCAGGTTTTGAAGGTGTTGGCATGAAAGGCTCGGAGCAGAATGATGTTTTTATAGCTTCGCAAAATGTTATTCAAACCAAAACGAATTATTCGGGTGGTATTCAAGGGGGGATTAGCAATGGTATGGATATTTATTTTCGAGCGGTTTTCAAACCGGTATCTACAATTAAGCACGAACAACAAACAGTCAATGTGTATGGCGAATCCACTACGCTCGCTGCTAAAGGCAGGCACGACCCTTGTGTATTGCCGCGTGCCGTTCCGATTGTGCAAGCGATGGCAGCGATCACATTAACGGATCATTTTTTGCGAAATGAGGTATATGGCAATGGTGGGTGAATATGTTTTTATTTATTGTAACTGATAGAATGTAGCTGCACTTAATTTCTACAGTAGTCATTTTAAATATGCTTTTTAACGCTCACTCCTCAAGCCTTATAGGCTACAGCTTTAATTTCTATCAATAAATGTGGGTGCGGAAGTTGGTGAACGGCAACTGTTGTACGAGTGGGTCCGTTATAGTCGAAGAATTGTCCATACACCTCGTTGTAGCCACCGAAGTCGTTCATATTTACCAAAAAAGTTGTTATTTCTACAATGTCGGAAAGGTCAGCATCCATAGCTTGAAGGATGTCGCGAATGTTTTCGATAACCGCTTGCGTTTGCTGTCGAATATTCAGATTAGTCGTTCCGAAAGCATCTACTTCCACGCCAGCAAAAGTGTTATCCGGTCGGCGCGAACTTGTTCCTGAAACGAAAATGAAATTGCCGGCGCGTTTAACATGCGGAAACTTTCCGCGTGGTACGGCTTTATGTGTCAATACTTTTGATTGCATACGCTAATATTTATTGTTCTGTTTTTTATATTTACCATCTTTCCATGCTTTAAAAAATTGCGCCCACGCTATCGGGTTAAAAATATTCATCGGTGGTGTTTGCCCTAAGTGATAGTACGATTTGGCCTGTTGCCGAATATAATAGTTTGTACTTTCTGCACCATCGTGCGGAACTGAATTACGCATTTTCTTTAAATTTTCGGCAGCAATGTTTGCAAGTGCTCGCTCCTTGAGGCTGTTAGAAATATCCATACTCAAAAAATCCAGCTTAAAATGCTCTCGACTGGGCCATGGGTAAATGACGGTTTCGGGAAGGTTGATAGTATCTTGAGTCATTAATTGAATGATATTGTAGTGGTCAGTTTGCAGAGTATCTGGTATTTTATACAATACTGTTTTGTAGCCAATATTGCTGAAAACAACGGTTTCACCCTTTTCTGCAACGAATGAAAAGAAGCCGCGATAGTCGGAATAGGTGCCACGATTTTTACCTTTTGTATAAACACTTGTATATGGTACAGGCTCTAAATTTGCGCCGGTCAGTATCAAACCGGAAAGCTGTATTACTTCCTGAGTATAGGCGGAGATGGCATAAATCAGTAAAAAAAGGGTAAGCAATGTGTATTTCATATCAACATTTTTTCATTCAATTCATTCGATAATCTTAAAGGTAGTTCGGCGGTTGGCTTGGTGTTCAGCTTCAGTGCAAGCAGCGCAACTACAAAGCACAGTAGGCGATGATTCGCCGTAACCTTTAGCGGTAAGCCTATCGGGTGCAATGCCTTTGTCAATTAGATAATCTACGGCTGCTTGTGCGCGTTTTTGCGATAACACCTCATTGTAGTTTTCGTTTCCTCTACAATCGGTATGCGAAGATAATTGAATTTTTACAGATGGGTTTTGGTTTAACATATTGATAAGAGTATTCAGCGTAGGGCGGGCATCGGGGCGAATATCCCATTTATCGTAATCGTAATAAATGTTTTCAAGAATAATTTCTTGATTCTTGAAAATTTTGTCTAACACCAATTCTATTTCAAAACGTTGCACTGGATTTTCGGGGTCTTTACCAATGCCTATAGTGCTGAAAGTTGCCTTATTGCGAAGGTAACCCTCTAAGATGCCTTCAAATGAATAGCTTGTGTTTTCAGTTAATGTGAGTGTTATAACTCCTTGGTCATCAGTATTTAATAAACTTTTTTTATTATTTTCGTTAATTGTAACAGTAGCATTATTCAAAGGCTTTCTGCCAATTACTTTTGAGTTGGGGTTATCCGCAGTTTGGTAAATTTTTTCGAGTACATACACATCCAAAATTATTTGATAATTGATGTTAGTCGGAATTTTCACTATAGGTATCGGAGGTTTTTTGTTGCTTTTTGTAAACGAATATAAATCATCATTGCCAGAGCGATTGGAAGCAAAATATCCAGTCTGTAATATAGAAGTATCATTAGTTGGAAGGCGATTTTCGATTACTAAACCAAAATCATCACTGCCACTATTGAGTGGAGGCTTCAAGTTTTGTGGAGGTGACCAAGTAGAACTGTTGAGTTTGTATGTTCTGTACATATCCAATCCGCCCATGCCGCCCCAGCCATCAGAAGCGAAATAGAGGGTATCATTTTCGACTACTGGAAACTGTTCATTTTTTGGAGAGTTGATGCTTCTACCCAAGGGTGTGGGTTCGCCCCAGCCGCTGCCATTTCGGGATACTTGAAATATATCGTAGCCGCCCCAACCAGTGTTATCATCGGTGCTAAAATATAATGTGTTGCCGTCAGCTGAAAACGCCGGCTGTGCGTAATTTACACCTTCGCGAACAAATGGTAAAACAGTTGGCGTCGTCCAGTTTGTACCATCAAAACGGCTGTGCAAAAGTTGGCAGTATTTGTCGGCTATGCGAGCATCGTTGAAGCAACGCGAAAAAACTATTTCAGTATCCTTGTTGGTGAATGTACAAGTACCTTCGTTATCGGGCGTGTTGAATGTTTCAAAAGGGATAGGAGCAGTATTTGTAGCGCTTTTTATTTTATAAAAATCAGAAAATTTGTTGCCTGTCCAATTATATTTTGCTTCACCTGAAGCTGTTGTTCTATCTGATGCAAATAACAATTCTTCTTTTCCGAACAAGGTAACTGCATATTCATTATCAGCAGTATTTGCTGCAAAGGGTTTTATGGAAAATGGTGTAAATTTTTGTGCATCAACAACCCAAGTTTTAGCCTGTGTACAAGCAGCTATTTCTTTTCGGTATTCATACGGGCTACCAATTTCGATACCCAGATTTTTAAAGGCTTCGGCGGCTTCGTCATATTTTTGTTCGCGTTTGAGTGCAAAAGCATATTCGCGTAAAGCGTCGCTGCCAAATTGGTTGTCGTAAGCCAATTTAAACCAAGGTGCCGCGTTTGCGTGTTTATTAGCAGCATTGTAAGATAAGCCTAATTGATAAGCGATTTTCCCTTTTTGAATTTTTGAATCTGTTTTAGCATATTCTTTTTCAAAGAAGGTTGTGGCAAGTTGATATTGTTTGCGATGGAAGGCGGTATTGCCGTCACGAATTTTTTCGGTATAAGTACAATTTGAAATCAGTAAAATACAGTAACAATAACAAAAGAGCGAGCGGAGAGAGAAAGGTAGCTTCATTAGCAGCATCAATTTTATTGCATAGCTTCGCATTATCTTCAGAATATTTGTTTTAATAATGATTTGGTAAGACAAATTACTAAATTTATGCGTTAGCATACATATCGAAACGTATATTAATATGCTATTGTTGTAATTTTTGACAGGAAACTCCTTAAAATAAAATTAGCCTGTGTCGTTACACAGGCTAGAGAAACGAATCTTACAATTTTTTAACCAAAACTTACTAATTGTAACTGTCCAAAAACGATGCCAAAAAACCATTTTTTATTAAGATGATTCAATAAAATAATGAAAATATTCGATTTACGGCTTTGTGTGACAATAATATTTGGTTTTGGCTTATCCAATATTCTTGGATTTTCAACTTTATATTGCCAATCAACGCCGATTAAAACAAGCATTGTTAAGCCCAATCATAATTTATTCGGCGACCTACTAAAACTATATGTGTACGAAAACGGCAGCGTGAATTATAAGGGTTTGCAAACAGCAAAGCATAAATTGACAATCTACTTGCAGGAGCTGTCTTCACATCCTCCACAATCGGCGTGGTCACAAAATGAGCAGCTGGCATTTTGGATAAATGCTTACAATGCTTTCACGCTCAAATTGGTATTGGATAATTATCCGATAAAAAGCATCACGCAACTGCACAACGGGAATCCTTGGGATGTGAAATGGATTAAAATTGGCACACAAACGTATTCGTTAAACATCATTGAGCATGATATTATTCGCAAAAAATTTGGCGATCCGCGTATTCATTTCGCACTAGATTGTGCAGCTAAATCTTGCCCACCATTGTTGAACACTGCGTACACTGCCGACAAGTTGCAACAGCAGCTAAGCCAACAAACTGCAAAGTTTATTAATCACAAAAAATTTAATACCTTTACAACAAAATCAGCTAAAATTTCAAAGATTTTTCAGTGGTATGCAAATGATTTTAACAACCTCACAACATTCCTAAATCAATACTTGAAGATACCCTTATTGGCTGAAACTAAAATACAATACTTTGAATACGATTGGTCGCTGAACGAGTGAACAAATATTACAGCAATTTACAAACGATAGATTGATTATTTTATGAAAAATTTTATCATTAAATTTATTTTCATCAGTTTAATTTTACCCTACGCTTTATCTGCTCAAGATTATGCGAAATGGAATGTTGAACTACTGACGCATTGGGACGATTCCCTACAAACACAACAAGGCTGGGCAGGCAACCGCTACGCCGGTTGTTGGGGGTATGCCGATGCAGCGCATCGTGAGTATGCTATTGTTGGTGCTGCCAATGGAGCATACTTCGTAGAAATTACCGATGATGGTAATCCAAAATTGTGTGACTTCGTGGCGGGCAAGCGCGGAAATTGTACTTGGCGCGAATACAAAACCTATCAACAATATTGTTTTGCCATTAGTGATGATGTAGGGAGCAGCCTGCAAATTATTGATATGTCGTATCTGCCCGATAGCGTTCATGTTGTTTATGATGGTATTGATATTGCATCCGAAACGCATACACTTTGGATAAATGGTTCCAAACTTTATTTAGGTAGCCCCAAAGCATCTAATGTAGCTATTTCACTTATGGTGTTAGATTTAGCCAATAACCCCGTTGCACCTACTATTTTGTCGAGCATCAACGCACCACTCGGCGGTACGCACGATATGTTTGTTCGTAATGATACTGCTTTTGTTTCTTGCGGAAACAACGGAATGCAAATAGGCATTTTTGACGCAGCCGGACAGTTTCAGCTAAAAGGAACGTTGAGCAACTACCTGTACAGTGGATACAATCACAGCAGCGTACTTTCGCCAGACGGCAAAACATTATATATGATGGACGAAGTACCCGGTAGTTTACCTTGCAAAATAGTGGATGTTTCTAACTTAACCGAATGTGAAGTAGTAGACACTTTTACAAGTGGAGGCAATGGAACACCACACAACCCTTTTCTGGCAGGCAACAACCATTTAGTTGTAGCTTATTATGAGGATGGACTTCAGATTTTTGATATTTCGGATAACCACCATCCGATAAAATCGGGATTTTTTGATACACACTATCAATCGCCAATTGACGGTGCTAATGGCGGTTACTACGGTGCTTGGGGAGCATATACGGAATTGCCGAGTGGCAAAATCATTACGGTAGATATGCAAAATGGATTGTTCGTATTAGATGCTACACAGGCAGGCGTTGCTTACCATCCTACATTGAGTACCAAACAGCCGATACTCCCAAAGGATATATTTCAAGTAACACCTAATCCGTTTGATAGCAGGATAAATGTGTTTTTAGAAAAGCCACAATCACAAGTGACAATATGTTTGTATGATATAACTGGAATGCTGATTTTTAAACAACAGTTTAATAACTTGTCAGCACAAAATATCACGTTGCCGATTGGCGAACAACTTACAAAAGGTGCCTATTTATTATCCATTCAGACACAAACTGGCATCCAAACAGAAAAATTAATAAAGCAGTAAATAGGTTACAATTTTCTAATTTGTTTTTCATATAAATTGCCAATCGTATGGTCATCGGTTGGCAATTTTTTTGTTTTAATTTTCTTCTTTCTTCCTTTCCCTGCTTCTCTTATACGCTTTCGCAATGAAATATAATAGGATGCCAAACACAAGTACTCCCGCCATAGCTATACCAAAACTTAACGTATCTTTTAGCACAGCCAAAAGTACAATGCTCACCAAAAAAAGAGTGGGTACTTCAT
>JAGOHC010000104.1 GCA_017996375.1 Saprospiraceae bacterium | reverse complement strand
CACAAAAAACCTGAGCCGCCGTTGTGTGCTTCCCCCGAAAAACACCTAGCCAGGATTTTAAAGTCTTTGGCATATCTAATACCTCTCTAAAAACACTCTCCCAGGCATCTACCATCCTTTCCATTGCCTTCCTACATACCTTCGACATCACACGATATTTTTATGCTTTGCTGCCATTTATTATTTGCATGTTTTTGTTTACGGTGATTGAAGTTTTAGAGAAAATCGGGCAAAAATCTGGTTTTTTAAACGCAGTAAGAAAAGATGAATGTCATAAAGTTACCTGATTCTAATTCTAATTGATATTAAATTTCTGTTATAAGTTTCAATCATTATTACCAGCAATAATAATGGTGCTATAATTATTTTTTTTCAGAAGATTGAGATACCTGTTTCTTTAACTCCAAATAATAGTTTCTTATTTTATTGCTAACTTCTTCTTGCTTAAAATTCAAGGTTATTGCAACTAATTCCTCAACTGGCATCTCAATAAGTTGATGATATACCTCATTGCGACTCATACCCAGAATTTTTGTTTGATATTTAATGACTTGATTCATTTCTGTCATTGCCTTGATACTATTTATTTTATTACGAATTAAATAATCTTCTATATTAAGGTTAAAGGTGCGCATTATAGATGATATGTTGTTTTGAGCCGCTTCTTGATGCCAATTTTTAATTTGAATTAGCATAGAGTTATATGCCATTCTATTATTCCTTATGTTTTCTTCGATTTCATTTTTCGAAAAACCTGTTGTTTCACCAATCACATCATTATTATTTAGATGACTATTTGATAATTTATTTATTATTAGTGATAATGTCAACGGCCCGAGATATTTTAAGGATAGGCTTATAGGTATTACAATCATGATAAAAAATATCTCGATTCTATTTTTATTACAAAACAATATTATATCTAAAGCCTCATCCCAATTGTTATTCATTATGCAGATATTCATTTTCAATCTTGGAATACTTGCAGGTTTGGTTTTGCTTAATTGAATAAAATAATTTAAATTATCCATTGTTTTCTGATAATCTGCTCCTTTTCGTATTATTTCATACCGTTCCTTAATTAGCGAATCAACCGAAACGATCAGTTGAAAATTGATGTTTTTAAGAACCGTCTGAACTCTGTTATTCAAAACAGTAGCATTTGAAATTATTGTAACTAATACAGACGGTTTTATTTCAGCAATTAGTTTCCATATTTTATAGTATGCATTTATGAGAAAAGGCTCGCCTCCCTTAAAAATCACATGTTCTAAATGCGGAATGAACTGTTTTAGCTGATCAATAAAATCGTCAGTATATATGTTATCTTCTAGTACGTTTTTCTTTCCCTCAATCGTTGATGAAAACCTTTCAAAACACATAATACATTTGAGATTACAGGTGTTACTGATTTCAAATTCCATTACAGCAGGGTACTTATTATTTGAAAAGGATGCATAGTTGTCATAAGAAGATAAAGCTGCAACTTGTTTGTAATTACCCTGCATCAATATATCTTTACATTCCTTACAACCAAGATTCAGGTTGTTATGCTTCAAGGCATTTCTTAGTACTTCTATTTTATTTCCGGTCCAAATTTCTGTAATGCTCCGTTCAGGATATTTGCCAAGCACATAACGTTGGTTTTGGCAACAAACAATGACCTTCCCACCAAAGCTAAAGTATAACTTTGTGAATGGAGCATGGCAAAACACCCCGAGTGCATCCGGATTTCGTAATTCATTAAATCTTTCAATGTGTCTTTTAAAATTTATATGCTTTGTACGTGATAATTTCGCATTTATTAAAGACCTAAATCCATTGCTATTAAATAGGATAATAGTTTTGATTAAATTTTCTACTATATACTTTTTGGCAATGCTAATCAGCTTGTTTAAAGCCATCCGATTATTTTTTTTAATAATATAATCTTCGATGAGCATTGATCTAGTGTAATTAATGATGTCTTCCGAAATATCGGAGATGTTTATTCTCGATAAATGTTCAACAATTATTTCGATTCTAAATTTTAAATATAAAAGAGCGTATAATTCGTTTTTATCATCAACATTTAACTTGTAACATATTTGATCAACAATATTCAGATACACATCAGCATTTTGTTTGTTCACTTTAGCTTGTAAATAATCATTCAAACTTGCTTTGAACATATTTGCCAAAGAGTCAATCTCGCCTTTTTTGATAGGTACAGTACCGTTCTTTATCTCTCTATAAATCATTAATTATGCGCTATTGATTACACAAAATAAACAAAAATATTTGACTATCGATAAACCTATATCCATTGTACGTTTAGTTCAAATTTAGTGTAATTTGATTAATTATTTTTGATTTGATCCGCATCAAAAAAATTTTTATGCCTTGCTGCCATGTATTGTTTGCATGTTTTTGTTTTCTGTACTTCATGTGTTGCAACGCAGCGCAAAGTTGTAAACCTAAGGCTTGTACTGATTAATTGTATTAATAAGGGTTTCTTCAGACTGGCTGTGCAATTCGCTTAAGATGTTGTGGATGGGTTGGGTGTTTATGTAGTCGATAATTGCGGCAAAATTTGGGTTATCTTTGGTTTGTGCTATTATATTCGTGAATTTATTTAGGAGTTCTACTCTTTCGTTGTAATACACAGATTCTGGCTTTTGGGTTTCGTTTTTAAGACGGACCAGAAATGCTTCAATGTTTCGATTGATGTTATGGTTTGATGCACCAACCCGATTGTGTTTTTTTACTTTTAGTATCCCCGTCAAAGAAGTTATGTAAAGATAGATAACGACATAAGCAAGCCATGTAAGAAAGATTGGATAGCTTAATACATGAAGTAATTTCGATACGAAATCAGCCAATAATTTCATCGAATTGTTTCCAATAAAACGGCAGATTTGGTGAAATCGGGTTGACAGAAAAAACAGATTCAGAAACTTTGAGTGGTAAAGCGATTGGGCAAAATGTGCCCTTTTCTTTCTGATTGCAATATTGTTCCAGTTGTTTGTTGTTCTCCAGTCAACTGCTTGATGTTTTTCGATGCTGTATCTGTATGGATGTACATATAGCGAAGAATGAATCGGAACATTGCACATCGCAACGGAAGAGGCAACGCCATGGCGGAGAAAACGCTTGATAAAAAACAAGGTTTCAATAAAATTGAAAGTGGTTTCGCCCGGAAAACCTACAATAATATTGAAATTAAATTGTATTTCGGCTTTTGATACGTGGTTCAGCACCCGCGAAGCGGTTTTCCGGTTGTATCCTTTGTTCATCAGTTTCAACACCCTGTTGCTGGCACTTTCGAGACCAAAATGCAGGTAGTTGCATCCGGCTGCTTTCATTTTCCGAAGCAATTCAGGGCTCAGTGCATCCCTGATTGCCAGCTGCGAATCCCACCTTACAGACAAGTTCTCACGTATCATTACGTCGCAGAACTGTTCCAGCTTCTTTATATTCCCGTTCAGGTTAGAACAGCTAAGCCAAAACGTTTTTATTTGAGGGGTGTGCTTAACATGATATTTTATTTCGGCAACAATTTCTTCGGGAGGCCGGAACTCATATTTTTTCCAACAGGTCCATTCGTTGCAAAACGAACAGCGGTTTACGCATCCCCTCGATGCGATTACCGGGAAACTTTCGAAAGAGTAATCCGACAGATCGAAAAAACTCATATCCGAGAAGGCAATTCCCGATATAATTGATGCAGGCGATACCATTGCGATGTTCTGAAGATATGCATGCCCCTCTCTGAAATAGAACCCTTCGATAGGCGTAAAGGCCTTGTGTTCAGCGTAATATTTCATTAAAACAGGCAGCCCCAGTTCCCCATCGCCGGAACAAACCACATCAATTCCATTTTTATTACGAAGAATCTCATTGATGTTGTTGTAGCTTATAAAGCAATAAGGGCCGCCCCATATAATTTTGCAATTGGGTAGAGTTGTTTTTATTATTTCGCTAAATCGAAAACTAAATAGGGCACTGGTACGCTGCACCGAAAAACATAGTATGTCGGGTGTGAAAAGTATTATTTCTTGCACAATTTCCTTAATAATGTGCTCGTACTCATCAAACAAAAAATCGATAAATGCTGGTGTTTCGAAATCGGTTTCTATTCGATAGTTGGTCCACGAAACCTGATGAATCTTTCCTTTTTGGTTTTTGTTGGAGGCATTAAATATTTTTATGTTAATATCAAAACACCTAATGTTGTATGCATCGTTTTTCAATACACTGGCCAGCAACGAGAGTGCATAAGGCGGCGAAGTAGTAATCCAGGCGGGGCATTGAACAAAAGCAATATTCATCGAAAGCTGTTATATGGTTTGTGTTTTACGTCGAATGGGTCTTGAGTTAATCCTATTTTTAAGCCCGATTTGATAGTAGGTGTGTTACTTGGCATCATGTTGATGTTTGTTACAATGAATGTTTCGTTGCGATTCGCATGAATATAAGCTGTCAATTTGCTTCAACAAGCTTACACAGGCATTGTTATTTTCTGTCTCGATAGAATTGCTATTCTGAATGAATTCTCTGGCAAGTACTTGCTTGATGTGTTGCAGTTCTTCAACCGATAGTCCAAACCACGATGCGTGCAACGGAAAGAATACGGTGTGAAAAAAAATATGTACCTGATGATGGTTCGCAAATCGCACCAGGTCCGGCAAGGTGTGCCAGTTTTGTTGCATGGGGCAGGCAGTTATGCTGAGGGCCGTATTTTTTTGCTTGCAATACGCAATAAAATATTCGATGTTACGCATGGTGATTTCGTAGTTGGCGTTTACACGAATTTTTTCGTATAAGTCCTTGTCGAGGGTATCTACAGATAAGTTCAGCGAAAACCGACCTCTCTCGAGCAAGTCTTTAATACGCTTATTTAGCAAACTGGCATTTGTTTGCACAATGATAAGGCAATCGGGATTCATTCCGATTATCTGCTCCCAGATTTTATAGTAAATATCAATAGTAAAAGGCTCCCCACCCACAAAATGAGCTCGTGTTAAATGCGGGATATATTCCCCGAGCTGACGAACAAATTCATCATCGTAAGGATTTTTGATGGGGGCTAATTTTGCTACATTTTTCCGAACCATCGACGATGATATCTCATCGCACATAAAGCATTGCAGGTTGCAATCGTTGGCCAGGCGAAATTCAATCTGCGAAGGGTATTTTTGTTTTTTTAGGGTATCATAATATCGGGCTTTCATTTTCAATGGCATCTTATTCTCCAAATAAAACCTACAAAGTTTACATCCCGGAGCCAAATTCTTTTGTTTAATTTTTTCGCGAAAGTCTTTCATCGGCCGACCAAACCACATTTGATTCAAACTGTTGAAAGGATAAAACCCATAGGAATCCGTTGTGTTTTCACAACATGCATGTGCCCTGCCATCAATTTCAAAATAGATGCTCGTAAAAGGAGCATTGCACCTCGATTTTCTAATTTTTAACAATTGATAATGTAAAACCGAATTTGCTTTGAAGCATGCTTTAAGGAGTTTTTGAGGAATTACATTTTTTATTTTTTCTTTAACAGTGGGCATGTTGCATTTTATAGTTGCGTTGGCTTATTGTTATTTTTACAATTACTTTCGGTTTAGTAAATTATGTAAGGCAAAATTAGCATAACTTATCAATCAATATTTACAAATTATTGATTGATTCTTTACCATCCCTTCATAAATTCCGTCGGCCATAAGTTGATATCCGAGTGCCGTATGATGACCGTCGGTCTGCCAGTAGTATTTGGAGTAATTTTCGGGGCTCAGATCCTGCTTTTCATTATAAAATCCCCTTAAATCGACGAACCGAACCGAATTCGACTTACAAAATGCGACTACTGCGTCCGAGAAATCAGAAGGGTGTAAAATACAAGTAAATTCAATACTATGTTGGTTACAAAGCCTTTGATACTTTAAAATACAATCGGTAAGTATTGCCATTGCTTTTTGGCTTTCTGCAGTGTATCTGTTTTTATTTATCAATTCTTTAGTGTAAAACAGGTTGAAAACCAGACGGGATACATGACTGCAGCCATAAAAAAACTCCCAGATAGGTGCTTTTGTAAAAGTTACTCCGAGTTGGGTGAATCGTTCAAATCCACCTCGGAATAAAATATCCTGAATATCAGATGCTGTTATGCAGAGTAGAACAATGTCGGGTTTGTATTTCAAAAGACGGAACTTAAAAATATTGTATGAAAAAACAGGGTCGCTCCCGAAAACTCCGGCATTCATGTAATTGTAATGATTATTATTTATTTTCCGTTCCAGAAATTTTACCCAGGTGCTGTCGGCATGTGCTCCGTCGCCTTCGGTAAACGAATCGCCCAGAGCCAGAATGCGTATTGCAGAGTCTGGTTTTGCCAAATCCCATTCATTATCGCTGAATCCTTCGGAATTCGAATGCCTGGAGAAACAATACTCCGGCGATGTTAAAGTTTTTTCACCGGTGTACCCATTGATAAAAATTGAAGAATAACTGGCATCATATGGGCTCTGGTAAATACCGGAACGGGTTTCGGAATAGCTAAAGCCATATCCAGTGAGGCGAATACCAATTTCTAATGCAAATAGGGTGGCAAAAATGCTGGTATTTATCAGCATAATATTTCTTTTCTTTTCGTTCTGGAGTTTTCCGGAAACAATCAGTATAATCAGCCGAAATGCCTGCCAGCATGTCAGGTACATTGCAGCGGCTATCAGAAACGACAGGAACATCGAAATGCGTCCACCAAAAAAACAGAACCCTGCACAAACTATCACGAAATTCATTGTAAAATAAACAGACACCCTGGTTATTGGAGACGATTTCCAGTACGTGGCAATTTTATTTCGTAAGCTCTTTTTTCTCAATATAGCAAACGAAAAAATCAGGATGATGCCAATCGCAGCTGCAAATGAAAACGCTAATGTAAATTCATGATTATTTTTCAGTGTCAGATATATCTTCGAAAAGCTGAACTTGCTTTTTGCTGAGACTGGTAGCAGGTAAGTCGTCTTCGTGTATTGTTGCGTTGAAATCAACAAATCATCAACCCGAAAATTATAGCTTGTATCGGATAGGGTAATTTCGATACATTGAATTTTGTTTATAATTTTATCAGGTATAACAATTCCAATACTATTGTAGTAGCCACCAAAATGTGGCCAACCCATAAGGCTATCGTTGGGTAGGGTAAAAATAGTACGATACAATGGGGTGGTGCCGAATATTTGAATTTGCTTTTGTTCCTGGGTTGTCAATCCGCGAAAGCTGAAACATACCGGCTCGTAAAAACGCAAGTCCTTCACGTAGAAATAGGCAGATAGCAGGCATGCCAGTAATGTTGCTGAAATTACTGAAATTAGAATTTTCGGTTGCAGGAATCTAATTTTCATGATGCAATAAAAATAGTAAAAATTACGATGCCTGTTGGTTGCGATAAAACGAACAAATTATTTTCTAATTTTACAAGGTTATTAATTCTTATTTCGATTGCATGAAGAAGTTGAAGCTATCTCCTGATGTTCTGATTTTGTTTTGCGTTTTAATTGTAACTGCCTTTATTTACTCCGGTGTTGCAAACTATGGTTTTGTGAACTGGGACGATGATGAGAATATCCGGGTAAATCCACGTTTTACGGAGTTTACAACCGAGAACATTGTGTATCATTATCAGCAAAACCACTATAAGTCGCTTGCCATTTGGTCTTATATGGCCGAATACCAGATATTTGGCTCCGACGCAAAGGCGCATCACATCAACAATCTTTTGTTGCACTTGATAAATCTGGTATTGGTTTTTGTTTTTATAAAGAAACTGGCGCCAAAAAACCGATTTGCACCCATTATTACAGCTGTGCTGTTTGGGCTGCACCCTGCCTTTATCGAGCCGGTAGCATGGGTTACCGGTCGCAAAGATTTGTTGTTTGTGATGTTTGCCATGCTTTCTTTATTATCGTATTTGCGATTTATACATACCGGAGATCGAAAAAGGAGACATTTGTATTTGATGCTAACAATCGCGTTGGTTTATCTTTCGAGTTTGGCAAAAATACAGGCATTTGCTTTGCCAGTTGTATTTCTTACGATTGATTGGATGCTGCACCGAAAAATTAATTTTAGCGTTATTCTCGAAAAGCTGATAATGGGATTGTTTGTTTTTAATATTCCGAGCCTGGGTGCTTTGGGCTTAATAATTTACCTTGCAATACTTGAAAAGCAACTAATTGTTGGGTTGATTAAAAGCAAAGCTTTCGCTTATTCTATCCTTCTCATTTTTCTGTGTTTGTTAGTGGTCATTTATTTAGGAACCGGTTACTCAAAACTTCATATATTGTTGAACCTTCCGGACTGGATAATTGCAGTTATAACGCTTGTGTACATTATTATTCTCGTCTGGAAGTTTAAAAAACTGACATCTTTTTTGCAAAAAAGCACCATTCGAACTAAGGTATTTCTTCTCTCTGTTGTGGTTTTGGTTGCATTTCTAATTGCATACGATTCCAATTACTGGTCATTTTCATACAAGTTGAAGTCATCATTAAATATTGCGTATATAGCCGATTACCTTACCGGATTTTGGTCCAGTTCACAAGGCTCGGTAAGCTATTTTAGTTTTTGGGAACGTTTTTTACTTTTAGCAACCAGCCTGCTTTATTACTTTATGCGATTCTTCCTGCTCGCAGGTCAGGACCCCATGATTCCTTACCCCACCCGTCTTCCCGATGGATCATTGCCGGGAAATATGTTTTCCGATTTAATAATCCTGGGGGTGATATTTGCACTTACTTTATTTGTATTGCTGCGCTACTTCCGGAAGAGCCGACTGGTATGGTTTGGTGTGCTTTTCTTTCTTATAAATATCGGGTTAGTATTGCATATTATTCCCATCGAAGGCAGGGTTCTGGTGGCCGACCGGTATACCTATCTTGCCTATGTCGGGCTGTTTTTGTTGGTAGGGATGGCCGCGGATTATTTTATCG
>JAGOHC010000103.1 GCA_017996375.1 Saprospiraceae bacterium | reverse complement strand
CTGGGACTGGTTGCACAGGTACAGTATTTTGAAAACACTGGTCTGCCGGAAATGCAGGAATTCTTTGTCGAAGGAATTGTCAACAATGCGACGATCGGTGTTCCAGGCAGCAGCAGCAATCTCGCCTCCTGATAAAACAAAATCCCCGATAGAAATTTCCATCGTTACGTATTGGTCGCGTATGCGCTGGTCTATACCCTTATAGTGCCCGCATATCAGCAGTAAATTTGTTTTTAGAGATAATTGGTTAGCCAATCCTTGTTTGAACGGCACGCCGTCGGGCGTTAAGTAAATTACTTCGTCGTAAGTGTTTTTTTGTCGAAGGGCATCAATACAATTTGCTAACGGCTCGGGCATCATCACCATTCCTGCCCCCGCACCATATTGATAATCATCTACTTGTTTGTGTTTGCCAATGCCATAATTACGAAGTGGTATCAGGTTTACTTGCAGAAACCCGTTGGTTTGTGCTCTTTTCATTATTGAATGATTGAGCGGGCTTTCGAGCAGTTCGGGAAGTACGGAAATTACATCTATTATCATTTGACAAAGATATTGTTTTAAAAATAAAATAGACATCCCAAAACGGAATGTCTATTTGAATTTATTTTTAAACAAACGATTAATTATAAAAACAAACTTTAGCTTATCATTACCAAACTTTTTTGTATAAATGCCGTCAGGTCTGCACCCTTCAACATATTTTGATTCAACAATGCAAGATTGTACAAATAGTTAGCAAAATCTTTCTGTTCCAGATCATTTGTCTGTTGCAATAATTTTTGCACAATCAGTGGATGATTGGTATTAATAACAACGTTGTACATATCCGGAAAGCCGTCTAATTTCATTCCTTGCATTTGTTGCATTTCTTTCATACGGCGCATAAATTCCGGTCGTGTGATGATTACGGGTTGGTCATCTGGTGATAGTGGTTTAAGCTGTACTTGACCACCAACTTGTGCAATGCCTTCAAATATTGTTTGCACAGTTTTTTGTTCGGTTTCATTCAGAACAGTTTCGGGCGTATCTTCTTTTTGGATGATATTATCAGCCGTATCAGAATCTACACGTACAAATGTTATATTTCCTTTTTTGTACTCCAAATGTTGCATGAAGTGGTTATCAATCATCTCATCCATCTGCAAGACATTATAACCTCTATTGTTAGCGGAAGCGATAAAACTGTTGTGTTCATTGGAGTTGTTGGTATAAAGCAAAACTACTTTGTCGTGCTTATCCGTTTGAAGGGGTTTTACTTTTTCGATATATTCCTCTACGGTGTGATGCTTGTTGTCTAAATCGGTGAGGAGTGCAATAGCTTCTGTACGTTCGTTGAATTTCTCATCGGCTATCATGCCGTACTTTACGAAAATGCCAATGTCCTCCCATTTTTTTTCAAAATCCTGTCTGTCTTTTTTAAATAATTCCGTTAATTTTTCAGAAACCTTTTTGTTGATGTAACCTGTAATTTTTTTCACGTTGCCATCGCTTTGTAGATAGCTGCGCGAAACATTTAGCGGGATATCCGGCGAATCAATTACTCCTTGCAATAGGGTCATAAATTCGGGAACAATTTCCTTTACGTCATCGGTTACAAACACCTGATTACTGTAGAGTTGGATTTTGTTTTTTTGTACTTCCAAACTTTGTTTGAATTTCGGGAAATATAAAATTCCCGTCAGGTTAAATGGATAGTCAATATTCAAGTGAATCCAAAACAATGGTTCTGGTGAGTAAGGATAAAGCTCTTGATAGAAATTTTTATACTCCTCGTCAGTCAAATCAGAGGGCTGTTTTTTCCATGCTGGTTCTGTATTGTTGATGATGTTATCAACTTCGGTTTTGATTTCCTTTGCATCTTCGCCTTCGCCCTCATAGGTGGTTTCGGTTTTTACACCAAACTTTATGGGGTAGGGTAAAAACTTACAATATTTATTTAGCAACGAGCTGACGCGCTGCTCATCTAAAAATTCTTTTGATTCTTCGTTGATATATAATATAATGTCTGTGCCTCTTGTGGCTTTGTCATTTTCCAAAAGTGTGTATGTCGGATTTCCGTCACAGATCCACGTTACACCGCCATCTGCTTGCTTATATGACTTTGTGACAACTTCTACCTTGTCGGCAACCATAAAGGCAGA
Organism: Saprospiraceae bacterium; assembly: GCA_017996375.1. Lineage (GTDB taxonomy): Bacteria > Bacteroidota > Bacteroidia > Chitinophagales > Saprospiraceae > JAGOHC01. The sequence goes on along the minus strand of JAGOHC010000103.1, from coordinate 6,843 downwards.
ATAGAACCCTAATCCAAAATGCCCAATGATGCTTTCGTTCTTAAATTTATTTAAAAATTCCTCAGCACTGGAGAATGCAATTTGGTTTAAATATTTATTTACCTCCTCGGCAGTCATACCGATACCTTTATCACAAATGGTTAGTGTTTTGGCATCCTTATCTATCTTGATTTCGAGCGCTAAATCTGAAATATCGCCAACATTCTCGCCTTTTTGTGCAAATGCAAGCAGTTTTGTAGTGGCATCTACGCCGTTGGATACTAACTCACGTAAGAATATTTCATGATCGGAATAGAGAAATTTTTTAATAATGGGGAAAATATTTTCAGTCTGTACCGCAATGTTTCCTTGCTGCATAATTTAAAACTGTTTAAAGATTTAATAAAAGGTGTATATGTAACAGCTATGATTGGTCAAAGGATGTGCCAATGCAAAACATCACGACAACTTGTCAGTAAATTGTCTCGTATGTGATGTAATGTACTGAAGTTTCATGTCACAAAAAAAATATTTTGATGATGTAATTACCAACTGCGACATCTATTATTGTGTCGTTATACAGAAAATAAACTTGAATAACGAACGCCCCCTCAAGAGTAACCATAGCCGATTGTGTTTATCACTAAATAAACCAGCAAAGGGTTCAAATCGTCAAAATTCACTACGGAAGTAGTGATTTATGATATTCCCATAATAGAATCCGATTGCGGCTTAGGGTCAGAAGTGACCTTATTTTAGGTGAGTAGGACCAGCCACTTGGGGGGGTAGGGCTGGTCTTATACTCATCTTTTTTTTTATTTTTAACGGGTTAATTAAACTCTCACGAATCGCCACCCATCAAATCACCGATAGTTCCTAAAATTGAACCTTCTTCTCTCCCTCTTGCGCCTGCGCCGTAGCGAAGAATTCTATCTGCCAATCTGCTAATTGGTAATGACTGAATCCATATTTTTCCGGGTCCGCGCAACACGGCGAAAAATAATCCTTCTCCACCAAAAATAGTATTTTTTATGCCACCGATAAATTGTATATCGTAATCCACATTTTTGGTAAATGCCACAATACAACCGGTATCAATGCGTAGCGTTTCGCCAACTTGTAGTTCGCGTTCCTGAACGTGTCCGCCTGCATGAACAAATGCCATTCCGTCGCCTTCTAATTTTTCCATAATAAAACCTTCACCCCCAAATAATCCGGTGCCAAGTTTGCGCTGAAATTCTATACCAATACTCACGCCTTTGGCAGAACAGAGAAAAGCATCTTTTTGGCAAATTATTTTTCCGCCCAATGTGGCTAAATTCATCGGAATAATTTTACCCGGATAGGGTGCAGCGAACAGAATTCTGCGCTTACTGTTTCCGGCATTGGTATAGGTGGTCATAAACAGACTTTCGCCAGTGAGTAAACGTTTTCCGGCAGACATTAACTTGCCCATTAAGCCGGAGTTACCAACTTTAGAGCCGTCGCCAAATATGGTCGCCATTTGAATGTCTTCATCCATCATCATGAATGAGCCTGCTTCGCTTACTACTGTTTCGTTAGGGTCTAATTCTATTTCAACACATTGCATTTCTTCTCCGAGAATGCGGTAATCAATTTCGTGACTTGTCATAACTTAATTTTTTAATGATTCATTTATATTTATATACAAAAAAAGAGAACAAATTGCTCTCTTTTTCATTAATATTTTAAGTAGTGTTAATTTATGTAGGGTACGCGAGTGCCATCCGAATATTTGACAATAAATGCTGAAGGGAATCCACATTTCTTCACTCTTGGGAGTAGATGTTTTGCATCAGACTCTGAAAAATTGCCATTAACCATCACGCGAGTCAGCTCGCGTTCTGTATAAAATTCGGTATCTAAATCGCCTAATTGTCTTTTCAAAATACACTTATAGTTCGGATGATTTGTCAGATAAGTACGTACTGCTGCAATCTGGATTTTAAAGTAATCTCCTGAAGCTGGTTTACTTACAGATGATTGTGTTTTAGCTGGTTCGGTTTTATAATCGATTGGTTTTGAGTTAGTTGTAGAATTATTTTTTGTGTCGGTGGCTGTATTCCAAGAAGTATCATTCCACGCATCGTTGCTATTTGTTTCTTCCACTTTTGGTTTGGGTGCAGCTGTAGTTGGCTTTGTTGTACTTGTAGGATTAGTTACTACCTCAGTAGGTTTGCTTGGCGTTGTAGTTCGTTTTACTTCCTCTATGGAAGGGTTACTATCCGTTGGTTTTGTTGTTGTAGGTATAGTAGTTTCAATTTTAGCTGGGGTGGTCACTACTTCGGGTTTTGAGATGGGCTTTTCAGATGTTGGAGTTGTATTTGTAACGGCTGTTTCCAAAACATTACCACTCATTAAAATATCTTTTTTTACTGAGCCACCTGATTGGGTATTAAACTCTACCACTTGAGATGGTAACCCTGGTCTGTCTGCTTCTAATACATATCTTTTGTCTTGTAAAATTGGGAGCGAATATGTGTCCGAAAACATCTGACTCACCAATAATTTCTTTTGCCCCTCGTCTGTTAATTCATACAATTTTACTTCAATATCTTTCAGCTTATTGCCGTTTGGTTCTGCTAAATTTCCGGAAACGGTAATGGTCTCATCTACTTTTAGTGCTATGCCGAACAAAAACAAATCCATATCTGTTTCACTCTTACCTGCGTCTGTTCTATTTGATGTTAAAAAACCGAAGTATGAATTATTACTTTGTATGTAATATAAATCATCCATTGAAGAATTTAGCGGCAAACCCATATTTTCTGAAACGACAAACTGCGACTTATTGCCATCGCTCTTGAAAATATCAAACCCGCCAACAGTTGGCATTCCGTTTGAACTGAAATATAATGCTCTATCTTTTACACTGTAAAACGGCGTAACCTCATCACCCATCGTATTCACAGACGACCCGCAGTTTTTCGGAACAGTAAAGTCCATTTCATCCGTTGATAAGTCGCGGGCGATGTACCAAATATCCATGCCACCTTTTCCACCTGCTTTTGAGGAAGTATAATATATTATCTCCGAATTTCCTTCATGTACCACGTAAGGTTGCAAGTGCGTTGCATCTTTTGTATTGATATACTCGCGTAATTTTTCGGGTGTGCCCCAACCAATGTCTGACTTACGGATGGCGTATAATTCGCATCTCGAATTAAAAATATCATTGACGGAGGGTCCATCGCAAATCGTAAAGTAAAACCGTTTCATATCGGGAGCAAAACAACCATCGCCGTAATACTTATTCGGTATGGTCGGAAAGTTTTCGGGCAACTGTGGTGAAGACCATACGCCATTCTGGCGAATAGTACGCACGAATTTACTATTAGAAGCGTCGCCAACTGTCAAATACAAAATATCATCATTGAAAGGCAACGCTGCATACTCATCCGCAGATGTGTTAATTTGTGCATTCAAACGGGTAACTTCCACATCTGTTTTTTCATTTGATAGCCTTTCGCCTAACTCGCAACCTTTCACTTCATTTTGAACGATGGACGTAATGACATCTTTATCTTTACCTCTGTATGCGGTGTTGTAATATACAAATTCTTTAGTTGCTTCTGCATATTTTCCCATCTGCTTCAATGCTCTTGCATACATCAGTCCCGACATCGGATAATCCTTTACCTGCTCTTTCACATTTTGAAGGGCGGCAATAGCCTTTTCAAACAGTTTAGCTTTATAGTAATTATTGCCGGCATTATAAATTAACTCTTCTTTGCTTTTCTTTTGTTGCCAAGCCTGCTCGAATAAATCTGCTGCCATGCGATAATTTTTGGCTTTTTCGGCATCTTCGGCTTGATCGCGTAAATTTTTCCAACTATTATTTTGTGCTTGAATACAAATGGTTAAAACGGAAAGGGTTAAAAAAAGGTATAATCGTTTCATACAAGAAATGAAGATGATAGTGTAACGGTTAATGAGTATTTTCCTTTTTGAGGAATTTATTATTTATTGAAAGTTAAGTTGAATGGTAATAGTGCTGTTTTTCAAAGAATCGCGTGCTTCGGTATCCAATGTGAAGTTTTTTAATTCATTGATGCTGCGAGTTGAGAAAAGCCCGTATGCGCCATTGGCCAAGTTGGTGTAAACTGGTGGTGCTTCGGCACCTGTGATGCCGATGTTTGCCTGACCAATATTTATGTAGTCATATAATTCTTTCGCTCCGGCATACATCACCCAGTCTATGCTTTTGAATTTCCTGCGAATACCATTGGTTGAAGGCGCAATATTAAGTGCAATTTTTTTATAAAAATCTTCGCCTAAAATGCGATACTGATAGCGCACTGATGGATTGCCTGTATCTGCTCCATCGCGTTTCGCACCTTTTTCCATCAAAATAAATACAGATTTATCAATGAAAGTGTTGGGGTCAGCAGGAGTAGTTTCGCTATAATTGAAACGCATATAACAATCATAGAAGTAGGCAGTTTTTTCGGCAGACGTAAACGCCAAATCTAATTTTCTGTCAAATCGAACGGGCATTTGCGTAACAGGTGTGTTCTGTACTTGCGTATATTTTCCAACTGCATTGATGGTTGCAGTGGTCATTTCTTTGTCGTTTTCATCCTTGACGATTAGCTGATAGACTTGGTCGGCAATCAAGGTATCGTTAGCACTTACTTTATATTTATATAAATAATTTGGTGCATTTGCAAAAACGCCACTATCACGCATATAGCCTTCCAAATTGCCATCCACACGAGAAAAAGTATATATTGCGCCATCCGAAACGCGCTTTAATTGCACCGTTGCATTATTATAGTACAACGAATCGGGGCGTTGAGCAATTACCAACGCACTGGTTGTTTTATCCAAAAATGCTTTTTCAAGGCGGAGATAATGAGCGGAATCATTGCGCGAAATTACGCCATACACTACAGGTATGTTTTTCCAATTGTCTATAACATCGAAATCATTCTTACATGAAATAAAAAATAAAAAACAAACAGCTGCAAGCGTTAGGAATTTTCTAATTAGCATGGATAAAAGTTGTTTATTCTTTTTTGAAATGTCTGTCGTTGAAATATAAAACGAACAAGCGAAACTACCTAAATTTTTACATATCTTGTTAGTATTGCAAAAAATTTGAATTTCAGCAGACGCAAAAGTACCATTATTTTATCGGGTAATCGAAAAAATAGCTGCCTAAATTTTAAATAGTTTGTAATTTCGCCACCACATTTTAAATTTTTAACACCCATACTATATGTCAGTTCACAAAGAAGTAAAGCGCATTACTACCCATACTATGCACGAGATGAAGCAGAATGGCGAAAAAATAGCTATGCTGACTGCTTACGATTTCTCAATGGCGCGAGTTTTGGATGATGCTGGTATTGATATTCTCTTGGTTGGCGATTCGGCTTCTAATGTCATGGCGGGGCACGAAACCACCCTCCCGATAACTTTAGACCAAATGATTTACCACGCACAATCAGTTGTGAGAGCGGTAAAACGTTGCTTCGTAGTCGTTGATTTACCTTTTGGCTCATATCAGGGTAACTCCGAAATTGCATTAAAATCCGCTATCAAAATCATGAAAGAATCCGGTGCACACGGGGTGAAAATGGAAGGTGGCATTGAAATAGAAGACTCTGTAAAACGCATCCTATCTGCTGGCGTACCAGTAATGGGGCATTTAGGCTTAACTCCGCAGTCAATTTATAAATTTGGTACATACAGCGTGCGTGCAAAAGAAAACTGGGAAGCAGAACAGCTGAAAGCAGATGCAAAACTTTTGGACGAACTCGGCTGTTTTGCTATCGTTCTCGAAAAAATACCGGCAGCCTTAGGTAAAGAAGTTTCGGAGAGTGTAATTACCCCAACTATTGGTATTGGGGCAGGGCAGTTTTGCGATGGGCAAGTTTTGGTGACACACGATATGATTGGCTTGACCAAAGATTTTCAGCCACGATTTTTGCGCCGTTATTTATCTTTGTATGATGATATAAAAAACGCTACACAATCCTATATTAATGATGTGAAAGCGAAAGATTTTCCTAATGAAAAAGAACAATACTAATCAGGCAGACTAAATTTCACATTACGCGACCGCGAAAAGGCGTTCAAAAATATTTATTATTTTTTAAATAACACCTACGATAATTAAAATTACATAATGTCATTTAAGAAAAGCACTTCTTATCTTTTGGGTTTGCTGTTGTTAGGAACAGTACTTTTCGGAGCATACAAAATAAACAAGGTGGCTTTTGCCGCCAATGTTCCCAATTCGATTCCTGACGAATTTATCTGCATTCCCTCTAATGCAACCTACGACCAAATTGTTCAACAATTAGTTGCAAAAGGTTATATCGAAAATGAAGCCTCGTTCCGCACAGTTGCCGAATGGATGCACTTTGAGCAACCTAATATGCGTGCCGGGCGATACAAAATCGAGAAAGAATGGGGTAATTATACACTCATTAATAAACTGAAAACAGGTAAGCAATCGCCAGTTAAAGTAGTGCTGCACGATGCACGCCTCGTAGAGGATATAGCCAGCAGGGTAGGGAAACTCATAGAACCTGATTCTGTAGCACTGATGACAGCATTTTCGGATAGCGCGCTATTAGCAAAATTTGGATTAAATAAAGAAAATTTCATGTCAATTTTTATTCCTAACACTTATGAAGTTTTTTGGAATATTACTCCCGAAAAGTTCATGGAGCGCATGAAGAAAGAACGCGATAACTTTTGGGAAAAAGATGACCGCCTAAACAAAGCAAAAGCAATGGGATTAACGCCCGAACAAGTTTATACATTCGCTTCCATTGTTGAAAAGGAAACTTTGAAAAATGACGAGAAGCCACGCATCGCGGGCTTGTACCT
>JAGOHC010000102.1 GCA_017996375.1 Saprospiraceae bacterium | reverse complement strand
TTTAAGATGAATACCATCTGCCGTGTAATTTATATTCAGATTGCCCTCATCATCTTTAAACTTGCTGTGTAAATCAATGTATTCAATTTGGTGTCGCTCTGCAATTTTAATAATGAATTTGTTCAGCTGCACAATTTCTTTATTTTCTTGAATTAAATTGCGAACCTTGTTATTAACAGGTAGCACACTTTGAATATATATGGTTGCATCGGGGCATCTATTGGTCAATTCGTTAACTAACTTTTCGTATTCGCGCGCAATATTGCTTGGCACATCGAATAGCAAATTGTTAATTCCTATCATTAAAAATATTTTATTAGGTTGTAATTTTGTGACATCCTTAATCCTCAAAATTAGGTTTTCACAAACATCGCCCGCAATGCCGCGATTGAATACTTTATTATTTGGAAGCAGTTCAACCCATTCGCCTGCCTCTGTCATGCTGTCGCCGAGCATAACGATTCTTTCTTTCGTAGTAGGTGTTGGAAGCATTGTAAATAAATGTTTTCTATTTTCGTAGTTGCCGCTGATGCCATTATTTTTCATCCGAAATAGTAGATAGTTTAATCCACCCAATTTTTGGATAATAAAAAAGCCCGAAGCAAAGCAAACTACGTTGATAATTATTGATAAAATTAAAAAAAATTTCATACTGATTTTTGCGGGTTATTTCTTGAGTATTTCATCAATTGAAATATCAACTTTATGTTCAGTATGTGTAAAATTCTTATTCGGATTTCCGATTTTAAACATTGCACGCATTTGCCGAATAATAAAAGTAGGCACACCACTTATGATTGATTGCCACACACTTTTTGGTGCATCTGAAAGATATAACGTCCATAAAATTGTAAAGACAAAGATAATAATTCCAATGACGATGCTTCCGCAAACCCACCATTGTGAAAGTATCAAGCCAAGTAAAGCAAGCAATATCGCACAACCTAAAAGAATGAAAAGGGGAGGAGAAATAGTAATTAACCCAAAGTAAAATTGATTTAAGCTAATATTGAAAATTCCACGACGTAAAATGCCTAATGAATTTGGGATATTTTGAAAATATGAGAACAACCAACGACTGCGTTGCGTTTCGACGGCATCGGCGGTGGTAACTTTTTCGTCGTAGGTGATAGCATTTTTTGCGTAAGCTATTTTTATATTTTGACTTAGTAAAAAGTTTTGTAATATTTTGTCTTCTTGCAACATTTTTTTCCAAAGATGTTTGCCTTGTTCAATTTCTGGACTCAATAAATATGCTTTGTATAGTTGGCTTTCTACTGCCATACCAGAACCGGAAATTACAGATGATGAGCCTAACAAATATGGAATATATCGCTCTATATAGTTTTTGTACAACTCTCCTAAAGAGTCTGCAGCCGCCATATTTGTATCTGTATTTTTAGCTGTGCGCTGTCCCTGAATAGCAACATATCCCTGATTAGCATAGCGATTCAATTCGGAAAGCAACTCAGGATGTGTAATATTATCAGCATCAAAAATGGCAATGAAATCGTGCGAACGCACAAAATTTTCGGTGCCATAGATGATAGATTTTACTTTTAAGTTTAGATCAGTTGAAGGTTTTAGAAGCGTAAATTTTTCGTGTAGAAGATTGAAATCTGAAATATCGCAAGCGTCAGCTACTAAATAAATATGCAAATTTTGATGAGTTTGATTCGCCAGTGATTTTACCAAACCTTTAGCGATGTTGGCATTTCGATATGCTGTAATGATGCACCCAAAATCGTAAGATTTCGTAATAGGCATACCGATTTTTTCTTTTGCAAACAAAGAAAGTAACACTGTCCAAAATGGAAATGTCAAAAAGAAAAATACAATTACTGTTAGTATGTATAATATTAAAGTCATAAATTCTGCTGCTTTGAAAATCTGTTTATACGGGAACTGACATAGAGCGGCAATTCTTTTTTGCCTAAAAAATTCCAACTGATTGCATCGAAAAACGCTTTTAACTGTCCTTTTTTTCCTTTAAGAAAAAACGTTATTGTATTTTTTGGAATTGTAAAAAATACCAAAAACAAAATAAATGCCGAAAACTCAATAAATGTTGAGTTGCGGCGCATGAAAAGAATCCTGCTTCTGTTTATAAAATAAGTTTTGAAGGGTGAGTCAGTGCCTGTACTTAATGATTCTTTATGGAATACGGTTGCGTTTGGCTCGACCACTAATGTAAATCCTGCCTTGTTCATTTGGCTGCACCAATCCAGTTCTTCATAATATAAAAAATACTCTTCTGGAAACATACCTACTTTCGCGATGACATTACGCGAAACCATCATGGCAGCACCATGGGTATAAGGTGTTAGCATTTTGTGGCAATATTGATTTTTGTCAATTTCTTTTTCGCCTAAAATCTTATTGCGTCCTGTGACGACATTTACTTTAGTTGCACCGATATATTGTATAATTTTCTGTGTGTTTGGGTTTTCGGGATAGTAACAAATTTTTGGGCTGACTGCTCCCACGTTTTTGTCATTAATAAAAATGTTTACTAACATCGAAATTGTATTGGGCAATACTATTGCATCGTTATTGATAAAAAATAGTAAATCACCTTGACTACTTTGTATTCCTAAATTATTGCCACCTGCAAAACCATCATTTGTATCACTATTAATAACGATTGCTTCAGGATAATAAATGGAGAGATGCTCGTATGGATTAACTTCTGAATTGTTATCTACAACTATGACTTCATAGTTCGGGTAATCGCTTTCACGCAAGCTGTCAAGCAGTTCGCAAGTGACTTGCAACTGATTGTAGTTAACCGTAATGATACTCACTGACGGCGTCTTGGTGTTGTATGCAGCAATTACCTCCATTTAAAAATTTATCCTATCGTAATTTATACGTAAAAGTAGAAAAAGGGCTAGCAAATCGAAGCGATATATGCTTTTCATTGCAAATGTCTTAAAAATGGAGGGTGAAACTTCAGTATCAGAGGGGTCGGTGCTTGGCTATTTTATTAGCTTAACCAAGCACCACGATTTAACTCGGATTGGGTGAATAATTCACTTTGTTGTAAATAAACGAGCAGTTAGTTGGGATAGTGGCTGTTTTAAATTTAAACTGTTTCTTTTTGAATCATCGCAGGAATAGTTTTGAAAAGTATTTTCAAATCGTACCATAATGACCAGTTTCTGGCATATTCTATATCTAAATTGATGCGCTCTTCTACGGACATATCACTTTTGCCGCGTTTTGTTACTTGCCACAAACCTGTTAAACCGCCGGGAGCTAAAAATCGTGCAGACCATTCGTCTTGTGTCAGCTTTTCTGCTTCATATAGCGGAAGCGGACGATTGCCAACGATAGACATTTCGCCTCTCAAAACATTAATTAATTGCGGAAATTCATCTATACTTGTTTTACGAATTATTTTTCCAATTGTAGTAATACGTGGATCATCTTTTATTTTTACAAAAAGTGCCGAACCATCTGTAGAGACATATTGATTAGACGCTGCCAACTGTGCTAACTTTGCATCAGCACCAACAAACATTGAGCGGAATTTATAAAAATTAAATACTTCGTAGCCTGTACCCACACGTTTTGAAAAGTAAAAAACAGGTCCCTTCGATTCTAATTTTATTAATATTGCTACCAATAATAGTATCGGACTAATTAATAATAATACAAATGAAGCAACTGCAATGTCAAAGATTCTTTTCGATGTAGATATTTTAACGGTGAAATTATTTTCTTGATCTCCTTTTTCGATACAGTTTTTAATTTCAGGCTTCAGCTTTACTAAATTGTCTAAGCGAGCCATTACCATGTTCCAGTTTATTGGCTGAGTGTAAAAATCATCGAAGTCTTTTGTGAATTTGTTAGAATAATTGTCATACATGTCAACTATTATACAAGGAATATTGGTGAGTCTTCCTACCAATTGTTTTAGTTGCCCTTTGTCATTTTGCAAAAATCCGGCTTCACATATCACCGCAATTTTAGAAGAGTCGTGTGTCCTCAAAACTTGGGACAACTGAAAAGTATTTTCGATTTTTTGATAGTTTCGGGGGTAGCCTTCAGTAGTTGCATGCTTCAAAGTTTGGTCGAAATCCTGTTCGAATCCAATCAGCAGCACAGTCTTTGCTCCTATTGTAGGAGCCAAACGAATGGAATTCATAATGTAAGTAAGTTAGGTTAAGCGTAAAATTATGTTTCTGTTTAAACTCTCATTGAAGCTGATTTGATTTGGTTAATAAAGGTATTTAGTTTGGTTATACGAAAAACTTATTACAACAAAGTTCAACTTGTTCTAATAATTCTTCGGGGCGGAAAGGCTTGTACAAAAAGTTGTCAATACCTAATGATTTCAAATCTTGTTCTTCAGAAGTGTCAACACTTCCGGAAACCACAACCATTGGTATATGGTTGTGGATGCCAGAGCATTTAATATTTTTAATAAACTCAACACCATTAAGTTTTGGCATATTAATATCCAAAACAATGGCATCAGGTTGATTCCCGGATTCTATCCAAGCCAATGCTTCTAACCCATTCGACTTTGCCGTAACGTTATACTTTTTGCCGAGCATATGAGCCATCAGCGTTCGCAGACTTATAGAGTCTTCGATAATTAATACTTGTTTTTTAAAATCTCCCATAATATATTCTAATTATGAATAAGCCTTTTGCTGAAACATTAATCGGTTGGGTAATCGGTATTTTGTAAAAAATAACTAAGTTGTATGAGAAATCCACCAAACGTCTTAGAATATAGTTGGATGGATTAGGGAGGTATGGTTTTGTAAAAACTGACGCAAAGATAGTGACAAAAAATGAACTTGTAAAGACTCATGTCGAAAAAAAATCACAATTTTCTTATTTTTTGAAGAAAATTTTTATTTCGATTTTGATCTTATATTTGCAGAATATTGCAACCTGTTAATTAACAACTAATTATAAATAATCAAGAAATATTATTTTTAAAATAATATTTTTAATTCGAAAGAATCGGCATGTTTTTTACTTGAAATTAATCGTCACACTAGATGGAGAAAATTTAAAATAACCAACCGTACTATTTTTACGAGAGTTAAATATGTATGTCACAAAATGCGGAGTAAAAATTTTCAAAATTCAGTATATTTATTTTAATTTGCTCAATAATTTTTTCTAATGCCATCAAAATGCTCAAAATACTATTCTTTGCACTGATAGGAATTATTTTCTATGCCTATTTGGGCTATGGTATTGTGTTATACATATTGCTAATGTTGAAAAAACTGTTCGGTAGAAAAACGCCGCCGTTGCACATTGACATAAAAAATTTACCAGCCATTACTTTTATAATTCCTTCTTTCAATGAAGAAGAATTTATTCTTCCCAAAATTGAAAATACACTTCAGCTTCAATATCCTAAAGATAAATTTTACTTACTGTTTGTTACAGATGGCTCAAACGATAACACAAATAATCTCATTCAACAATACCCCTTTGAGAAAGATATTCGCTATTCTCTTGAGTTTCAACCGGAGCGCAAAGGGAAGATTGCCGCAGTCGAGCGTGTTATGCCAACAATAACTTCACCCATAGTTATATTTACAGATGCAAACACAATGATTAACGAAACAGCACTATACAATATAGTGCGTCATTATAGCAACCCTAAAGTTGGAGCAGTTGCCGGAGAAAAAAGAATCGCACATGAAAATTCTGCTACCGCCAATGCTGCCGGAGAAGGCATTTATTGGAAATATGAATCGTTACTCAAGAAATGGGACTCTGCCTTTAATACAGTAGTCGGTGCAGCTGGTGAGTTATTTTCAATTCGAACCGAATTATATCAACCAGTAGAAAAAGATACTTTAGTCGAAGATTTTGTTATGACTATGCGTATCGCTCAACGCGGCTACAAAGTTGTGTATGAACCCGAAGCCTTTGCTGTGGAAGGGCACTCTGCAAATATGGAAGAAGAGATGAAACGCAAAGTTCGCATTGCAGCTGGTGGATTGCAGGCAGTTTATCGCCTATCCCCAATACTCAATATTTTTAAATATGGCTGGTTGAGCTTTCAGTATATTTCGCACAGAGTTTTGCGCTGGACGATAGCACCAATTGCACTACCCATTTTATTTGTTTTAAATTTTTATTTATATAAAACAGAACTCAACCCAATTTATAAATGGTTAATGCTGGCGCAAATAGTATTTTATGCCTTCGCTGTTATTGGGTATTTTTTAGAGCAGCGCAAACTTAAAATCAAAGCATTTTTTATCCCGTATTATTTTTGTATGATGAATTGGGCAGTCTATCGCGGCTTCTTCAGGCTTATCAAAGGCAATCAAAGTGTCGTGTGGGAAAAAGCTAAACGAGCATAAGTATTTAATAAGATGAAACACAAAGTATTAGTAACTGGCGGCTGCGGATATATTGGTAGCCACACCATCGTTGATCTAATCAACAATGATTTTGAGGTGATTTCCATTGATAACAACAGCAACGCAGATTTTAGCGCAATGGAGGGTATTAAAAGGCTTACAGGTGTGGATGTACAAAACTATGCTGTTGATTTATGTTTTAGCGATGCGTTGCGCCGTGTATTTGAACAGCATCCCAATATTGTAGGAGTCATACATTTCGCAGCGCTAAAAAGCGTTAATGAATCCACTCTACAACCATTATTTTATTTTCAAAACAACTTAATAAGTCTTCTCAACTTATTGAAGTGCATGGAATTATATAAAATTTCGAACCTCATTTTTTCTTCTTCTTGTTCTGTTTATGGCAACTCCAAAGCGCTGCCTGTAACAGAGAATACACCTTTTGAAGAAGCTGAAAGTCCTTATGCACGCACTAAACAGATGGGTGAAAAAATAATCGAAGATTACTGCAAGTTTAATCTATCACTCAATGCAACACTACTGCGCTATTTCAATCCTGCCGGAGCGCACCCTAGTGCAATTATTGGAGAATCTTCGCGCAATGTTGCTACCAATTTAGTTCCGGTAATTACCGAAACGGGCATTGGTAAACGTAATAGTATGACAGTATTCGGTTACGACTATCCCACACGCGATGGCAGTTGCGTACGCGACTACATCCATGTTATGGATATTGCAGATGCTCATACCAAAGCACTACAATATTTAATACAACAAACAAATACAAACTTATGTGAAATATTCAACTTAGGTACTGGAAACGGAATTACCGTTCTTGAGGCAATCAAAACTTTTGAAGCCGTTTCCGGCAAAGCTCTTAATTATCAATTGGGTGAGCGCAGAGAAGGAGATGTTATTTCTATATACGCAAATAATGATAAAGCCGCCCGCCTTTTGGGATGGAAGACTCAATATACATTAGAGGACATTATGCAAACCGCTTGGGCTTGGGAGCAAATACGAACATCAACCGTATAAGGTGTTATCCAATTTTTACAGAAGTCATAGTCAAAGATCCTGCGATTGATTTATCATTAAATAACACAACGGGTTCATTTTTTTCTTTTAATGCTAATGTGTATAATAATGGTAAATAATGCTCAGGTGTAGGTATCGCCAACTGGAAAGCGCTCCCGTTATTTTTATAGTCTATGAGTAATTTGTGATTGTCATCAGTAATATATTCATTCATTTTTGTACGTGCCTCCATTGCCCAATCAAATGCATAATCCACTTCATTCAATCTTCGCCAATCTACCATACCCAAATTATGTATAATGTTACCACTACCAATTATTAATACGCCTCTATGGCGAAGCTTGTTTAATTCTTTTCCTAAATCGTAGTGGTATTGTGGGGTTTGCGAAAAATCAATACTCATTTGTATCACCGGAATATCTGCATCAGGGTAGAGGTGTTTAATTACACTCCAAGCTCCGTGGTCAAGTCCCCACGAATCATCCAAACCAACTTTTGTTTTGGTGATTAATGCTTTTGTTTCTTTTGCTAATGTAGGGCTGCCCGGCGCAGGATATTGAACATCGAATAATGCTTGCGGAAAGCCGCCGAAATCGTGTATCGTTTTAGGGTGTTCCATTGCAGTAACAAACGTTCCTTTTGTTTCCCAATGTGCTGATATACAAAGTATTGCTCGAGGAGTTTGGATTTGTTTTGCTATATTTCTAAACCCTTGAACAAACTCATTATTTTCAATAGCATTCATCGGGCTGCCATGCCCTAAAAATAAAACAGGCATTTTTTCTGTGGGTGAAAATGCTTCTGAAATTTTGTTTAACCCCGAAAGATTCATAGTAGATGGAATAATTGGTAGCAAAGCCAGTGATTTTAAAAACGATTTGCGATTCATGCACGATGATTATATTTTACAAAACAATTTAACTGCCAATTTGTTTGTGTCGGTTTTCCTTGCTAACTTCATTCTTTCATATTATAAAAATAACTATACCGATGATAAAAGTTGAAACAATCATTCGAAAAGATATAGCTACCGTTTGGCAATGTTGGACAAGCCCCGAGCATGTTGTGAATTGGAATTTTGCTTCTGATGATTGGCATTGCCCAACAGCCGAAAATGACCTGCAAGTGGGCGGCAAATTTACATATACAATGGCATCAAAAGACGGACAAATGAGCTTTGATTTTTGGGGAATTTACGATGAAATTTTTCCACATCAAAAAATTGAAATCACTTTAGGTGATGGTCGAAAAATGATTGTAAGGTTTGTACCTTCAGATAATGTCACAACGATAATCGAATCTTTTGAGCCGGAGAAAATCAACTCGGAAGAATTACAACGTAATGGTTGGCAAGCAATATTAGATAATTTTAAAAAATATACAGAATCAATTTAATCAATTTTTTTGCTTGATAAAACTCATTGCATGTTCAGTGATTGCAGTTATCGTCAAACTCGGATTTACACCTATGTTTGCAGAAATCATGCTGCCATCACACACTAACATATTTGTATAATTAAACACTCGATTATACTGGTCTATTACACCTGTCAGGTCACTATCACCCATACACACGCCTCCTAAAATATGTGCGGTTGTCGGA
>JAGOHC010000101.1 GCA_017996375.1 Saprospiraceae bacterium | reverse complement strand
ATACACCACTTGCTATGTTAGTTAATGCTGTTGCATTACTGCCAGTTGACCATTGATATGTATAAGGACTGTTTTCGCCGGATGTTGAAGTATTAATACTGCCAAATGCTACGCCCGGACACGAATTTACAACATTACCTGTAATATTTATATCGCTTTGTCTAACCGGAACTGTCAGACAAGTATCAACTTCTGTTCTGCAATGATCAGCTATTGTAAGACAATAGGTACCCGGGCTTAAGTTTTGAAGGCTGGTGCTATTAGTTGAGGATTGATTACCCCAACTAATGTCATAAGGCTCAATTCCTCCGGTAATATTTAAAGTTAAAGAACCATTCATAGTATTCACACAAGTAGCCTCAACAGTAGCGGTAATACCAATCTTGGTTAGCTTTTCAGGTATTTTTACCTCAAAACATTTTATAAGCTCACAAGAACTTTGATCGGCAGTAATGGTGACACAATAAGTACCCGGAGTAAGTTCGTCAAGAGTAATACCTTCAAAAGAATCATCAACTTGAACTATTCCATTACTCCATGTATAAGTAATTGTACTGCTTGCATTGTGTGCTGCTAGTATGTATATTTGTCCATTACTTAAGCTGGCATCGCAAACTGGCAAAATGGTATATTCATAGATAGCTATATTATTCTCGGAAATTAATTCAAACATCTTTTTGCCTATGCAACCATTCGCATCAATAGCTACTAAATAGTAAATACCTTCCCCCAAGTCACTAATACCGTCAATGTTTTGTTCGTCAGAGTTGGGTATAGGATAGCCCTCTTGTAGAATATTTCCTTGTGCATCTTCCCAACGCCATTTATAAGGTGCGGTGCCTCCTGTTGCATGGTTTGACAATAATCGAATACCCCCATTTCTGCTATCGCAATCCGGCATACTTATCACTTCATTGCTGAATACAGTGAGAGAGTCGCAATTAATTAGAAAAATGCAACTATCTACCGAACAGCAAGGCTCATTGATAATTTTATAACAATATGTACCCAGTGATAAATTCTCTCTGCACCACGATGTACTGCCATCCTCCCAAATTTATTGGTGGGGAATTTTCAAACTCAAAGCATATACTTCCATTGTTCATATTTGCGGTAGGTTTAACAACGCTGAGGGTTTGGCATTCCTGCGAAATATTTATGGTTGGATAGTTTATGCTTGCTTCAGGGAGCGATTTGGTGCATGCAACAAATATCTTTGCTGTATCTAAGCCGGAATTTAATTCTGCTGTTCCCCATGTTGTGTTACTTGCTCGTATAGGAATGGTTTTGCAACTCGTTGCATTATCAGAAATATTCAAAGTATGGTTGTTACTAAGGTCGGTGCCATCGAACTGAAAAATTACATCGGCTCCCGCTACATAAATATCGTACCAATTAGATGCTGGTTGTAATATTAATGAAAAACCGGTTGAGTCGGTTGTACTGTGGTTCATGTTTAACCAATTACTTGAGCCCACACGTACACGAAGGCTGCTTAACGGTTCGCTTGCTGTAACATTTAGCTGCAAAGGTGATATCTGAAACAAGGTGTTTTCTAAAGTTATAGGGAAAGCTGGAGAAAAACTGCGTTGGATTCCTCCCGATGTACAGCACGATGTTGTTGCAGTAAGGATATTCTGAAAAGCAACGTTCACTTCAATTCTTGATAAAAAGGGTTTAAAATTATCTAAGAGAAAAGTAGTTACACTAGAAGAATCACGCTGATTGCGTACGTCCGTAACCTTTGCTTTTATTTGATACCTGCCATCGTTATAGCGTGCATCTTGTGGGCAACCGGCTAATTGAATAGGAGCTACATTGATGACATCATTTTTGTGGATGCGCGTGATAAAATCTGGAAAGTAATAGTCATCGTAGGGGCGTGCGCCAGTTGTAGCATAAGCAAATGGGCGTATTCCCATACGAGTTAAATTTCCTATATATTCGGGACCTCCATTTGTGGTTGAACCATCTTTGTACATTGAATCCGGTAGCATACTCTCCCCAATTCTGCCTCCTAATCTTATTTCGGAAAGCCACCGACTTCCTTTGATTAGCGCAAAAGTATCAGATGTGTTATACTTTTTTATTAGTAATTGTACTTTGTTTACATCATTTATGACGTTGTACCTATTTGAGTTTGCACCCTGATTTAACATATGAGGTCTAACAACAATTGGGGAATACCCACTCCCCGGATAGTTCGGAGTTGCCCATGCGACAGACGTATTGTTGGCATAATTCGTAATATTCCTTAGCTGAATACTATCTTGACTAAAATTTGGCTGCGCATAGCTTACATATTGTAATGGATTTTTAGTGACGGTATCATGCGTACTTGCAGTATTGTTGGTTACACTAAATAAGTGCAGGTGTGCACCACCAGTTAAACCCGAATAACCTGTGGGTCCTATGGCAGTACCCGCTGCTATAGTGTTACTTACCGGAAAATTTTTATTGTTGAAATTTACCATACCCGTAGTAGATCCAATAGCCGTTGTATCTCCATTGTTTATTCTGATTATACACCGTTGGTCAGCATTAGGAGGTGTCATATATTTTAATATACACCCCCCACTTCTCGAAAACCCATCACTCGTGGAAAGAAACATATGACCATAACCTAAGTTACATGTTGCACCACGTACAATTAAGCGTTTATATCCCAAACCGGCATCTGTTAAACTGCCCACAATAGTACCGCCTTCCGGTACGATTATTAAATCGCCAAAATCGGTGTTGCTATTGCCGCTATTATAATCTATTCCACCATGCCAATCATAAAGATCTGTGCCGTTTTGACGCGGACCATAGTCATCAGCAACCTGATTTGTTGGGTATAATAGTGCGTCTAAATACGTAAAATTGGAAGTATTATCGGCATCCAAGCCATCGTCACATTGCGTACATGACTTGTAACGAATCTGTAAATTTTGAGCATTTGCTGCATTAAAACAAACGAAGATACATATTATTATTGCTAAAATCTTTTTCATATTGTGTTATTTTTTTGGTGAGTAAAATTTTTCAGTAGGTAAATCGGTATATTTCAAATGAGTGACTGTTATGCCGCTTAATATTGTATTCCCTACTCTATTTAAAGAAGTGTATTCAAATCCGTCGTCTGTATAGTGTACCCAAGCATTATCCTCCCAAAAGTTAACATCAAAACTATATTTGTGTATAACACCATCTTTTATATTGAATACTTTTTGGTCAATTATACCGTCATCTTTTCCTCCTATGATGAAGTCATAGTTTTGTTCACTTAAAAGAATATACCCCCCGTGAATTTCAATTGGTTCAAGATAGGTTTTTACTTTTGGCAGTTCTTTTTTATAAACAAACTCACGTGCTTCTATATCATATATGAAAAAATTATCATTATACATACGTTCAAACTCTTCGGTGGCAGCACCACCATAGGTGAAGCACAAATATTTTTCATCGCAGGTTAGCAACCCTTGCCCAAAAAACATATTCGGAACATCGTCCAAGCGTGCTATTTGCTTTCCTTCCTTTGAAAACATTACGAAAGTGGCAGTAATGTCTAAAAGTGTATTATGGGCATCAAAGGCTTCTCTATAATAGACAAGTAATAAAGTGCCACACATATTATTTTCATGTACTCTTGTATAATTAGCATAGTGATGTGTATGTTTTTGCCAGTCATAATTTGGCAGGGCAGTTCTATCTACCAAGCCACTACTGATATCTAAATACTCTTGTTGAATATTTTTGTATTTACTTTCCGAATAAGGATTGTTAGCTTGTACATCGTAGGTAGCTATCACCTGACTATCTGCATTAAAAAAATCTATGCGTACCAATATTTCCTTCATAATATTAGTATCGGGATTAGTTTTAGTGATATACCGGAACTCATTTACTAAATTGAATGCTTTTTTAGGTGGGGCTTCATCGTGTTGAGGTACTCGAACCCAAACATATTTCCCTCTTTTGTAATCATCGGGAATGTCTTTTTCGTCGGGTAAAATGGAATCTTTTTTAGCATCGGGTAAGAAGTATCTACCATTCGGTAAACTATCCTTTGGGGATATTACTGCACTATTGGGTGGGCGGTTTTTTTCTTTAGCGTGCGAGCAGCCGCAGCCGAGAAACAATAGTGTTAAAATGATGAATGATTTCATAAAAAAATGAATTTTATGTTAAAAAATAAAGTTACAAATTTGCAATCGCCTATACCAGTAATTGGGTAGTTAATGCCATTTTGAAAAATATGCAGATAACCAAAATCATGTTGCTGTCCATCAATAATTATATATTTAACCCCAATATCGGAATCAGCGTTACCAGTTTTTCCTATTGCATAAATTGTCCCTCCAGTTATAGCCCGCAAACGATATCCTTTATCGTTATCACCTGCCGCTGCAGAATAATCCACGCCTCCATGCCAGTCGTACGTGTTACCAGCACTTAGGTATCTTGGACCAAAATCTGATGCAATTTAATTAGGTTGAGTGAAATAATTGGTTGTGCCAGAGTAAATTGGGTTATTAGTTAAGCAACTTGTGCATGTTTCATACGGTACTTGTAAGCCGTTTTGTACTTGTGCAAAAAGCTGCTGCGTCAATAGCAAACATGCTATTGAATAAAAGTATTTTATATTTTTCATGTTATTTGAGTTTTATTGTTTGGAAATCTTTGTCGAAATAGAGTTTGTATTCTTTTATTTCATCAACTTTTTCATAATTTCTTATTATTACATACTCAAGTGCTTCATATTCAACATAAGATTTTGGTAACATTTTTATTGAATATAAAGTGCTATTATGGGATACAAAATAATTGTAATACCATGCATTGCTTTTTTCATAACTGAACGTTATCCTATAAAAATTCTTGTCATAATGATTAAATTTTGTATCACTATAAACATCATCTTCTTTTATTTGGTAAATAATTTTATTGTTTTGCATATCAATTATTCTGTAACTAGCTGTTCCAATATGTTCATTATCACCCGTACTAACCAATAGGTATTTTCCATCATTTGTAGTGACCCCTCCAGCTACTCCATCAAATTGCTGCCGAAATATTTCTTTACCTGATCTATCATACACAACAATTATTGAAGTAGCATAATCTCCCCTTTGCCACTCTCTTTCTGTTCCCCACCATTCAAATATATAACTTATAGTTACATAATTAGAAGCATCTAAGTTTGCACGTGCACTTGTCATGGCATTTTCATCTATATTGTTTATTGGTATTTGTTCATACTTTTCGGCAGGAAGAAATTGTTTAATTACACTTTTGTTTCCACCTTGAAAAGTTAAATAAACTACTGTACCGTCACTTTTAATTTTTTTAATATTAATTATCGCATTTGCGGTATAAGGATTTTCTTTTATTAAATCTATTCTTTTGAGAACAGCACCCGTAGTAGTGTCTATAAAATCAATATACATTTTTGGTATATTTTCTTTAATATCCCATTCGCTACGTATTGAAAATGCTTTGATAATTTTCTTCTCAGGGATACTATCCTGCTTTGTGGTAGCAGGCATAGGCGGTCGGTTTTTTTCTTTAGCATGCGAGCAGCCGCAGCCAACAAACAGTAGTGTTAAAATGATGAATAATTTCATAAAAAAAAGTTTTTGTTAATAAAAAAATTACAAATTTGGTATAGCAAATTACGTTTTATGCATACGCTTGGTTGGGCACAAAAGCATTACATAAACTGCTATATTATATAGAGTCTGGTGTTGATAAAATTCCATTAAAAAAAGTAATATTTTTTTTATGCGGTAAGGATAAGTATGGCAGCATTGCAAAAAAAATATCCCCAATAGTTGATAACAGGTTTCAACTATTGGGGATATAAAGGTATAAGGAATTGGTTTTTTAAAAATGCGGGCAGTTGCAACGATTTGATGCACAACTACTTACAAGTATAATCAGTGTGATTAGAATGAATGCAATTCCGATAAATTTTGAATACTTATTCATAATAACAGCTTTGTTTTATTGAAATAATATTTATTTAATATTCAATTTTGTTTTTACAGCAGCAGTGATGTCATCAGCTTGGTTTGCAAAAAGTAACACGCCGACGCTTTCGTCAAAAATCATGTTATATCCGCCTTCTTTGGCGACAGTTTGGATCGCATCTTTCATTTTGTTTAAGAGCGGCGATAGTAACGCTTCTCTTTTCATATTCAATTTACTTTGCATTTCTGTTTCGTATTGCTGAATGGTTTCTTGCTCTTTTCGCAAATCATCTTCGCGTTTTTGTCTGTCAATTTGCGAAATATTTCCGGCGTTCACGTCTGCTTCTAAGGCGCGGTATTTCACTTCAAATGCTTTTACCATTTGCTCGCCGGCAGATAATAACGACTTCTGCAAAGCCATCAAAGAGTCGTTGGCTTGTTGCACTTCCGGCATCATTTCTAGCAGATTGCCCGAATTAATATGTCCATATTTTTGTGCGTAAGAAGTAGTTGTGTTTACCAAAAAAAGTGCGAAAAGTACAAGAATCGTGTTGTAAGCTTTCATTAAAATTATTAGTTTAAAAAATAATATGTTTTGTAATTTTAGTGTTCAATATAAACAATTTACTGCGATAGAACGTAAAAAATACCTTCAAATTGCAGTGTCAGCCTGTAATGTTCGCAAAATTAAAGTTTTATTTTTAATATTATTCTAAATGACAAATTTTTATCGAGTACTGCTTCTTGTATTTTATATCCTAATATTGGATAATACAACTTGCACAGCAAACCCATTTGCAATGTCGGATACTACCACATTGGAAGCATATCTCAAAGCAAATAAAATTGAAGCGCAAAAATCTCCTGAAGGAGTTTATTATCAGATACAAAAAAATACAAAAGGGAAGCTACCCAAAGATGCCGACTATGTGCAAATTTTGTATGTCGGAAAATTATTAGATGGAACAGTTTTCGACTCAACAGATGCGAATGACCCATTCATTTTTCAGGTGGGAAACAAACAAGTCATTCAGGGTTTAGATGCTGGTATTCGCCAACTTGCTCTCGGAAACAAGGGTACTTTGTACATACCAGCGAATATGGCGTATGGTAGCAGAGGTTCGGGTAAGGCAATTCCTCCTAACGCGCCATTAATTTTTGAAATTCAGGTACTGGCAATCATGTCATTTCAGGAGTATGATTCGTATATGGATAAATTAGACAAGCAGGAGCAAGCCTCTTTTGAAGCGCAACAAAAAGAGCAATTTCTGATGGATAAAAAACTTATTCAAGAATACGCTTTGGCGCAACAACTTCACACCAAGCGTTCGGGTAGTGGATTAAGTTACATCATTACAAAATCTGGTAAGGGTAAAAGTGCTCGTAAAGGCGATGCCGTATCAGTATTTTATGAAGGGAAATTAGTCAACCAAAAAATATTTGACAGTAACCTGAATAAGCAACCGCTTGAAGTAACATTAGGCGAAGGAAAATTAATTGAGGGACTAGAAGAAGGCCTGCAACATTTCAATGAAGGTGCTGAAGGTTGGTTGTTTGTTCCTTCCAAAATGGGCTACGGCGCAACACCGATTGAAGGCGAAAACGGCGAAGATAAAATACCACCCAATTCGGTTTTGATTTTCAAAATTCGGATGAATAGAATATCACCAGCAATTCGGGCAAAATAGCAATTCATCTTAAAATTCATACCATTGATATAAATATTTTGCCAATATATCTACGTTGTAGTAACATTGTATCATCAATCTAATACCATTGAAAAATGAATAGAAACTATATAGTTTTAACCGCACTAATATTGGTTTTGGCAAGTAAAATTGTTGCCCAAGAAACATGGACACTAGAAAAGTGTATCAACTACGCGCAACAAAATAACATTACCGTCAAGCAAACTGATTTATCAGTTGCAGATGCACAATTATTAGAGAAACAAAGCAAATTGGCGCGGTATCCGTCGCTCAATGGTTCAACAAATTTTGGCTATAATTTTGGTCGTTCCATCGACCCTACTACAAACGCCTTTGCCGCACAAAATATAGGTTTCAATTCATACAACATTAGTGGTAATATGATATTGTACAATGGTAGCCGCATCAGCAATGCTATCGTTCAAAGTCAATACAATCGTGAGGCTGCATCGGCAAATGCCGAACAAACACGCAACAATATTTCGCTGCAAGTTGCATCTACATACCTGCAAATATTATTAGCGGAAGACCAGTTAGAAAATGCAAACAAGAAATTACAACTCACTCAAAATCAACTTAATCAGTTAGATAAATTAGTGCAAGTGGGTATGCGCCCCGCCAATGATAAGTTGGATATAGAAGCACAATTAGCTACCGATGAGCAGCAAATTGTTGGTATGCAAAATAACGTAGCAATCGCATATTTAACGCTCAAACAACTCTTGCAATTAGATCCTAATCACAACATGAAGGTGGAGCACCCTAAAGTAGATACACCACAAAATATTAACTTAGATGCCTATACACTCACCGATGTTTTTAATAAAGCATTGAACACGCAGCCGCAAATCCGCGCAGCCGATTGGCAACTGAAAAGTGCAGAAGTTGCTATTGATATTGCAAAATCAGGTTTGCTACCAACGTTATCTTTATTTGGTGATATATCAAGCAGATTCTCAACCTTGAGTAAAAGTATTGCTGGTTTTACGACACAACAAATTAGCCAAGAGATTCAAATAAACGGACAACCTGTTACTATTACTACCGAGCAGGATATTCCGATTTTGGAGCGCACATCTTACTTTGACCAATTAGACCAAAACAGAAGCCAGTCATTAGGGTTAGCATTAAATGTACCGATTTACAATAATGGAAGTTCAAAAATTTCTATGCAACGTGCCAAGCTTAATGTCGAAACACAACAACTGCAGAATACGCAGATTCGTCAATCATTAAAAAGCGAAATTCAGAAATCAATAACTGATGCAAAGGCAGCACAAAAATCCTTAGTCGTTGCGGAAAAAACTCAAATGTCACGTAAGGCTGCATTAGAG
>JAGOHC010000007.1 GCA_017996375.1 Saprospiraceae bacterium | reverse complement strand
GGGTAATGGCGCAGCCAATAGGTTGAGCGTACTCAACAAAAAAAAGGTTGCGGTTAGCCACAAATTATTTATACGAAATGGTATTTGGCAATTCATCTTTATCATTTGTTGAAATCGGGAAATGTAGTTTTAATTGCTCGCCGGCAATGCAAATTCCTTCGCAAAGACCGTTTGCGATATCCCCATGTCTGAAATTTTTAATTACAATATCTTTTACATCATTCCAAAACCCGTCAGGCACTTTTTCATTTATGCCTTTATCGCCTAATACGACAAAGTATTTGTGGTAGGGTGCGACGAAAAATAAAACGCCGTTGCGGAGTGCGGTCTTATCCATGCCTAACGCCTGAAACGTATGGATGGCTTCCATCTGAGGGTTTTCGCTCAACGATTCGTGTACGTGCACACGTATTTCTGCTGAAGTTAGCGCCTCCGACTCGCGTATTGCGGTTACGATTTGATGTTCCTCGAAAGGGGTAAAGAAAGCGGTTGGCATACTTTTGCTTTTTTGTATGTATGAGAACAAAGATAGACACGAAATCGTTGCATCGTACAATACTGTTTGAAATTATTTTTTGACGAGTGATATTTCGGCACGAAAAAAGTCAAGGCGAGCATAGTAGCTCATCTTGACTTTTTGGATGGTGAACTGATTTAAACTGGAAATAAATCTACCAACTTAAATCATCATCTTTATCGTGTTGACTTGACTTTTTTTCATTGATATCCTCAACGTCTTCTTCAGAGTCATTTTCTGAAGTACGAGGTTCAGCACCTTCGGCTAATGATTCACGCTGACTTTCGTATTCCTCCTGCCTGCGAGTAAACTCGTCATAATCAAAATCAGGCATTAGTTCAGTTTTGATATAGTTTACGACATCTTGCAGCTCCGCCAAAAAGCGGTTAAAATCTTCTTTGTACAAAAGAAGTTTGTGGCGTTCATAGCCGTCGCCATTAAACCGTCTCGCACTCTCCGTTAAGGTGATAAAATAATCATCACCTTTTGTTTGCCGCACATCAAAGAAATACGTTCTCCTCCTCCCTGCTCTCACTTTTTTAGAGTACACAACTTCTCTGTTAGGTTTTTCCATTTCCACTTTGTAAATAATTATTGCTGTTATTAGTAATAAATTAGTTTTTCAGCTAATCAGCTATACACTACAAATTTAACAATATTATTGTAATGTCATACTTTTTTACAGATATTATATATTTCTCAATGCTAATACTGCAACATTTTCAATGTGGTGTGTGTGTGGAAACATATCTACAGGTTGGGATTTGATTACGTGATATTTTGTAGACAGCAGTTGTAAATCTCTTGCTTGTGTTGCTGGATTACAACTCACATAAACTATTTTTGGAGCGGCTAATTGCAATAGCATATTGACTACGTCCGGGTGCATACCTGCACGCGGTGGGTCAGTGATGACTATATCAGGTTTGCCATGTTGTTGTGCAAATGCATCGGTGAGGATGGCGCGAACATCTCCGGCATAAAAAGTTACATTGGTAATATTATTGCGTTGTTTATTCTTATTGGCATCATCAATGGCTGCACTTACTTCTTCAATACCTACAACTTGTTTGCAATATTGGCTTACATATAATGCAATACTGCCGATGCCCGTATAGAGGTCATACACATTTTCGTTGCCGGTGAGTGAGGCATACTCAACAACAACATCATACAATTTTTTGGCTTGAGCGGTATTGGTTTGGAAGAAAGATTTCGGCCCGATTTCAAATTTCACATCACCTAATTGTTCTTCAATATAATTGTTACCAAAAAAAGTAACTACATCTTGGTCTAAAATAGAATCATTGCCTTTGGTATTTATAACATAAAGTAGCGATGAAATTTGCGGGAAGCGTTGTTTGATAAAATTCAACAACTTGATTCTGTTTTCGGCATCTTCATAAAACAGCGTAACTATCACCATCACTTGCCCTTGTAAGGTGGTGCGAATAAAAAGAGTACGCAGCCAGCCGTTTTGTTTTCGTATGTCAAAAAAAGGTAGTTGCGCTGCTAAAACATAATCACGGATAGCATTTCGTATTGCATTGGAAGGGTCGGCTTGATGATAGCAATGTTGGATGTCAACTACTTTATCAAAAGTACCCGGACGATGAAACCCTAATACGTTCCAATTATCAATCGGTGTGTTTTGTGTTATTTCTTCATCGGTTATCCAACGCTTATTTGAAAAAGAAAACTCTAACTTGTTGCGGTAGTATCGTGTTTGGGCTGCTCCGATAATTGGGTTAATAGGGCAGTCAATTTTCCCTATTCGCCGAAAGGCATTTTCTACTTCTATATATTTGTGATGAAGTTGTGCTGCGTAATCCATGTATTGCCATTTGCAACCACCGCAAACACCAAAATGTTGGCAGAAAGGTTCGACTCTATCCGATGAAGGTTGTATAAGTTGAACAACTTTGCCGAAATGTACTCCTTTCTTTTTTTGCGTAAGCTGAACGTTGGCAATATCGCCGGGTACAGCATTTTCAACAAAAATTACCTTGCCGTCAGCATCGCGCCCTACCGCCATTCCTTTATCGGCAATACCAGTGATGGCAATGTTTTCTAAAACAACAGGAGTTTTCATGTATGCGTCTTTTTCATGCAGCGAAAGGCAAGAGGCATGGTTTGCCTTTCGCCATATTAATTTTATCCAGTTTTTTTGATGTGGTTATGCTGCTTGAGGAGCGGTTGGTTTTCCAGTTTTTGTGCTTTTCGGGCGAGAATTGCCATTAGAGCCTCTCCAAATTTTGCCGCGTTTCGTTCTTTTGTCTCCTTTACCCATAGATATTAAACTTTTTGATGATAAATAAAAAATTATGGTGCAAATATATCACTTTTTTACATTTTGAGAAAGTAATTTGTTTGTACTGATTTTCTTTTTTAAGGTGTAAATTTATATCCAATGCCCCATACTGAATGAAAATATTGTGGTTCGCGTTGGTCGGGTTCAAAATATTTTCGGAAGGATAGAATAAAATTATCAATAGTGCGAGTGGATGGAAAAACGTCATACCCCCAAACAGATTGTAATATTTGCTGCCGCGACACGACTTCATTTTTTCGTTCAATGAGCAATTTTAACAACATGGCTTCCTTTTTTGTGAGCATGAATTTGCCATTTATTCCGCTTGCTTCGAACGTAATAAAATTAATCGTGTTATTGCCAAAAGTATAAATGTCCGAAAATTCATTCACTAATTTAACTGTATTGCGCTTAATGAGTTTCTGCACACGCAATAGTAATTCTTCCAAATTGAAAGGTTTCACTAAATAATCGTCTGCGCCACGCTTGAGTCCGGCAATACGGTCAGAGGCTGTGTCTTTGGCAGTTAAAATAATGATAGATACCTTGTTATTTGCTAAACGTACTTGCTCGGCGATTTGCAAGCCATCCACTTTAGGGAGCATGATGTCTAGAATGAGCAAATCAAAATATTGTTCATCAATAATTTTTAGGGCATCCGCTCCGTCATCGGTTGCAACCACTTCAAAGCCTTCCATTTCGAGGTTTAGTTTTACTAAGTCGCGGATGCTTTCTTCATCTTCAACTAATAAAATTCTGTGTATATGGTTAACCGACATACTCTATTCGTTTTGTTTGTTATTATTTTTTTTACAGATATAAGGTGCTGCCTTGTAAATATTCATAAACGGCATCGGGTACTAAATACTGTACCGAATTTCCTGCTTTTATTTGTGAACGGATATACGTTGCTGACAAATCTAATAATGGAGCTTCTACCACTTTCACTCGAGGCGCATTGGCAAATTCGCCTAATTCGTACTGTGGCCGTTTATATACATAAATATCATAATCGCGCAGCAATAATTCATAATTTTTCCACCTATTTAAAGAGGCTAAATTATCACCACCCATGATAAGAGCAAATTGTTTGGTCGGATATTTTTCTTGCAAATACGTCAAGGTATCAATCGTGTAAGAAGGCTTGGGCAAGCTGAATTC
The DNA here is from genome assembly GCA_017996375.1 of Saprospiraceae bacterium. Lineage (GTDB taxonomy): Bacteria > Bacteroidota > Bacteroidia > Chitinophagales > Saprospiraceae > JAGOHC01. Next base: position 38,686 of record JAGOHC010000007.1, on the reverse strand, counting down.
TATATCGCTCGCTCGAAGGTTGGCATTATCCCCGATAGCTAATTGCACCAAATGAAACCTGTCATAATCATTGGCTAATGAAGCTTTTTCTTTCAACGGGTTGTGTGGCGAAACTACCATCCATACTTGTTGTAAATCGGTATGTTGCACCACATAGTTTGCAATAATCATGTGCCCTACATGTACGGGATTGAATGACCCAAAAAATAATCCTGTTTTCATTATGCCTGAATTTTTCTATTGCGATTTTATTACCATTTTACCCTTATGTGCAAGTTCGTTACGCTCAAAGTATTGTTGCCAAAGTGCTTCGCATTGTTTGTTAGTCATGGTAGTATTGTTTTCATACATATTAGCTTGGGCGCGTTGGCGGAACGATTCATACAAAGTTATGGCACATGCTACCGAAATATTCAAACTTTGCGTAACGCCCATTTGTGGAATCGAAATATTTGCATCGGCATATTGCAAGGCTTGATGGCTAATTCCGTCTTTTTCGTTGCCAAACAAAATTGCTATTGATTGTGTTAAATCTATGTCGTAAATGTTTTTTGAATCAGATGATAAGTGTGTGCTATAAATGGTTTGATACTTTGATTTGACGTGCTGCATACAATCCTCCAAATTAGTATATAAATGCACATCCAACCATTTGCGTGTGCCTCCTGAAGTTTTTTTACCTAAAATTATACTATTTTGCCGTTTGATTGGTTCCGTGTAAAGCACAAATACTTCTTGAATACCAACGGCATCGCAAGAACGCAAAACGGCACCGATATTATGTGTATCATGTACATTCTCAAGAATGACGGTCAAGTTTAGTTGTCGGCGTTGTACTACTTTTTTTAATCGTTCCAATCTTTCGGACATGAATGTAATTTATTTTTTGAACGAAAAAATCCTATATTTGCACAAATAAAACGATATAATATGAAACCACACCGAATAAATGCTAATTTTTGGTTAATTTCTGGCTTAATAATTTTGACAGTTGGTAGCCGCGTCATTCCGCACGCTTATAATTTTACTCCTATTGGTGCAGTTGCTTTATTCGGAGCAGCTTATTTTAAAGACAAGCGTTGGAGCTTCTTTTTACCCTTACTAATCATGTGGTTGAGCGACTTGTATCTCAATAATTATGTATATACCGCATATAAAAGTTCACCTGAATTTGAATGGTGGGGAATGACTTCTGTTTATATAGCATTACTGCTGTCAGTAGTATTAGGTGTCGTTGTTTTTCGCAGTAAAGTTAGCATCATTCGCGTTGGGTTAGCATCTGTTTCGGCATCAGTGTTATTCTTTTTGATAACGAATTGCACTAGCTGGTATGGCAACCCAATGTACACACAAGACTTTGCTGGATTGATGACGAGCTATGCTGCCGGATTACCGTTTTTTTATAAAACCCTTATAGGGGATTTGGTGTATTCTGCAATACTTTTCGGTGTGTATAATTGGGTAGTTTCGAGCGTTCCAAAATTACAGCATGAACAATCACGATAAGTTGAATAAGCAACCCACGTTATTACAATTTGGTAAAGATTATTATATCGAAAATGGTTATTGGGTATTCACAGAACACTTTTTGCGGGAAAGAGGGTATTGTTGTAGTAGCGGATGCCGCCACTGCCCGTATAAGTATACGGAACAGCCTTCAAAAAGCGAAGCATTTCTCAGTGGTCAGTAATGCTCTTTTATTTCTTAAAAGATAAGTCAATCATATAATTTAGTGAGTTCCACTTTACAAGGTATCAAACAACGCTTTGGCATTATCGGAAAATCCAAACAACTCGATCAGGCACTAGAAACTGCCATAAGAGTTGCCAATACCGATTTGACTGTACTCATAAGTGGAGAGAGTGGCGTAGGCAAAGAAGTTTTTTCTAAAATTATACATACATTAGGTGCGCGAAAGCATAATACTTTTATTGCTATCAACTGTGGTGCAATACCACCGGGCACAATCAATTCTGAATTATTTGGTCACGAAAAAGGATCTTTTACAGGCGCGACAGGAGAGCGCAAAGGCTATTTCGAAACAGCAGATAAAGGCACTGTTTTTTTGGATGAAATTGGCGAAATGCCTTTAGATACACAAGCTTATTTGTTACGCATTTTGGAGAACGGCGAATTTGTGCGCGTAGGTTCATCAAAGGTGATGAAAACTAACGTGCGCATGATAGCTGCTACTAACGAAGACCTATTGCAAGCAATACAACGTGGACAATTTAGAGAAGATTTGTACTATCGTTTAAATACCGTTCCGATTCGTGTTCCATCTTTAAAAGAGCGCCGTGAAGACATCATGTTGTTGTTCCGAAAATTTGCGTTCGACTTTTCGGAGAAATACCACACATCACCAGTAATGTTGGACGAAAGCGCACAGATGTTATTAGAAAACTATCCGTTTCCGGGAAACATTCGTGAGTTAAAAAATATAGCTGAACAAATTTCTATTTTGGCAGACGATAAAAATGTTTCGGCAGAAAGATTGTTAGAAATTGTACCCGCATTGAGCCAACGCATATTGCCTGCAATTCACAAAAGCGCATTGAGCGATAGCGGTGCTTCCTTTCAAGAAAGAGAGATTTTATATAAATTACTCTTTGACATGAAGAACGATTTGAACGATTTGAAGTCATTAGTGTTTGAACTTATAAGTACCAATAATCTTAACATGCCAAATGTTCAACTATCGCGAAAATCACCGACAGCAATAGAAAACAACTACATTTCACAACGAGCCGATTTACCTTATCCTTCAGCAACTAACACTTTTGTACATCAACCCCATGACAACAAACCAATCATTGTTGATTCTAAAAATACTACTTATAGTGCTGCCGAAGAAGTGGACGAGTCACTCTCATTATCCGAAATGGAAAAGAAGATGATTATCATGGCACTAAAAAAGTATAACGGCAAACGCAAAGAAGCTGCCGATGAGTTGGGTTTTTCGGAGCGAACATTATATCGAAAAATCAAACAATATGGTATCGAGTAAATTTATGCCAAAGTATGTTAAAAAACGGGTGGTTGCATCTTATCCTGATTTATCGTATCTTTGTAGCCACTTTCCCTCCATTTATGCTCCCAAAAGAGCGTTCGAGTCTGATATTTTACAAATGAACCATTTATATTATTCTTGCTTCCATGTTAATAACAGTTTTTAAATCTAAAATACATCGTGCAACTGTAACAGATGCTAATCTGAATTACATTGGCAGTATTACGCTGGACGAAGACCTAATAGATGCTGCAAACCTAATTGCGGGTGAAAAAGTCCAAATCGTAAATAATAATAATGGAGAGCGATTCGAAACTTACGTCATTAAAGGTCGAAGAGGTTCGGGTGAAGTCTGCTTGAATGGTGCTGCCGCACGTAAAGTAGCCATCGGCGATGTTGTTATTATTATTGCATACGCATTAATGACTCCCGAAGAAGCCAAATCCTTCACCCCGGCAGTAGCCTTTCCGGATGAAAACAATCGCCTAAAATAATGTAATTTCAGTTGTGAGTGCAAGACTATCTACCCTTCTACGCACCCTGTTTTTTTTGTGCGTCGGCATATTATTGCTTTATTATGTATTTCAAAAACAAGGCGCAGACTGGCAGAAACTCCGCACAGATTTTGCAGGAGTACACTACGGTTGGATAGCTTTAGTAGTGGTTTGTTTTTTGTTTAGTAATGTCAATCGTGTGATAAGATGGCAAATGTTAATAAAACCTTTGGGCTATATATTGCATTTTGCACCCGCCTATTTAAGTACCTTGAGTTGCTATTTTGCCAATGCCATAATTCCTCGATCAGGCGAATTATTACGACCAGTTTTAGTATCGCGTTATGAAGGTATTCCATTTGAAAAAATATTCGGTACAGTTGCTGTTGACCGATTGGTGGATACAATTTCATTCCTAACAGTAACGGTCTTGGGGTTCATCCTTGAATACAAAGTTTTATCAGAATTTTTGGCTTCGCAAAAAGCACATCCAACAACAAGCGAGCAGGGCAATTCAATGCTATTTATATGTATAGCTATAATTATTTTTTTAATTATAGCATTAATTTGGTTTAAGCGGAAAAAGTTGCAAAAGCATCGTTATTATCAATTTATCAAAAGCAAATTAATCGGGTTTTTGGAAGGAATACAGTCCATCAAAAAAATAAAAACTATCAGGAACTTCATACTACATAGTCTGTCTGTATGGTTGATGTTTTATTTGATGATTTATTTCGGATTCAAGTCATTTGACCCTGTTGCTCATCTTGATTTGCGAGCAGCTTTACTCATCATGGTTTTCGGAGCGTTCGGAATGGTTATTCCTACACCAGGGGGAATTGGTAGTTATCAATTTTTAGTAACAACCGCCCTTACAAATTTTTACAACATCAATCCATCAGATGCATTTTCATTCTCCAATATCATGTTTTTTACACAATACCTAACAAACATTGGATTCGGTTTTTTGAGTTATTTGCTGCTACCGCTATTCTATTCAAAAAAAGGGGTGTAATTTTACACAAAACTAATTCTCTACAAACAAGTTTAGCTAAAATGGATTGGTTCACAAACTTTCGGTTTCTGCATAGCGGATGGTTAATGCTACTTCCCATTGTTCCGTTAATGTGGTGGTGGGTAGAAAAAAAATCCAAAAAGCCAGTTAATAGTTTTAAAGTTGCAACCTCAGAAGATTTCCAATCGAAAAATACTACTTGGCGCACACAAAGTTTACCCTTCATAAACATATTAAAATACATTGCATTAAGTTTATTAATAATTGCAATGGCTCGCCCACAACGCATCTTACAATCATCAACTATGGAGGCTGATGGAATTGACGTTGGATTGGTGATGGATGTGTCAAATAGTATGTTGGCACAGGATTTTTTACCAAATCGCTTGGAAGTCTGCAAAGATGTGGCTATTGAATTTATTGACAAACGTATATATGACCGCTTCGCACTTATAGTTTTTTCAGGTGAGGCATTCACACAATGCCCAATTACTGCCGACCATGCTGTTTTGAAAGAATTAATCGATAAATTAGAATGTGGTTTTTTAGAAGACGGTACAGCCATCGGGATGGGTTTGGCAACCGGCGTAAACCGTTTGAAAGATTCAAAAGCAAAAAGTAAAATAATTATACTATTGACTGACGGTATTGATAACGTCATAAGTAGTTATGTTAAACCATTACAGGCAGCAAACATCGCTAATGAATTAGGCATTAAAGTTTATACTATAGGCGTTGGCGGTATAGGTGAAGCATTAGCCCCAATTGGAAGAAGAAGCGATGGACGTTACTTTTATGGCTTGACAAAAGTAGAAATTGACGAATCATTATTACAACAAATAGCAGAAGTAACAAATGCAAAATATTTTAGAGCAACTGACAAAACTGCGCTCAAGGAAATTTATAATGAAATTGACAAGCTGGAAAAAACCACAGTAGATGTTCAGGCATTTATGCGATATAATGAACTTTTTTTTGGCTTTGTTTGCTGCTCGATATTACTTTTGGTCTTAGAATTGATATTAAAAGTAACGGTATTCGATATTTTAAATAAAAATATATAATTACTTTAAAAAATTAACAGTAAACAGTAAATATTTTTCTAAAAGTGTTTCATTATTAAAATTAATAGGATAATTTTGTGCCACTTTTCCGAAAAGTAAGCAAATTTGAACTAACAATTAAATCCATATAGCAAATATAATAATTGATATGAGTAGCGAAACAAATTCTACGACAACTGCACGCTATAGCGATGAGGATTTGGCTGAATTCAAGCAATTGATTGATTCAAAATTAGCCACTGCCAGACAAGAATTGGACTTCACGCGCGAGCAAATTATTGAACTGAACGAAAATGCCAGCGACCAACAGGGAGCGGATTGGTTTGATGATAGCAGCACACATTCTGAGTTAGAGATGTTGAACAACCAAATGGTGCGCCAACAGCAATTTATTCGCAATTTGGAGAATGCGATGATTCGTATTCAAAACAAATCATATGGGATTTGCAGCGTAACCGGCCAACTAATTGAGAAAAAAAGACTACTTTTAGTGCCACATGCTACAAAAAGCGTATCTGCCAAAGAAGAACAATCGCACCAACAGTTATTGACACAACAGTTAATTCAACAACAAATGGCAGCAGCAAATCGCCGCAACTTTGACAGCCTCCCGGGTGAAGATGGTGAGCTGCCAAATCATCAAGAAGCCACAGAGGAAGTAGTTGACAAAAAAGAAGCTAAAGAGAAAAAGCAAAATAAGATTATTACAAAAATATTTAAAAAATCAACTAAACCTTCAAGCGGTACTTCTAATAAAAAAGTTGTTGACGACGACGATGATTGGGATTTAACTGAATATGACGATATTGATGAAGAAAATCCTGACCAGATGATGGGCGGAATGAATATGGACGATATTGCAGACGAAGATCAAATGAGTTCATTTTTGTGATAAAAAAAAGGATTCGCAGTAGCGAATCCTTTTTAATTGATTTAAAATATGTGCCAACTAAAATGCCGGCAATGCTGGTTTATTATCTAATATCTTTTCAATTTGTGCCAACACCTCCGCAGTCAATAACGACAAAACATCTAATGAAGTAAGTGTTTCTTTTAGTTGCTCAATTTTAGAAGCACCCAAAATTACTGAACTAACTTTATCATTTTTCACACACCAAGCAATCGCCATTTTTGCTAAGCTCGTACCGAGCGATTTTGCCAAATCATTTAATTGTCGCACTTTCTCTATTCTGTCATGCGTCAAAGAACGTTCTTTTAGCCATGCCAAACCTTCCATACTTAGGCGGGTATCTTCGGGTATAGCTGCTAAATATTTTTCGGTTAAAACACCAGAAGCCAACGGCGACCAAATTGTTGTGCCCAACCCTACTGTATTATAAATATTAGCAAACTCTACTTCAACTTTTTCTCTGTGAAACATATTATACTGTGGTTGTTCCATTGTTGGACCAATCAAATGCAATTCTCTTGCTACCAAATGTGCCTGCATAATTTCTTGAGCCGACCACTCACTTGTTCCCCAATATAATATTTTACCTTGTTGGATAAGATGATTCATTGCCCAAACTGTTTCCTCCATTGGGGTATTTTTATCAGGGCGATGGCAGAAAAATAAATCAATATAATCCACTTGTAATCTTCCTAATGCAGCATGACAGGCTTCAAAAATATGCTTGCGATTCAGACCAGTTTGGTTGGGTTTTTTGCCACCATCACCGAAGAAAACTTTGCTTGAAACCAAATACGAACTGCGCTCCCAATTCATTTTTTTGAAAACACGACCCATAACGATTTCCGATTTACCGTTGGCATAAATTTCAGCGTTGTCAAAAAAATTGACACCGCTATTATAAGCAACTGCCATCAATTCTTCAGCAGTTTCGTCGCCAATTTGTTTGCCAAACGTAAGCCAAGAACCGAATGATAAAGCACTAATTTGTAATCCTGATTTTCCTAATCTCTTGTATTCCATATTGTATTAGTTTGATTTTGATGCAAAAGTATTGAATCTTCAGTTAATCTTTAATTTTTTTTATGAACCTATTCAACTGCATTTCAATAAGCATAAACAAGTTTTGAGGTAGCATGGGTCGCCAATGAATGTCGTTTAACTTCTCATCAAAATTAATATAAAATTGCAATCGCGTTTGCAACATTTCGTCTTTAACGTGTAGCAAAGTATTTATACAACATACCCAGCCATCATGTTCTTTTATTTCATCCCACCAATCCTCATAATAGGCATCATCTGAACCATGAAAATTCAAAACATTATCACACAGCAAAATATATTTATAAATACCTTGCTCAATTAGTGGATCAATCACTTCCTGACGAAAAAGCATTATATCATTTTCGATAGCATCATTCCATTCTCCCAATAATTCGATGATAGTGTATCCTTTATCATAATTAGTATAAAGAATTTTTGCATACAAAGTCTCAGAACCAAATGCGTCCCATTGTGGATGAATGTAGTAATTATAAATCTTATTAGTAAATACAAACTCCTCATATTCTACTCCATAAAATGGCGAATATGAATCTTCTTGTGTGTTATAAATTTCCCTCCATCCGGCGTATGGTGCTATCGTATGCATATCAATTTCTAATGTGTATTGTATTTTAAAATTATTAAATCTATATTTTTTACAAACAATTTAAAACATTTTTTATAATTAAAACACATTGATAATCAAATAATTATAAATTATTTAAAATAATAATAATAAAATGTTTTAAAATTACTTGACATATAAACATTTTGTTTTATATTTGCATTATATTTGAAACAATTTAAAACAAAAACAATTATTTCGTCCTCCTAAATAGTAATTATCATGAGAGTCCAACAACAACAGCGTGTTCAACAAAAATCAACACCCAAGCCGCCAAAAAGCATTCGCATTAGCAATATAAATGCAGAATTAGGGAAAAAGTTTGCCTTCTCTAATGATAATGCATCAAATGCTTTCAACGAACAATATCAAACTTTTGGGGAAATTATCGAAAAAACTTTTATCATTTTAGGAAAATTATTCCAATTATTAAAACATCTTATTTTACGACTATTGGGCGGTCAACGTACCATTCCTTGGGTCCAAATGATTCTGATAGGGTTGCTCATTCTGGTTGTTTTGAAAAAAGAAATGCAATTCCAGATTAATTTCAAATCACCATTTACTGTCGGCGACAATCGTAGTGCTTTACCAAACGAAAATATTACAGATGATGGCAAGTCGCGTTCAGAAAGCACTTTCTCTTTTTCAAAAGCTGTGAATTATAAAGAGAACTTAGCCGCGCCTATTTCTCCTGATTATTTGAAAGATGCAGAAGTGAACGAATATGTTCAACGCTTTGCAGTTATTGCAAAATCAGAACAAGATAAATTCGGTATTCCTGCAAGTATCAATATGGCACAAGCCCTCATCGAAAGTCGCGCAGGAGATAGTCGTTTAGCACAACGTAACAATAATCATTTCGGAATGAAATGTTTTTCAAAAAAATGTAAAAAAGGACATTGTTCAAATTTTTCAGATGACCACCATAAAGATTTTTTCAGAAAGTATAAATCAGCATGGGAAAGCTGGCGCGAACATTCAAAAATGATTAGTACTGGCAGATACAAACCATTGTTGGATTATAAAAATGATTATCGTGCCTGGGCTGAAAATTTGAGCGCATTGGGCTATGCTACGGATAAAGAATATACTGCAAAATTGATTTACATAATAGAAAAATATGAGCTATATAAATTAGATAAATAACTGTTGATATTTTTTATAATTTTTAAACCACTTTACTATGTACAAATATTTTTTAACCATCGGTTTTTTAGTAGCCATGTCAAGTATGATTTCTTTTAGCAATACTGCCATTGAATCCATAAGTGATGCCTCCGGTTTTCCACCTATTTGCGAACAAATAAAAAATGCTCGATTACAAAAAAATATGTCAGCAGATAAATTGGCGTTGCTAACTGGGCTTCATGCAGGAAATATTCTCGCCATCGAAAGTGGAAAAGCACAACCCACAAAAGATATTTTATTTAAAATGCAGACAATTCTGAATACAGATTTTGTTCTGGATGCCAAATAAAATTTATACCTGAAAGTGTTGTTCGTCATTTTATAAAACTCCGTTCACTATGAAACATCTTTCCAAAAGTGGTCAGTCGTTTATGCTAATGCTGCTCAAATTCTCTCTTTATATGAAGCACTAAAACGTGGGATGTTTTATTTCAATACATCAAGCATTAGTATGATGGAGTTTTGCCTCTTTTTCTACAAGGTCACTCGCAAAGGCGGTGACCTTTTTTTTTGGCACTTGCTTTGTATATAGACATATTATATTTTTTATTCCTATTTATTAGTGATTCGATTCACTACACAAATTGTTTAGGGGATTTTAACAACATATTTGAGAAAACGACAACCCAAACAGGCAGATATGCTTTGTTTGGGTTTTTTTTATATTTTTGTTTAACCTTTTCCGTATTATACAGTCTAATGTTCGTACATAAATTTCATATTCAGCATATTGTTTTATGGCATCACTTTCTCCGCATCAAGGTCAGTTAGGTATTCGTTTAGCCAAACATCTGTTATACAGAACCACTTTTGTAGTAAACAAAGTACGTATTCAGGAGTTTGCCACCAAAACAGCTCAACAAGCCTTAGATGAATTATTGACTGTTGTACCACTACAACTCTCCGAACCCGTTGACCCTTCTACAGGCCAGCCTTGGATTTCTACGAACACGCCTCCTTCAACAACCAACAACCCTTTGCGTGGTGTTGTAATAAGTTGGTGGACAAACGAAGCACGCCAAGATGTATCTATGCACCATAAATTGCAGTTTTTTATGCACCAAGCATTTACTGCTGCTGCTACTGAAGGCTCTGCTGCAAATTTGTATGATTACATTGCATTACTTCGGTTTTATGCTTTTGGCAATTTTAAAACTTTTGCTAAAAAAATGACACTGGACAACCTCATGCTATTGTATTTGGATAATACAGTTAATAACAAAAATAGCCCGAACGAAAATTATGCTCGTGAATTTTTGGAGCTTTTCACAATCGGCAAAGGCGCACAAATCGCTGATGGCAATTATACTAATTATACCGAATCAGATATTCAGCAAGCTGCAAAAGTGCTGACTGGTTTTAAAACACAATTAGATAGAACCATCATTGATACCGATACAAATATCCCTATGGGTAGGGCTGCGTTTTCGCAACACACTTTGGGCAACAAAACTTTTTCTGCTGCTTTTCAAAATACGAATATTACTGGTGCTACCAATGTTACCCAAATGTTTGATGAATTAAGCAATTTTGTCGAAATGATTTTTTCGCAACCAGAAACTGCTCGTTTTATTTGCCGCCGCTTGTATCGCTTTTTTGTTAATAGAAATATTGATGCTGAAATTGAACAGGATATTATAGTTCCACTAGCAACCACACTATACAATAATAATTATGAACTGCTGCCTACTCTGCGTTTGCTTTTTGAAAGCCAACATTTTTTTGATGAAGATGACAGCAGCAACAGTGACGAAATTATCGGTAGCTTGTTAAAATCACCTTTGGAATTGGTGTTACAAACTATGAATCATTTTTATATTAATGTACCCGATCCTCTGACGCAATCTAATAACCATTACGTCAATTTTTATCGGTTGAGCGTATTGAATATCATGTTTCAAGGCGGTGGTTTGTCCTTGTTTGTTCCTTCTGATGTTGCGGGCTACCCTGCTTATTATCAAGAGCCTGATTATCATCGCGCATGGTTTAACGCAAGTACTATCATTACCAGATATAAAATTTCAAAAATGTTTTTGACAGGCACCCGCGTTTTATCCTCCGGTAACTTGGGCGGTGTTCAATTAAATATTGCACTAACTTTAAAAAATCAACCGATTGTTTCTGACTTGATGGATGCGTTTACAGTAGTAAATGATTTATGTACTTTTCTGTTTTCTGAAACGCCCGATGCCGACCGTTTGAATTATTTTTTAAATATTTTTTTAGATGGTTTGCCTGCTGGCGATTGGACTTACGAGTGGCAAAATTATTTGACAACTAATAATGATGAAGAAGTGAAAATTCCTTTAGAGCGCCTCATCGAAGCACTGATGTTTTCACCTGAGTATCAATTATTTTAAAACTCAATTTATCAATTTATATGAATCGTAGAAAATTTTTACGCCTGTCTGCGCCACTAACAATGTCACCATTTGTCCTGAACGGTGCCGTTGTTCGACCCTTTTTCAGCAACTCGCTGATGCAAAATTTAGCCGCTTGCGATGGCGTATCTGATAGAGTGTTGGTACTTGTACAATTAAAAGGCGGCAACGACGGTCTTAATACTGTTATACCCATAAATATATATGATACTTATAGAAATCTGCGTCCTGATATTGCTATAACCGATACTGGTGCATCGGCATATCTTCCATTAGATACAACGTTACCCGAAACAAAACAAGTTGGGTTACATCCAGCGATGGTTGGTTTGAAACAAATGTATGATGATGGTCGCTTAAATGTTGTGCAAGGTGTTGGCTATCAAACGCAAAATCTCTCCCACTTTAAATCAACAGATTTATGGCTTTCGGGTGGTGACGGTACTTCACAAAATTTTAATATTGGTACCGGCTGGATGGGGCGTTATCTGGATTATACTTATCCCGATTTGGCGGGCAACCCAACTTTGCAATTTCCTGACCCTTTAGGTATTCAGTTAGGTGACAGCAAAGCGTCTTTAGGATTCCACACCGGAGAGGAACATGCTGCAGCAATAAATCTTAGTGGACAAGATCCTGCTGGTTTTTATAACTTAGTGTCAGAGATTGGTGGCGCGCCAATCGTAAATGTTCCTAATTCAGAGTATGGAGAAGAATTGTTATACATCATGGATGTAGAACAAAGTACTAATAAGTATGCTCAACGCATAACGCAAGTTTTTAATGCCGGAAATAACTCTTCTGTCAACTATGGCGACCCCGCCGATGGTAATAATATTAGTGATTTGGGCAACCAACTCAAAACTGTTGCACGACTGATTAAAGGAGGTTGTAAAACAAAAATATACTTGGTTAATTTAAGTGGGTTTGATACACACAACGCTCAAATAGATTTGCCTGATACTTCTACCGGAACACACGCTAACTTGTTGCGTACACTCTCGGTTGCTGTAAAAGCATTTCACGATGATTTGGCTGAATTAGGTTTAGACGAACAAGTTATTTCTGTCACCTTTTCTGAGTTCGGACGAAAGGTCGCACAAAACGGCAGCTTCGGAACTGACCATGGCTCCTTAGCTCCGATGTTTATTATTGGAAAACAAGTTGCTGCAGGAATTACTGGTGTCAACGCTGACTTGGCTACTGCTACTACCGATGGACAATATGCTGCCGACCAACTCCAGAATGATTATAGGCAAGTATTCACAACTCTTTTACAAGATTGGCTCGGCGCGAGCAATAATGCCATCCAAGCAACTTTATTTGATGAATATTTAACACAAAAATTGCCGCTAATTGATGGCGCTGCAGTTGTATCCGCCGATTGTTATATTGATAATGCTACTACTGTTAGTACTAAGGATTTTTATAAATCAGGGAATATAAAGCTATCTGTCAGTCCGAATCCTACTTCATCTGTTGCAACTATAAAATTACAGACTACAAAAACTGCCGATGCACTTTTGAGCATTTATAACAGCCTTGGCGTGCAACTTTTTTATCTGCCTATTCGCCTGCAAAGTGGCGACAACCAATTCACTTTTGGTGTTGATGAATTTCCTTCGGGCAATTATTTTGTCCACATACGCAGCCTGGATTACAGTATTCGTGGTGCAGAGAAATTGGTGGTGATGTAGTGTAGTTTAATAAATTATTTTTTATGTCAGTCACTTTTTGGTTCTTTTATGTTTTTTTTATAACTTCGCTTTGATTTTATAATGACTATTTTATTTCTCAACTGCTTTTATTGAATAATTTACGTATTCTCTCAAGGCATATTTTTCACCCCCGTTATAAGTTACAATCAGAGAACATATAACACTCAAAAATTCTATTTTATGAAACGATTTTTATCCCTCTTATTCTGCACGTTGAGTGTATCCTCAATTTGTTTGTCACAAATTTTCCAAATTTCTACCGAGCAACTTTTCAACTCCTCCGCTTATATTATCGAAGGGCGGGTTTTAGATGTCGAATCCTTTTGGGATGAGCAGCACGAAAATATTTATACTAAGCACCATATTCAAGTGTATAAAGTTTTAAAGAGTAATGATGCTCAATGGCAAATGCCAATTATTTCTGTTGTTACAATGGGTGGTCAAGTTGATTTAGATTTGCAAATTACTTCTGAAGAAAATCATTTTTTTGCTGGTCAGCTTGGATTATTTGCGCTTATTCCATCCTCTGTTCGCTCATCTGAAACTCTGTATGAATGTTATGCAGCCACACAAGGTTTTTTTTCCTATAACTTTCATGGGCAGATATTCACCAATGGCTTTTATTCATTTTCAACACCTTCAGATTTATATAGCGCAGTTAGTAGAGTTGTAGGTTATGATTTTAAAACTATTGCCGACTTGCCTTTTTCACATCATAACAGTAGTCAAAGGTTGCCTCCAAGCATCACTTCTATTTCCATAACAGGTTCAAATACAACAGCAGGTACTGGCGATCAAATTACAATTAATGGTAGTGGTTTTGGCGCAACACAAGGTGCCGGAAACGTTTTGTTTAAAAATGCCAACGATGGTGGTGCCACTTACATAAATTCAAATGCTTCTGATATTATTTCCTGGGGTGATAATGCAATTATTGTAAAAGTACCTTCGAGGTCTTCTGATGCAAATCTCGCACCCGCAGGAACTGGCACAATTCAAGTTCGCGATAATGCCGGAGCCATATCAACCAGCCCATCAACTTTGACTATTGATTATGCATATACAAATTTAACTGATTTAACTGGGGCACGTTTACTGGACATTAACAATGCCGGAGGGATGACATTTACTTTTAATGATGCTTTCTGTGCTAATAAAGATGCTGTTAATGCTTTTGTTCGTGCTTTAAAAACATGGAATTGCCCGAGTACAGGTACTGGTGTAAATTGGAAGATGAGTAGTAGCGTAAGCTCAATTACTGCTATTGCAAGTGATGGTACTAGTATTATCTTATTCGATAATACCTCAGGTGCATCACAATTACCCGCAGGTGTTTTGGGAAGAGCAACTAGTCGGTATTCAGGGTGTGGCACCCCTGCTATTTGGCGTGTTATAGAAATAGATGTCGCTTTTGATGGTGAAACTAATTGGTATTATTGTGATGCTACTTCAATAGGTTTTTCAAATTATGATTTTGAGTCTGTTGCTTTACATGAATTAGGTCATGGACATCAATTAAACCATGTTATTGATAACACTAAAACAATGCATTATGCTATTTCAAACAATAGTCTGCGCCGCACATTATCCGCTTCATGTGAGCTGGCTGGAGGTAATTATGTTTTAACACAATCAACTACTGCTTGCAGCAGACCCGCAATGACACTTTTAACGGATATCACTTGTCCTTTACAAACATTACCTACTACCTGTACAGGCGATGGTTCATGTACTCTTTCACCACTCAATGTAGATATAATTAATTTTACTGGTAGACTAACCGATGCCAATCAAGTTCTATTAAACTGGACTACCGCATCAGAAGTGAACAACGATTTTTTCACTATTGAAAAATCAAATAACGGGCGCAATTACAACTTGTTAGGAAAAATAAAAGGTGTTGGTAATAGTGTTATAAATAGCCAATATGAACTGATTGACCCTAATCCTTTTCAAGGTATTAACTATTATCGCCTTTCTCAAACTGATTTTGATGGTACAACTCGCCAACTCGGTGTGGTTGCTGTACAGTATATAAAAGATATTGTTATTAATATTTTTCCAAATCCAGCAGATGCCGTCAATACTGTTACATTAGATTACAATACAATTCACTCAGGAAATGTCATTGTTGAAGTTTTGGATGTTACTGGTAAAAATTTATTACAAGTACAGTTTGATGCCTTAGAAGGCAACAATAATTTCTTGCTACAAATTGATGGTTGGGCAAATGGAGTTTACGTTATTAAAACAACACAGAGCGGCAACATCCGCACTTCTCGTTTTGTAAAAATGTAAGAGCCGCCACATTACATATATAAAAAGCCGAATGGGAAATTCCATTCGGCTTTTTTGTATACGTAATTTAATAGAATAATCTAACGAACTACGGAAAGCTGACGAGCAGTAGCTTTGCCATTTACCGAAAAGCTGACAATATATTGCCCAACGGCTAAACTGCTTACGTCAATTTGGCGTACTGTTTCACCCTGAATATTGGGCAGCAAAGTTGCTTGTAATCTTTTCCCGTCTAAGGTAAAAATATTGACTAAAACATTTTGTTGCGTGGCTAAAGTAAATTGTGCATTTATGGTTGTTGCAGCCGGATTAGGCGAAAGTTGCACACTAAAGCCGTCAATTTCTTGCACATAATTGGTTGCAGTTGTGCAGTTTGCACCGCCGGTTACTTCGCACCAACGCGCCTCAAATTCTTGTAGAAATATATTTGCAATGTCTTTGTTGTGGATAATCAATGTGTTTTCGTCATTCACTGTTTCAGCAGCATTTGACCAATTATGCGAACCAGTCACAACAGTAGGGTCGGAGTTATCATTAGTGGCATCAATAATTGCATACTTATGATGTAAAGAGCCCGTTGGTGTATGTTCGCGTACATCAATACCATTATCCGTGAGGTATGGAAATTCCGAACCTTGGTCGTTAATATTGTCAATCAATCCACGCACATTCACATCCGCGTTAGAAGCATCTACAACAGCCGTACCCAAAGAGTTCATCGTAAATGTTAGTAACCCAAATTGCAAATCCGAGTCTGCTGATTCTACGGCATTGACAATATGGTTAGTCGTTGCATCGCTCGGCGAAAAATATGATTCCATCACTATGCCATTAATATTGAAGCGATGTGGCGTATTATCTGTTTTGGTGCTACCAAAACGGGAGGCGAAAATACCGGGTGTTGCTGTGGAGGAACCCCACATCTCTTCAAATTCTAATTGGTATGCTTTAGCTA
Source organism: Saprospiraceae bacterium (assembly GCA_017996375.1). Classification (GTDB taxonomy): domain Bacteria; phylum Bacteroidota; class Bacteroidia; order Chitinophagales; family Saprospiraceae; genus JAGOHC01. The sequence goes on along the minus strand of JAGOHC010000007.1, from coordinate 21,981 downwards.
ACGATTGGTCTTGAATAAATACCATATTATTATAATCGCTGCCTACGTTGACATCCGTCATATTTAACGAACCCATCATTACCCATGCGCCAACGGAGTTGGCATCAATGACGTAAAATTTGTTGTGCATTAATGCGGCATCGTTTCCTCCTAATATATTAAAACTTGGCGTAGGGTTACTTAACGCTTCATTAAAACTGTTAACATCCGTAACGTATCGCACGCGGACACCTCTCATGTGTGCCGCTTCAAGTGCTTGCACAAATGGAACTCTATCTGTATTAAACATAGCTACATCAATAGAAGTTTGTGCTTGGTTAATTCTGTGAATAATGGCATTTTCTATTTCGGATGGAGAATCTGTAATTGGGTATGCACCTTCGGCAAATGTACCATCTACACCCTTATTGAAAAGAATATTAATATTGCCTGACGATAAGGACGCGGTGCAGAAAATTTCTATGTTGGATGTAACTGTTGTTGTACCATTGTTAGATTCTGCTTGCACATAATAAACAGTTGCTGGTTGCAAACCGGACACCTGTACTGTATGGTTTGTTGTGTTTGCACTACCCGTCAACGTATTGGTCAGCATATCCGGTGCCAAGCCGTAACGCAAGGTAGTAGTACTGTTTGCATTTGTACCCCAAGTTACATCAAATCCTGATGATATGATATTTGTCTCTTCAGGATTAGAAGTCAAAAAGAAAGTAGATGCAATTTGAATATCATCCGCCAAACGTGGTAATAATTGATATAGCGCGTTAAACTGCGAAACCACTCCTGTAATATTTACACTCGCCAACGGAATTTGCGTACCGATTAGTGGGTGTCCACTTCTCAAATAAATTTGCGATGTTTCGCCATTTGCTGTAAAGGTAAAATTGCCTACGGCAAACACTCCACCCGCAGCACTAAAAGTTGCTTGTTCTACTTTGACTAATATTGCCTCATTAGCCTCCCCTACACCGTTAGGCGTAACAGTAAGCGGGGTTGGCACAGCGTTATTTGATGATACAATCGTATAAGCAGTAATGGGATCAATCTCTAAAAGGTTATTATAATTCTTCAACACTCCAGTTACTTGCACTAAATCTCCTTTCGCTACGTTTGCAAAGCCGGTTTGAGAGCCCGTACCCGGATATGCTGCAATACCACCCGTAGCATCTTGAATATAGCGAATGATGCCCAATTCACCGCCGTGTGTGGCAATGCCTTGTACCGTCACGGTTGTACCCGCCGCTTGTGTGCGTGCTACCGCAATGTCTATTTGGGCATTTATATTCGCAATTAGGCAAGTATAAAGTAATCCTAAAAGAAAAATTTTTTTCATTGATATTAATTTAATTGATGAATTTTTTATGCACGCGGAGCGTTTGTACGAACAAAGATAAGAAAACAAATAAGTTGGTATTAATGAATTTTTCGTTAAATTTGTTTGCTAAAATTTAATTCTGTTATAATAATAAATTTAATATGCTAAAAGGGCTTTTACAAAATCCACGCCTACTCATCGCTTTGGGTATTGCTATTTTTTCCGTAATCAGTTATTACGGCAAGCAAAGCGTGAATCCGGTAACTGGAGAAGTGCAACATATTGACATTTCGCCGGAGCAAGAAATTGCTTTAGGACTTCAATCTGCCCCACAGATGGCAGCACAACACGGTGGCTTACACCCTGACCCTAAAATGCAGGCACTCGTTAAAAATGTCGGCAACAAACTTTGGAAAAATACCGAAGCTGTTCAATCACCTTATCAATTTGATTTTCATTTATTGGCTGACCCTGAAGTAGTCAATGCCTTTGCACTTCCAGGCGGGCAAGTTTTTATTACCTATGCGCTTCTTTCGCGTTTAGAAAATGAAGACCAATTAGCTGGCGTATTAGGACACGAAATCGGGCATGTTATTGGGCGACACTCCGCAGAACATATTGCTCAACAAGGGCTAACATCCGGCTTGCTCAACGCAGTTGTAGTTGGTGCCGGTGATGTGAGCACTGCTCAAATGGCGCAAACTATCGGACAACTTGTTAATATGAAATATGGACGGGCAGATGAATTGGAATCTGACCGCTTCGGCGTAAAATACATGATTGAAACAGGTTATGACCCTAATCAGATGATAGGTGTGATGCGTATTTTGGAGCAATCTTCAGGTGGTTCACGTGTACCAGAGTTTCAGAGTACACACCCAAGCCCCGAGAATCGTGTGGAAGAAATAAAAAGAGCCATCGCCGATTTTTCCGGAAAGCAACCGAAATAACTATTGCCTACTATGAAATTAGTGATTACCGGAGCGACCAAAGGCATAGGTCGAGCCATCGTTTTATTATTCGCCGAAAAAGGGTTCGATGTTGCGCTATGCGCTCGAACAGGCGAAGATGTGCAAAAATTGATTAGCTTTTTACAAGATAAATATCCTAAGCAGCATTTTATCGGGCATGCCGTAGATATGCGCCAAAAGAACGACGTTATTTCATTTGCCGAAAAAATAAAAAAACAATGGGATTTTGTTGATGTACTGATAAATAACGTAGGCGTTTTTACTCCCGGCATGATTCATAAAGAGGAGGACGGCATATTAGAACAACTTATCGAGACGAATTTGTATAGCGCATACTACCTTACTCGCGCATTGCTACCTACTATGCTATCCCGCGAAAGCGGACACATATTTAATATGTGTTCCATCGCCAGTATTGTTGCCTATCCGAATGGCGGCTCGTATAGTATTTCTAAATTTGCAATGCTGGGGTTCTCAAAAGTATTGCGGGAGGAATTGAAAAACAAAGGTATAAAAGTGACTGCAATTCTGCCGGGTGCCACTTGGTCGGATTCGTGGGCGGACGTGTCTCTTCCTGCACCACGACTTATGGATGCAACAGATATTGCAGCCGTAATTTATGGAGCATATACGCTCGGAGCATCTGCCGTTGTTGAAGAATTGATTATTCGACCACAATTGGGTGACTTATAAATTTCATGAAAATTCTCATAATACGCTTTAGCTCTATTGGCGACATTGTGCTCACAACGCCGGTGATTCGTTGCTTATACAAACAGTTGAATGTAGAAATTCATTATATAACAAAGTCATCCTTTCGGGGAATATTGGAGCAAAATCCGTACATTACTAAGGTGTGGAGTATCGAAAAACGAGTAAGTGAAGTTTCTGCAAAACTTCGTCAGGAGCGTTTTGATTATATCATAGACCTGCACAAAAATCTGCGTAGTTTTCAACTAAAAGTGCTTTTTCGCTGCCCAAGTTTTTCTTTCGACAAGCTAAATTTTCAGAAATGGCTATTAGTAAAATTGCATATCAATATTTTACCGACAGTGCATATTGTTGATAGGTATATGCAAGCCGTTGCACCTTTAGGTGTGCACAACGACCAACAAGGTTTGGATTATTTTATCTCTGAAAATGACATCCAAAATGCCCAGCAAATTATTGATAATCAAAATATTACAAATAATAATTTTATAGCTTTTGCCATTGGTGCCGCCCACGCAACCAAACGTTTACCTGACAATCAAATCATTGCCATTTGCAAAAAAATATGTATCCCTGTTGTACTATTGGGCGGTAAAGAAGATGCTCAACGCGGTGAACTAATTGCCACACAAACTGGAACATACGTTATCAATTTATGCGGGCAGCTTTCGCTCAACTTGTCAGCCGCTATGGTGGCTTTATGCCAAAAAATAATTACACACGATACTGGTTTGATGCACATAGCTGCTGCTCTTCGCAAGCCAATTATAAGTATTTGGGGTAGCACTGTGCCAGCTTTTGGTATGTATCCATATTTACCTAATGGAGAGCCATTTCAAATTATTGAAGTACAAAAACTGTCTTGTCGTCCTTGTTCTAAAATAGGTTATGACGTTTGCCCGAAAGGGCATTTTAAATGTATGAATGAAATAGCTGCTGATGAAGTTGCAGGTGCTGCAACGCTTCTCTAAGCAAGTTAAAATTAATAAATATAACATTGTGCCTAAAAAGAAAACGGGTCAGTTACAAAATTGCAACTGACCCGTTTATCTTAGAATATTTATAATGCCTAATCAATAATTATTCAACATCCCAGAATACTCTATCGAAAGCAGTAACACCAGAAATATAATTTGGCGAGTTATACAAACGTTCGCTTTGTGGATATGGGAAACGGCGCGGGAATTTCGTCTGGCCATCAGCAAGTGGTATATTAGGAATACCCGTTCTTCTCCAATCTGCAAAACTCTCCGGTTGTGTGTAGAGCGCAATATATTTTTGCGTCAATATCTTTTCCAAAGAAATTGTAGCTGCTGTTTCGTTAGCGTTAGCAGCTTCGTAAGCGGCATCGCTAGCTCCTACTGCTGCTAACGCACCTTTTACTCCATCATTAAACGCTGTTGCTGCTCTTGTAGCATTATTGGTACGGAAAGCTGCCTCTGCTTCGATAAACTTGGATTCTGCAAACGTTACAAGTGGCACATACGAATCAGAGGATGCATAAAAAGCACCAAAACGCGACGCGTCTGCATTTGGTATTCCAGCAGGTGAACCACCGGCAGATGGATCAGCAGCAAACAGACCAGCACGAGGGTCGTTGGTATTTACTAATAAATCAACGAAGAATTTGCCCATTACTACGTCACCACGTTGGTCTTCAAATTGAAACCAAGGGTTAGCGTTGGTAGCTGTAGCACCGAACCTCACTACGCAGTCATCGGCTGCAGAACCGATGCCACCTTCATCAATATACCCCAATGCGGTTGCTGCAGCGTTGTTGTCAATCTTTGACAAACGCAATGCATAACGTGCACGCAAAGTATTCGCGGTAGCAATCCATTTTGCTTTATTGCCTCCAAAAATAATATCATCCGAACCTGGTTTAAAAGTGCTTGCCGTCTCACCCAAGTTATCCACAGCTTCTGCGAGCATGGTCTGCATTTTTAGATAAAGCTGGTCAGCTTTGTCATAAGCCGGATGTATCTCACTCGCGCCTTGAAAAGCCGCAGAGTACGGTATATCGTTATGTAAATCTACTAAAGTACCCAATGCCATAGCCGTCATAATTTTGGCAACGCCTGCATAGTGTGGGGAGTTTGAAGCTGACGCTTTATCCAAAACAACTTTCAAATCTTGAAGTGTTGTAGCATACATACTGTTCCATGCATTATCCACGTCAGATTCTGTAATTTGATATTCATCGTAAGCTAAATGCTGGCGGTCAACACCGGCGAGGTGCTGCGTCCAGATATTGGTATAACGTCCATAATCACCGCCCAATACATAAGCAAAGCTTGACATAGAAGACGGCAATAGTGTATTGATAGAAACTTCTGCTGGATTATTTGGATCCACGTTGAGTTCTGAATCTATCCAATTACTACAGCTACTACCAAAAAAGAGTATGGCTGTAAGTAGGTATAATTTAAAAATATTTTTCATTCTTAGCATTAATTTTAAATGGTGAACGAATTAGAAACCGGCTTGTAAGCCAATAGTTACACTTTTAGTATTTGGCATATTGAAGTAATCCAACCCTTGTGCGTTATTTGCACCTAATAGGTTAGTTTCAGGATCAACTCCTTTATATGGCGTACTTAGGAACAGGTTTCTTCCGGTAATAGAAAATGATAAAGAAGCTAAACGTACTTTCTTTGCCCAAGCTTTTGGAAAAGCGTAAGCCAAGCTAATGTCGCGTAAGCGCACCCAATCAGTTTTTTCTATAAAATCTTCTGTATTACTACCGTTGAAACCATTAGCATTACCTAAGCGTAACCAATTTTCATCCAATGTAACCTGTTGTGTATTGGCTCCTACTGTTTTCGGAACATCCGGTGTTGTTGTATTGCCATCATGATCCCATAACACTACGTTGCCTTCTGCATCGTATTCTGCAACAGCCCCTTGAAATGTAGTAGTAGTATTGCGTAGGTCTGCTGTTTCTTGATGAGTACCGAAGAAATAAAGTGCAGAGCGCGTGCCATTCCACATATAACCACCTTTACGGATATCCAATAATGCAGAAAGAGTAACTCCTTTAAATGTAAAGCTATTGCGAATACCCAAGTTGAAGCGCGGTTGTGCCGAGCTGAATGCTTTCTCGTTAGGGTCTAAGATAGGGAAACCATCACTACCGATAACGCGATTGCCATTAGCATCTTTGTAAAAACCAAAACCAAAGATAGTTCCGTATGCGTAATCTTTTACTGCGCGAGTAGAAGCACCTTCAAAACCACCTAAGAATACTTGATCAACACCATCTGCTAATTTTTCAACTTTGTTTCTATTTTGTGCATAGTTGAAGGTAATATCCCAAGTGAAGTCCTTATTTTGAACAGGTGTAATACCTAAAATAGCCTCAACCCCTTTGTTTGACATTTCACCTGCATTGAGAATGATGGAACGATAACCCGAAGTTGCTGCTATTGGCACACTCAAGATTATATCCTTAGAAAGTGACTCATAATAAGAAAGGTCCAAAGATATTCTGTTTTTCCAGAAGCGTAAATCAGTTCCGATTTCCCAAGAGGCTCTTCTTTCTGGCTTTAAGTCCGGATTTCCTAACACGTCACCATCGGAGAATGCCGATACCCCGTTAAGTGGGAAGATGATACCTTCTGTCCAACCATCAGCGAATGATGTTTTTTCAAAAACAGTCTTGGTAGAATATGCGAATGTACCCAAACCAACTAATCCATACGACGCTCGCAATTTACCATAATTGAAATATTGATTATCTGATAAATCAAGTAATTCGCTAAACACAAGACCTAAGCTCGTAGAGTAGTAGTTAAACGAATTATTTTTTTCTGGTAGTGATAAATCTTGCTCTCTTGTAAATGTACCTTCTAAATACAACCAGTTAGCGTAGTCTAAGTTTAAAATACCATAACCCGCTTGACGTCTGCCAATACTTTGCGTTTCAAAAGAAACCAAACCTAAAGTATTAGACAAATCATTAAATCCTGTTGTTACAAAACCATCACCTTGAACAAATAATCGGTCTAACTTATTTTGATACAAACGATGACCTAAACGAACCTGAAAACCTAAGTCGTCTGTTAATTTTCGTGTATATGACAATATCGCATCTTGGTTGAAGATGCTTGAGTTATAACGGTCATGAACTATGCGACCAGCAGAAGCTGTTGCAGAATATCGGGAGAAGTATTGCTTTCTTGTATCATTGTAATAATCAACACCCGGACGATACGTGAAATTTAAACCATCCAAGATATCCCAAGATAAATTTAGGCTACCGATAATGCGGTTCACGCGGTCTCTTAGTGGGTTACGTGCAGCCGTCCAATACGGGTTGTCATAAATATTACCTGCACCACGATACGAGCGTGGGCGACCTGTACCATCTCCTAATACGTATGCAGCTTCGCTTGCTGCAAGGTCATCGCCAGCGTCGGCGATACCGTTAGAATTATCAAACGTAGGAGGCGTACGCAATAAACCCAGCATCACACCCGAAGTATTTGAACCTTGTTCAATACGTGTACCACCTGAATTGATGTACTGTAAATTCATACCGGCAGTTACTTTGCTCCATAGGCGTACTTCTGAATTTAAGCCCACATTATAGCGGTCGAATTTATTGTTCGGTACAATACCATTGTCTTTTGTATAACCTAATGAAAAGCGCGTATTGAAGCGATCAGCACCATAGGAGAAACCTAAATTATTTGCAGTGCTTACTCCCGTTCGGAAAAAATCATATTGATCGTAAGTTTCAACAGCTCTACCTGAAGACAGTGTGTCGTTCATACTTACAATAGAACCATTTTTATTCCAAAGGTAACTGCCCGCATTGTTTGCATATCTTAAAGTATCTATTAAAGCTCCCCAGCTACCTGCTTGCGTAGAGGTTGGCGGTGCTGCATAAACTCCCCCTACACCTTGTGAGTACTTATGCTGTAACGCAGGCACTTGTGAGATATTGCTAAACGTTAACGAAGTAGAATAATCTACCGCCACACGCCCATCTTTACCTTTACCTTTTTTGGTAGTGATGATGATAGCGCCGTTTCCAGCCAAACTACCATAAACTGCCGTAGCAGCAGCACCCTTCAATACAGAGATTGATTCTATCTCATTCGGATTGATATCTATGGCACGGTTTGAATATGCTACTGACGCTAAACCTGCATTGATAGATCTGTCAGCGCTGGAGTAGAGCTGAGAGTTATCAATCGGCACACCATCAATAACATAGAGCGGCTGGTTATCACGGTTAATAGAGTTTGCACCGCGAATAGTTGCATAGGACGATGCCCCTGCTGTACCTGTTGAGCCTACAACATTCAATCCGGCTACTTTGCCAGCTAAGGCTTGCACCATGTTTGTTTCGGTAGAGCCTCGTACTTCGTTGGCATCTACTTGTTGTACCGCATAACCTAAAGATTTTTCGCTCTTGCTGATACCTAATGCCGTAACGACGACTTCGTCCAATACTTTGGTATCTGCTGTAAGTGATATACTTACTACATTAGATGCGCCCAATGTAATTTCTTGTGGGTTATAGCCTGTATAGCTATAGACTAATACGTCGCTTCCGCGCGGCACGTTAATAGAGTAGTTACCCTCAAGATTAGTTACTGTGCCGATGGAAGTTCCTTTGACGAGAACGCTTGCTCCAATAAGCGGTTCACCGTCATCACCAGTAAGTTGACCTACTACTGTACGCTGCGCTACCATGGCAACCACAGAGCATATTGTCAGTAAGGCAATTAATAGAATTTTTTTCATAATTCTCTCTTTTTTAAAGTAATTAATATATGAAACATTTTGACAAAAATACAATAGAATATTGTTTTGATTTTTGGAGCAAAAACCGAATGTAAATGTAGTGTAAACTTTTGAATTATTATCAGATAGCACTGTGATTTTTATGTATAAGCTACACTTAGTTGTTTTTTATACATCTGAATTGTATTCTGTAGTCCAAAATAAAGTGCGTCGCTGATTAGTGCATGCCCTATAGATACCTCCAATAACCCGTTAATGTTTGTACGATAATAATGAAGATTTTCCAAGTTCAAATCATGACCGGCATTGATGCCTAATTGCAATTCATTTGCTATAGCGGTGCATCGTTTGTGCGGAGCAATGGCTACTTCTTTATTAATTAAATACTGCTGCGCATACTTGCCTGTATAAAATTCTATCCTGTCTGCTCCAACTATTTTTGCTCCTTCTATAAACGCTTCTATCGGATCTACAAATATCGAAACGCGAATTCCGGCTTGCTGGAGTGCTGCAATAGTATCTGTCAAAAAAAGACGATGTTTTAGGGTGTCCCAACCACTATCGGAAGTCAGTGCGTCCGGCAAATCGGGTACTAAAGTGCATTGATGCGGGCGATTGGCCAATACCAATTGCATAAAATCTTTAGTAGGATTTCCTTCAATATTTAACTCCGTAGTAACAACTTCTTTTAGTGCCGGTATATCATCATGGCGTATGTGGCGTTGGTCAGGACGCGGGTGCACGGTGATACCTTCCGCTCCAAAAGTTTCACAATCTTTTGCAACTTGAATTAAATCGGGTATGTTGCCACCACGCGAGTTCCGTATTACGGCTACTTTATTGATATTAACACTCAGCTTTGTCATTGATATTATAATTTAAATGCGTCTGTAAAAATTCCGACACTCGCAAAAGTACAAAAGATGGTTGAAGGGTTCGCATACAGGCAAAATCGGGACACTGTGTGTGATGTGGTACCCTCGTCCTGTTTGGTGCAATCATACTCTCGCAAGGTGAACAACTATATTGCTGTTTGATAATATAGTGCTTTGAGCTATTCAAAGTTTTGTATCCGTATTCCAATGGGTTAGTGCCTCCCCAAAGGCTAAACGTAGGTATATTACACAATACAGCCCAATGTAAGAAACCGGTATCCAACCCGATATATGCTGTTGCTCCTGCAACCACCTGCGCTGCTATTTGAATGTTTGTTTTTCCCATCAAGTTAATACAATTTTTTGCCGAAGTAATTGCTTGAATATATTGTTGCTCGTTGGCTTCTCCGATAAACACGAAAGTAGTATTGGCAAATGATTTTTTTAACTGACTGAAAAGCTCTGCCCAACCATCGGCTGTCCAGTTTTTATGTGCATAAATATTATTGGCAGAGGAGGGTTGAATCACTACATAGGATTTCGGTAACGAAAAATTGCGTATGTCAATCGGCAATGCTTTTACAAACATATATGTTTGCCAATTCCGCGCAGCATCTTCCGATAATAATTTCAAATTATTTTGAATAACATGCCCCTTTGTATGATGGCGTGTTTGGTAGCGAAAATTTACCATGCCTTGCAATGGAAATGTCCTAAACGAGTATATTTTTTTTGCTATACTCATACTTATAAAAATATTCTTCACACTTTCGGATGAAACGCTTAAAATTCCAATATCAAAATAATTAAAATGCTTTTTCAGTAATTGTAGGCGTGCGTGCGTGCTTTTATGAAGTACAATTTGTTTAACGGGCAAATCAATACAGTCAAATATTTTATAATTAGGTTGTTTGGAAGTAAAAATGACTGTAATATCGTACTTTTGCTGCAAAGCAAAGTTGATAAGTGGTATAGTAAATAGCGCGTCACCGATACCGTCTCCAATAAAAATTGCTATCTTAGTCGGCACTTAATAATTATTCGTTACCATGACTGACATCGCCCTTCGGGTTGAACATTTAAGTAAAAAATACACCATCCACCACGAATCGCCGGAACGCTACCGCGCTTTGCGCGATGTCTTGTCCGACAAAGTTACATCTTTTCGGAATATATTAAAACGAAGCACTTCTACACCGACAAAGGAAACTTTTTTTGCACTGCACGATGTAAATTTTGAAGTACAGCAAGGCGAAGCCATCGGTATAATCGGGCGCAACGGCGCAGGCAAAAGTACACTACTCAAATTACTTTCGCGCATCATTGAGCCAAGTTCCGGGCGCATCAGCCTCAAAGGGCGCGTAGCGTCGCTCCTTGAAGTAGGCACGGGCTTCCACCCCGAATTGACAGGGCGAGAAAACATCTTCCTCAACGGTACAATATTGGGCATGAAGCGCAGCGAAATCCGCCAAAAGTTTGATGAAATTGTCGCCTTTGCTGGTATCGAACAATTTTTAGATACGCCCATCAAACGCTACTCCTCGGGGATGTATATGCGCTTGGCATTTTCGGTGGCGGCGCATTTGGAATCAGAGATACTTATTGTGGACGAGGTGCTGGCAGTAGGCGATGCGGAATTTCAAAAAAAGTGCTTGGGCAAGATGGATGATGTCGCTAAACAGCAAGGCAGAACGGTACTGTTTGTGAGCCATAATATGGGTGCTATTCAACAACTTTGCCAACGTGGACTGTTGTTGGATAGAGGGAAAAGTTCCGCTATTCAACCAATGAAGCATTGTATTCAAGAATATCTGAAAACGCTAAGTGTGACCCAAAATTTTTATCAAAGCAGTAACTCAAAACGAATCCGGTTTGAGTGTGTACGCATGATAGATATACAATTGAACACTATCACAAATTATTTATCTGACCAGCCAATATATATCGAAATCACGTTATACGTAGAAACGCCTTCTTTAAATTACTTAGATATTGATATAAGCCTTGTACATCACACCTCCGGTCAACGCATTTTTACTATAAGCAAAGCCATTAATACTTTAATAAAAAGCACCCAACACCTGCATACTTTGTTGCTCGAACTTCCGGGTAATTTTCTGTTGCCAAACACTTATAGTTGGATAATGGCACTCCATCAACCAAATACAATTGCTTATGATGTGATAAACAATATTTGCAATTTTACAATAGAAGATGCCGGTAGTGAGTTATCAAAATATACTGATAGTGATGTTGGTTATGTAGTTGTGCCCGATTATAAATTTTCAAGCATCAAACCTAAAAAATCGTTTACAGATTAGCAATTATGGCAAAAAAAATTCCTGTTAATAGGTTTGCAACGGTGGCACAACAAATACTTCTGGGTACCGCACCTTATTGGGGCAACTACGTTTGGTGGCATCGCATTTGGAAATTTTCTGATACTCACTTTCACAATTTTTTTACAGCATCAAAATTCTATAATCGAAAAATTATTACCAACTACGGTAATTTATCGTTGTTGGTGCCACGACTTGTGCCTACTTTTAATAATCCCCTGATTGAGTTAGTATATCAGTTGTTTCAATATAAAAAACGTCCGTTAAATTTTATTGATGTCGGCGCAGCTATTGGCGATACCGTATTGCTCTGCGAAGCAAACTGTCCAAAAATGATTAATTTTTATATATGTATTGATGGTGATAAAGACTTCTTTGCATTATTGGAATATAATTTTTCTGTTGCACAAGCAAAAGGTATTTTAATAAATAGTTTATTGTCGGATAAAAAAGGATGCACGATGCCCGCACTTGTCAAGCATCATTCGGGCAGTGCTACCGCCATTGGAGAAAACGTTGAATCAACCACTACGATAGATGATGTGTTGGCTACAAATGAAGGTTTATTTAACAAAAATATTGATTTGATAAAAATTGATGCTGACGGATTTGATGGACTAATTATTTCAGGCGCACGCAATATTCTAGCAAAAGATAAGCCGACAGTTATCTTTGAGTGGCATCCGATACTGTACGCACGTACCGACAATGATGTTTTGTTGCCTTTTAAAATATTACAATCACTTGGGTATAAACGCTATATTTGGTTTAATAAATATGGAAATTTTAGCCATTTCACAACCCTACTTGACGAAGATGCAGTTACCGCTTTACAAAAATATGCGTTGGACAATGTCGGTCACGATGATTGGCACTACGACATCATAGCATTGCCTGACAGCTGCCCATTATCGGCAACATCAATAGCTGCATTACAATATGCAAACCGTAAAAAATATCCATACTAATTGCAAAGCGAAATGTTTAACACCATTTATAGAAAAATACATATCGGTTGGAGTATTGTGATTGCAGTAAAAGTTACTCTGCAACTTTTACTGCGGAATGTTTTGGATAAAAAAATTGTCGTTATCGGGTTAGTTGAGCATTTTGGTGACATCATCGCGTTCGAGCCTTTAATTGCCCGAATCATAAAAGAATATCCGAACCGAAAAATACTTTGGGTAATGCGAACTCCCTTCGCTATTATCGCAAAAAACGATAGCAGAATTGATACCATATATAAAATACCTTGCCTGACTTCATGGATTTTCATAACGTATTTTTTTAAAAAACTACATTCATCCATCCCCGTATTAGATGCCCATGTTAGCGGAAAATCTTGCGAAAAATGTAATTGGCTTTACCATATTATAAGCGGCAACGCAACAACGCAGCCTCTACATGGATTAAATTATTTTTTTGAAGATAGAAATTTGTTATCTGTTTTCGCCTATCAACTCAATATGCTACCCATTGCTGATACACCACCGCAATTTTTTTTTGATGAGCATGTAAATAGTATAAAAACAAAATTCTCTCTCCCCGAAAAATACCTCGTCATACATTGTACTTCAGAAAATAATAATAAGCATTGGACAATAAAATCCTGGACAAAATTAGTTTCCTACTTAGGAAAAAACACTAATTATATGATAATCGAAATAGGATTAAAATCAGCTATCGTCACCAATGAAAAAAAATATTTTTCCCTATGCGGTAAAACTAATATTCTTGAAATGGCTGCAATAATTCGAAGATCAGATTTATTTATTGGTATTGATAGCGGACCCGCACACATCGCCAATGCTACCAATGTACCAAGCCTTATTTTGATGGGTCGGTTGAATAATTTTGAACATTATAATCCATTTTCCGGAATAAGAAACAAAAAACATTTTGTCCTATTGGATGCCTCGCCTTTAGCCTGCAGAGAACTCCCAGTAAATAGTGTTATTGCCGCATTGCAACAACATCAATTTTTATCGTTTAACAATAGTATTGATGAATAAACAAGCGAGTACATCCGGCACTACATTTTTTTCTGTACTAATCCCCACGTACAACGGCAGCCGCTATTTGCGTGAATGTTTGGATAGCGTTGTACTGCAAACTTATCGCAACTTTGAGTGTATTATTGTTGATGATTGCTCCACCGATGATACCTATACTATTGTGCAACAGTATGCCGAACAACACGCTTTTTTTCGGATTTATAAAAATGAAAAAAATGTAGGTTTAGTACAAAATTGGCAGCGATGTATTGCTTTGGCAAACGGCGATTGGTTAAAATTTTTATTTCAAGATGACCTACTCGCCCCCGATTGTTTGGCTGTGTTTGATAACCACATTCCATTCGGCAGTTTGTTTATGGTGGCGCAACGCAATTTTATTATTGAATCGGATGCACCTCCGCACATCGCACATTATTTCACACATCAAGTTGCAACGCTGCAAAGTTTGTTACCCGAAACCATGCTCATTTCGCCTGCTCAAATGGCTGCTTTTGCTTACCGACATTTTTTGGATAACTTTATTGGCGAGCCTACTGCGGTGTGCTTGCACAAATCAATTTTTGATAAAATAGGAACATTTAATTTGTTCTTAAAACAAATTGTAGATTATGAATTTTGGTTGCGAATTGGGTTAAATACTTCAACGCTATACATTGCTGCGCCTTTGGCATCCTTTCGGGTGCATAGCAGTGCAACAACCGCTCGCAACAACAACAACACGGCGTTGGTAAATCCTGCATTTTTTGATTCCGCTATTCTCTATCACGAATTTTTATATCACCCACAATACGAAATATTCCGGCAAGAAGCTCGCAAAAACCGCAACCAAATAAAACGCTTGCTCTATACCGATATTTACACTATTTTAGATATACTTTCTTTCGAAACAAACAAAAAACAAGCAGCAACATGGGATGTAATAAAACAGCATTATCCACATATCGGCAAATTAGCCCGACACAAATGGCGTACTTGGCTACTCTCTAAAATACCCGGTAATCCGCGCGATTTTACTGCAATATTATTCAATGGCTTCAAAAAAATATTGCCATGAGTTTGCCATTGGTTACTATAATGATTCCCACCTACAATCAGGAGTTATACATTGCCCAAGCTATAAAAAGTGCCTTATCGCAAGATTACCCTAATCTGGAAATTATCGTTGCCAATGATACCTCTACCGATGGCACGTCAGGCGTGGTGCAACGCTACATTTCAGATAAGCGATTACATTATTTTTGTAATGAAACGAATATCGGGCGAGTGGCAAATTATCGAAAAACATTATATGAAAGAGCTACAGGCGAATGGGTACTCAACTTGGACGGTGACGATTATTTGTGTGATGCAAGTTATATCAGTATGGCAATGCAACAACTTCTAAAAAACCAAGATGCCGTACTCGCGTTTGCGGAAGTAACCGTTTTTGATGAAGCGACAAAGCAGTTTATCCCAACAAAAGTGCATCACACTTCGAGCGTATTAAATGGCAGCGATTTATTTTTTGCAGTGGCCGAAAAAAGAAGATTTATTCATCACCTCACTTGTTTGTACCACAAAGCAACTGCCCAGCAAATTGATTTTTACAGACTGCCCGTTATCAGCTCCGATTGGGAGTCCATTTTTAGATTGCTCCTACACGGAACAGCAGTGTACAACAACCAGACGGTAGCAGTTTGGCGCAAACACGCAGCCAATGCTTCTACCTTGACGGACAAAAATACCATCTTTAAAAACCTTACTTTTGTGAAATCAGTATATCGCTATGCTCAACAAAAAGGGTTGCCTTCCATGCGGCTTTTGCGTTGGCGAATACTGCTGTTGGACGAGTTGTTGCGCTTCTATTTATTGCCGTTTTATAAAAAAAACAAGTTCTCATTTCTTAATCTCTACTTGCGTGGGCTATATCGTTATCCAATCAATATGCTTTATTTACTTCGCAGATTCAAACCTTAAAAAACCTACGTATCTTTCGAGAAATGTATAGTGCGGTTATTCGCTTGCTGAGAAAATTTGCCACCTCATCAAAGGCAGCAACAGAAGTGAAAAGTGTGTTTTTGTTGTGTAGTTTCATTTTAACAATCCATCGCAAATATTCTCCTAATCGAATTTGATAATTTGATGCACCATAGTCGCCGGTATTGATGCTTGCGTGTACCAACACTTCACGTTCGGTAGCAACAATTCCGATATGTGCAAGTTGCTCTTTGACGAAAGGAATGAGTGACGATTTTTGTGCTTCTTTCAATACAGTGGATGTGCTTTGTTGATGCATACGGTAGCTAACCAATACCTGCGGTAAGGCTATCGTTCGATGACCTTGTGCCATACGCCACCAAATTTCGTGGTCTTCAATAACGTAATATGCTTTTTGGTATAACTTCCCGTCAAGGTATGATTTTCGAAACATAACGGAGGAATGAGTAAATGCACATAACCATACCAACATAGCTTTTGCCGTGTCAGTATGTGCCGCTAAATGTTGCATATCAAAAGTGCGATATAAGAAATTCAGGTGTTTGGGTTGGGAGTTTGTGTCAATACACGTCACCATTGCTGCTACCAATCCGTAGTCCTTTTGCGTACTTAAAAATTGATACTGCAAAGCAAGACGCATTGGCAGCGCAACATCATCGGCATCGAGGCGAGCGATAAAATCTGTGCTTGCTATTTGAATACCACTATTCAATGCGGCAATCAACCCAATATTGGTTGGGTTGCTGATAACAACGATGCGATTATCTTGCTGTGCGTAGTGCTGAATTACGGACAAACTGCCATCTGTTGAGCCATCATCAATAATAATGAACTCAAACGCCGCAAAGGTTTGGCACAATATACTCTCAATAGCTTGCGCAACAAACCGCGAAGCATTATATACGGGCATGACGACGCTGACTTTTGGCGGAATCATCATGCTCTATATATTATTGTAGCTCCTGAAGTTGGTTTTGGGTGGCACGCTCTTCTTCAATGAACGAACCGATTGCTTTTACAGCAGATGAAATTTTCGAGTAATCAATGGTGTAGTGGATATACTTGCCAACACGTTCCGTTTGGACGATGCCAGTAGAACGCATGATACGCAAGTGTTGCGAGGTGATAGATTGCTCCAACTTGAGCGTGTTATAGATTTTATTGACGTTGATAGATTTGTTTTTGTCAATAAATTCTAAAATCTTCATACGAAGAGGGTGACTTAGTGCACGCAGCATCTCTGATGACACCTGCAGTTTGTCATTGTCAATAGTAACTTTGCCGTTTCTCATAGAACTTTTAGGAAATAGTAAAAAAATAACGCCTCTGTGGTGTTATCACGTTGAATTTACAATTTAATCATTTGTTTAAAAACCACATTGGGCTTGTGCGGAATAGGGCACACGATGTTTGTTTATCTGTAGCAAATATGCACAAATAATTCTTAATCACCAAACGATATATCAAAATAGTAACCGCCAAAACATTCCTAAAAGTGCGTGTCGCTTTAGTAATATATATCAAAATAATTTAAAAACATAGCTAAAACAATTTATTTTCTACTTATTTTCAATGTCAATCATGTTGTTTGATAAGCAAAAAAAACTGAAAAAATTATATATAAAAAAACCGTATCAACTGTTTAGTTTTAATACGGCTTCCGTGACGGATGCTATACAAGCCTTATGGGTCAGTGCATAGTGCGTCCGGTTTGTTGTTCTCGGAGTTTACTTAATATGTCTTATGTCATGGGAAATGGGAGAAGGGAAACTTGTTGCTATTTTGTTGTAGAAATTACTGTGCGGCTGCGAGTTCTTCTACCAAGCGAGATATTTGCTCAAGGCGTTCTCTATCCAGCTTATAATGAATGAATTTGCCATCGCGAACAGTAATTACGACACCGGAGCGGCGCAAAATAGCTAAATGCTGTGAAGCCACCGATTGTTCTAAGCGCAACTTGATATAAATATCGGTTACGGTCATGGCTTCATTCTCTTCGAGCAAGTCAATAACGCGTTGGCGGAGTTTGTGATTTACGGCTCGTAAAACCAATACTGCCTTGCGTAATTCAGCGTAATCCAGCTGAATGTCTTTCTTGCCCTTTTTCAAGACAATTGTTTCGTTTTTTTGTTTTCTCATAAAATAGTACGTTTTTAAAGCGTTTGAACTGTTACGCTTATGGTATAGCCAAAATTATACCAATTTGAAACATTACATTTTTATTGCACATAAAACAGGTTGAATGTTAATGTTTAATAAAAATAATTATTTTCAATAAATGTGGTACTTGGGTAGATTACGTATGTTTACGAGGGCTAATATAGTAACTTTTTACATATTAAAAAAAAATAACATACAAAAAATTAGTTATTCACTTTTTACTGGTAGATAGGTAGCTGTTTCTGCAGCTTCGGCAAGGCGAGCCTTTTTTTCTACATTTCGGGCAACCAAAATGCTTATTTCGAAAAGGAGTAATAGTGGTAATGTTACTAAAGATTGCGACACCACATCGGGCGGTGTAATTACGCCCGCTACGATGAGTATAATTACAATTGCATGGCGGCGATATTCACGCAAAAATGCAGAAGATACTAACCCCAACTTGGTGAGGAAATATATCAAAATTGGCAACTCAAAAACGATGCCCAACGGTAGTGTGAACATAGTCATATAATTGACATACGATGCCAGCGTAGGCGCAGCCTCCGCCCCGATTATCTCGTATCCTACCAAAAAGGTAATACAAAACGGAGCAACAATATAATAGCCAAACAATATACCTAAGAAAAAAAGTACAGAACAAACCAACACTACATTTCGCGTGACGGCTTGTTCTTTTGGATGTAAGCCGGGTTTTACGAATCGCCATATTTCCCAAAACACATAAGGGAATGCAAGTATCAGCCCCAACATGATAGATACCTGTAGGTGTACCGAAAATTGTTCGCCTAATTCGCGTGTGATAATCTGAAAATTTTGGGGTGTAAAACACAATGCGTCTGTATGTAACCACCTTGATAAGGTGCAGAGTGCACGGAAGGTTGGAAAGTCGGCATGGCGTGGCGCAAAAATTATCTTATCGAAAATAAAATCTTTGGACATAAACATCACGATACCACCAACCGCTATACCAATTACAGCCCGTATGAGGTGGCTGCGTAATTCGTCAATATGATCGAAGAACGACATCTCATCTGTTCGGTGTTTTGGCTTTTCTATTTCATCAACATCAACTTGGTCGAGTGGCATGTGTCCTTATTTTGGGGGCAAATATACAGTACTTATATGTAAAATCAATATGTATTGTGTTAATGTGGGATTCTTCATTACAACTTAACTGCTAAAACGCAGGCTTTTTTGTGAACCTTAACCTCGCCGTTAGGATTGAATAATTCTACCCAAACCACATAGATACCCATATCTGCACGCTCGGCATCATCCGTTTCGCCATTCCATTGGTAGCTGCCTTCATTCGCCAATAATTCGTTGCGTACCAACTGCTTAATGAGCCGCCCTTTTGCGTCATATATATTAATATTACAAGTATAGCCCGCTTGCGGCGTGATGTAATTGATAAGCAAGAAATCTTCAAAACCATCCAAGTCCGGCGAAAAGCGATCTTGTGCTAACGTGATTACTTCATCACCTGTTGATGCACTCAAAAAGTATTGCGAATTGCGATTTGTCGGCGTTCCATAATTAACAGATTTTGCGGCAGAATGCCAATTACCTGCGGCATTAGTTGGTGCGCCTGGATTGATGCGCTCCAAAGCCACCCCATTATTATCACTCAACAATGGGTATTGTAGTTCGCGCGAATAATCAAATGAATCTATCATTGTAGTCACGGTAGTATCCGTACCAATGTAAATAGAAATATTGCCGCCGTTATCTTCTAACGATGGTAGCGATTGCTCAAATAGCCAATTTGGGTTTGGCGTAAAATATCTTGTCGGCACATAGGCAGTATCGTACGTTAGTACAAAATATTCATTGGGTTGAATCACTTGGGCGACACTAATTGCTTTTACGCGATTAGAACTCAGGGACTGGAAATTTGCAATTCGCAAACCCTCCAAACTTATTGTTTTTGTAGAACGATTATACAGCTCTACGTACCTTGCGCCACCTGTTTCAGGGTTAAACAATATTTCATTTATGACAATATCCTGTGGGGCGGCAATTTCAGCAATAAAAAACGTTACAGCGTTTACACCCGTCAGCAAATTGCCAACACAGTCAAGTATATCAACAACTGTAATAGTAGCCTGAATACCTCTTGGCAAATCATTATCAAAAGTCAAAATTACCCGTTGTGCGTTGGTAGAATCTAACATTGCCTGTATCGGGTTGCCAATGCCATTGCTGCCGAAATAATTAGAAAATACTTCTACTGATAACGCGAACGGGACTTTATTAAACGTAAGTGTAACTTGGTTGCTGCCAATTACGCTTGCACTGGCTACTGCTAAAGCTATCGTATCGGGTGCATTAACAAACACGCTGTTCTCCTGCCCAGGCGAGCCGCCGTTAGCATTTAAGGATGCCTGCCAATTATTGCTTCCGCCACAGCGAACATTTGGGTTAATCATTTCGCAAGACCACCCGCCCTCCAATTTTACTTCATCGTTATACCACGAATAATCGTAATGTATTTGGTGGATAACATTTTCAAAACTATCCCGCAGAATAATATCTTCGTTGCTCTCATTCAATGACGGGAAACTCGCCACTTCCGCCACATCGCCATAAAACGACAATGCAAAAGCATTATCATTATCCGTAACGATTACGTAACTATGCGGAAGCATGATAAATTCGGGTAGTTCTTTTTTGCTGTTGGTGGCATCTTCAATCGTACACTTTTTCAGGTTGATTACCTTGTTGCTGTTGTTATAAATTTCAATGTATTCGGCAGCCGGAAGTTGCGGTGGTACTGGGTTGAAGTCTGCCATAAATTCATTTATCACCAAATCGAACTCGGCAATTTGTTCGGTGACGATATAACTAAACGTTGCCGTTTGCGTTGCGGAAGCATTACCCCCCACATCTTTTATATTTGTAGTTTGTAAGGTGTACGTTTGCGGGCTAACCAACGGGTTAGTTAAAGTAAGATGTACCAAAGCTGTATTAATATTATCCAAAGTTGCTGTTGCCGGAACACCGATACCGTTATCAATAACATAATTGGCAACTGTTTGTGCGGATGTTATATCCAACAATTCTGTAAACAATACGTCTACTTGCGTAGCACTAATTGGCGTTGCAGAAAACAACGACGGCGGCGTTACATCCTGAAAAATAGGCGCACAATAAAAATCATCATAACGGAATGCCGTGAGATTTGTACTCGATACCGTTGCCCGCACACCCCAATATGCTGACGCATTGTAAGTAGCATCTACAACGGGTGTACCTTCCGAAACAAAATTTGTTCCGCCCGTTACATCAGCAGCAATAGCCCACTCACCTATTGTTGAGCGCGTCACGCGAATACGCACGTTGGCACTTGCCACGTCCATCGTTGTAGTTCCGGTAAATAATAGTGTTTCGGTAGAATTATTTTTGCGATATAATTTTATAGCATCTGTGTTGCTGTTTTCGCCGATGCGAATATAATATCCTTGTATGGGTGTATTGCCGCTAAGGTCAGACGTGTTTGACATCAAGTAGATGCGCGTACTATTGGCACTCGACAAATTGGAGGCGGTATTCCACGCCACGCGAAACTCCCACGTTGCCGTATCCAATAAAGTAGCTCCCACTACCAAAGCATACGAACCCGATGCAGCGGCAGCGAGTTGCAACTCACCAGAGGCATTTACCGTAAAATCGGCAGCATCGCCCGTCCAAGTTGGGTTATTGGTAAAATCGCCATCGGAGAAGTCGTCTTGTACTTGAGCGTTTGCACAAAAAGCGAATAAAATAAAG
The DNA here is from genome assembly GCA_017996375.1 of Saprospiraceae bacterium. GTDB lineage: Bacteria > Bacteroidota > Bacteroidia > Chitinophagales > Saprospiraceae > JAGOHC01. The sequence continues at coordinate 93 of JAGOHC010000007.1, read as the reverse complement.
ACAATGCGTAAAAGTAAGTTTTTCATAAACCTTAATTCGTAATCATTATGTTTGATTTGTACTCAAAGAAACACAAATTTTATGAAAAAAATA
>JAGOHC010000100.1 GCA_017996375.1 Saprospiraceae bacterium | reverse complement strand
AATTATAAATTTGCAAACACAAATAGTTGATTTACATCAACAACGTTGTGAAACTTGACATCAATCGAATAAAGAGATACATGTAACCGGGCTTTGCCCCTTGCGTGATTCGGGGGTTGCCATTGTATTAAGTGTACCTATCAACCAAAACATCGGTGCTTATTTATTAAGGTTTGATAAGGACGGAAACATGACAAATTTTTCTACTGATGTTACGGATATTGAACGCAATATAAAGCTAACTGCTTTCCCAAACCCTACAAGTGACTTTATAACATTCGACTTGGAAGGGTTTGATAATAAGCCGTTGGAAATCCAATTTTACAATATAGAAGGCAAGTTAGTGTTTGAAAACACTTTCTATAGTTTCAAGCAATTTGATGTCTCCGGTTTACAAAATGGGATTTACTCCTATCGGATAACCTCAAAATCGTCACTTATTAAATCCGGTTTGTTTATCAAACAGTAATAAATAGCCTCTTTCAACCCTACCCCACAAACGTCCCTTTTTGTACAATTTGGTTGAGGCGTTGCACCATCAAAGGTGCAAACTGTGGGCGTTTAAAAGGTTGTTGCACTAAGGTGTGTACCCAACGGATACCACTGATAGCGTTAGTAAGCCACAACTCTTCTGCCGAAAGGCAATCGGATTTCGTGATGCTTTTTTCAACGGGATTGAGGTCGAGATGGCGGGCAGATTTCAGCACCACTCGGCGCATGGTACCGGCAACACAGCCATCGGTAAGTGGCGGGGTTATCAGTTGCTTATCCTTGACAATGAACACGTTAGCACTACTTGCTTCAACAACAAAATTGTTGTGATTCAACAGTAGCACATCATCTAATTGGTATTGTTTTTTGTAAATAGCCGCTAATACATAAGGCAGTGCATTACACGTTTTTGCATTACTGATAATGTTTGGATATACCGTGTGTTGCTCATACCAATCTGCCTGCAAACCTTGCTCGTTTAATTCAAATTGTGCGGACGGCAAAATTTCTCCTTGCATAATCAACTCCGGACGGTTACTCGTAGGTGTGTAGTAACCTCCGCCGATGCGAAATAGCGTTACGCGCAAGCGACAGTTAGCAATACCACCTACGGCTACTTTTATGCGTTGTTCAAAATTACTGAACGTAAGTTGCGTGGTGATGTCTATATGCAAATACTTTGCGCCTTGTAGCATACGCTCGTAGTGCTGGCGCAAAAAAGGGATTTTGCCGTTGAAGATGCGGATGGATTCAAAAACGCCATCGCCATACAAAAAACTTCTATTAGTTTGTAATTCTTCTTGTTCGAAAAACTGTTTCATGCCACTAATTCGAGGTTGTTCGCAGCGACCTGTTTGATAAATATTTCGTTGAATGTAGGCAGCATTTCGTAATACTTGCGTATCTCAATATTCCTTTGCAGTAAGTAGCGAATTGCATCATTTGGATGCTGCCGTGCTTCGGTGGTATCTATCTGTATTACTGCGGAACTTGGCGATTGCTCACGCACCGTAAAATGTTGTGCAAAATCGGCGGGCAATGCTCCGTCAAAATCTATGCGGTAGAGATTTTCTTTGAACTTATTTTTAATGTCGGATACGCTGCCGGTAAGTATATTTCTGCCGTTATTAATCAACACAATATGCTCGCACATTTCTTCTACTTGCTCCATGCGGTGGGTCGAAAAAATTATGCTGGTGCCTTTATTTTTCAGCTCCGCAATTTCGCTATTGATGAGGTTTGAGTTGATAGGGTCTAAGCCTGAAAGCGGCTCATCCAGAATCAGTAGTCTGGGGCGGTGCATAACGGTAGCGATAAATTGCACTTTCTGCTGCATCCCTTTGGAGAGTTCCTCCACGCGCTTGTTCCACCAATCGGCAATGTCAAATTTTTTGAACCAATAAATTATTTCTTCTCGTGCTTGTGTATAACTCATGCCTTTTAGCTGTGCCAAATAGAGTAGCTGTTCTCCTATTTTCATTTTTTTGTATAGCCCGCGCTCCTCAGGCATATATCCGATATTAGCTTGGTGGCTGGCTATAAGTGGTTCCCCATTAAACAACACCCGCCCACTGTCAGCACCCGTTATCATGGTGATGATGCGAATGAGTGAGGTTTTGCCGGCACCGTTAGGCCCTAATAACCCCATGATGCAGCCTTCGGGCATATCGAAACTCACATCATTGACGGCGACGTGTTTTTCGTATTGCTTGCTGACGTTGTGTAAAGAAAGGATATTCATGTTATAGTTTATCAATAATCTTTATGAGAATTAGCGACATAGAAGTTTTGGCTTCAGTGTTACAACTTCGATTTCGTAAAATTAATCTTTTTTTTGAATACTGATAATTACTATACTTGCTCGGGTCCTTCGCCTACGTAATCAGCCAGCCACTCGCCACCTTCACAAAAAGGCGCTAGGTCAGATTTGATGAAGGATTCAACAGAAGTTACAATATCGTCCGGATAAAGTAAATGGATGTTTGGTCCGGCATCTAAGGTGAAATAAATATCGTGTTGGGTATCCTTGCGGTAGGCGCGAATTTTTTCGATTATTGCTAATGAATTTGGTTGCATTAGCAGAAATGGCGGTTCGGAAGTCATCATTAAAGCATGTAGCGATAGCGCTTCTCGCTCGGCGATATTTCCGAATATTTTTATATCCCCTTCCTCCAATGCCTTGAGCAGAAACAGGTTATGTTTTTGTGCTTGTTCAAACCGTGCGGGAGCGTATTCGTTGTTATCCATCAAAGCGTGACCCACAGAACTGGATACACTTTTTTCCGCTTTGCTCACCATCAAAATGGCATCGTGCATATCCATAAAAACTGGATGTACGTGTCCTTCTAATGGTAAGGCAAAATCGTTGGATGTTATGTCAATGCCATCAATTTTTCCCCACAGTGCTGCTATGGGATAAATAGAACGGCACGCACTGCCGGAGCCTAAACGAGCAATATAGGATGCTTTTTTATCGAAATCAAAATCGGATAATGTCTTGCCAAAAAAGTGTTCTTCCATGCTGCATAGGCAAAGTGACAAGGCACTCATACTTGATGCTGACGAGGCGATGCCTGCTGAATGTGGGAAGGAATTTTTGGTGTGGACAGTAAAATCAAATTGCTTGAGAAAAGGGAATATCGGCAACAGTTTGGCGAAATATTTTTGCACCTTTTCGGTGAATTTGGGATTGGCTTGCTCTTCAAAAAATAGTTGCAGTGATATTTCATCTGTTTCAACCGCCTTTGGTGTGAATGTCAATACTGAGGTAGTAGTTGCATTGTTCAACGTTAAGCTGATAGACGCATTGCGTGGCTGTTGGTCGGCAAACTTACCCCAATATTTTGTAATGGCAATATTCGCCGGACTGCGCCAAGCTATCTCTCCTGCATCTAACTCCTGTTGAGGAATTATTAAATCCACATTGGCATACATATCCTATCCGTTCATATTAGTCAAAAACTCCTCATTGGTGGATGAGTGCATCATTTGCTTGCGAATGAACTCCATTGCTTCTTCTGGTTTCATGTCTGCCAAATGATTACGTAAAATAAACATCCGTTGTAAAGTATCTTTGTCGAGTAATAGCTCTTCGCGTCGTGTGCTGGATTTCGTTAAATCCACAGATGGGTACATGCGCTTGTTCGCTAATGTGCGGTCAAGCTGCAACTCCATATTGCCTGTACCTTTAAATTCTTCAAAAATTACGCCGTCCATTTTAGAACCAGTATCAATTAGTGCCGTAGCTAATATAGTAAGAGAGCCTCCATTCTCAATGGCACGTGCAGCACCAAAGAATTTTTTTGGCTTATGTAATGCGCTTGCTTCTACCCCACCCGATAGTACCTTGCCACTTGCCGGAGCAACGGTATTGTAGGCGCGAGCCAGGCGCGTAATGGAATCTAAAAGTATAACTACATCGTGGCCGCATTCTACCAAGCGTTTTGCTTTTTCGAGCACGATACCGGCAACGCGAACGTGGTTATCAGCAGGCTCATCGAAAGTAGAGGCTACCACCTCGGCATTAACACTGCGGCGCATATCTGTTACCTCCTCAGGGCGTTCGTCCACCAAGAGTACAATAAGGTAACACTCGGGATGATTTCGCGAAATAGCATTTGCAATGTCTTTCAATAAATACGTTTTACCCGTTTTAGGTGGCGCCACTATCAAGCCGCGTTGCCCCTTACCGATAGGCGTAAAGAGGTCAATCATTCGATTGCCAAAATCTCTCCCGATATTACTTACGGAAAGGTTAAACTTATTGGTAGGAAAAAGTGGTGTCAGATAATCAAATGGGATGCGATCTTTTATATCGGCGATTGCCAAACCATTTACCTTAGATACACGCAAGAGTGCAAAATATTTCTCACCTTCTTTGGGTGGGCGAATTGCTCCTTTTACAGAGTCGCCGGTGCGTAATCCGAATAATTTTATTTGTGATGGCGATACATAAATATCGTCCGGTGAAGTCAGGTAGTTATAATCTGGCGAGCGGAGGAAGCCATAACCGTCGGGCATCATTTCAAGAACGCCTTCGCCCTCAATAATGCCGTCTAAGTCAATATTAAATTTATTCGGGTCGGGTTGTCTTTCGTGACGTTCAGTGCGCTCTTGCCGATGGTTGGGTCTTTCCTGTTGTTGCGGTCTATCTTGTTCGCGGTATTGGCGGACGGGTCTGTCTGCCGAAATATCCGCGGGCATTTGCGATAGTTGTTCCGGTTTTTCGGCAGGACGAGCAATGGGTTGAGAAAAAACATCATCATCATCTTCTTCTGTACTCGGCGTTTCATAATCATCGTCATCAAATACGGGTATTTGTTGTACAATATCGGCATTAAGGGTCAAGCGCGGAGTTTCCTTTGCATTTTCCGTTTCAGTGGTGGTTTTCCGTGTGCGCTTTTTACGGGCAGCGGTTTTATCATCATCTTCTGCGGTATTCTCTTTCTCTCTTTTACCTGAGGCTTTTGCGGCGGTAACCGCCATGCGAGAAGGTCGGCCAACAGTACGAGGTGCTTCGGAGTTTTCTTTATCCTCTGCCTTACTGCTTGCAACGGCTTGTTGGTCTAATATGTGATATATAAGATCTTGCTTGCTAAGTTTTTTGGTATCGTGTATGCCGATGGAGTCTGCAATTTCGCGTAACTCCGGCACTAACATTTCGTTCAGTTGAAGAATGTCGTACATAGTTTAATTAAAATAATAATGTTATGAGCGATTTGTATCGGTATGAATGATAAAGCATTTAACGAAAAGTTGTAAATTTACTTGTTATTTGATTAGGCACGGACAAGAGTTTACGCTACACCCACAATGCTTATTAATTGCTTTGGAGAATTGATTATGGATAAAACGATTGTGAAGCTGACGTGCTGTAAAATTTTTAATTGTTGTGTTGCGAGGCGGCAATAAGCTCTATTAAAAACTACCTCTCTCCATTCATTTAAAGTTTTGACAGAAAAATAAATTTGGAAAAATAAAGGAATGGAATTTGTTAAGCCTTAGGTTATCGCTATTTGAATACATTATCGAAATACGCCACAAAGCTTGACGTCGCAAATATACATATTTTAATTTAAAATGCAAGCATTATATTTGCAAAAATTTTTATGAACTTTCTTACCTCGCAATATTAAAATAAAATCATTTTTACGTATGTTACAAGTTTCATTTATTAAAGCGCATAAAGAAGAGGTTATTAACGGGCTTCGCAAACGGAATTATTCTGATGATGCACTCATCGTAATTGACCAAATTATTGCTATTGACGATGACCGAAAAAAGCATCAACAAGCATTGGATGCGCTCAAAGCTGCCAAAAATAAATTGTCTGATGATATAGGTATGCTTTTCAAACAGGGCAACGTTGCTGAAGCAAATGATCTGAAATCACAGGTTGCTAATTTAAAAACAGAAGAAGAAAAACTTGAGCAACTTGGCAAAATTGCGGCTGACGAATTAGAGCAACTACTTTTATCTGTGCCAAATATTCCGAATGCCACCGTGCCATTTGGAAAAACACCGGAAGACAACGAAGTGTACAAAGCATGGGCGCAAGCACTACCCGCATTTGACGAAAGTGCTTTGCCACATTGGGAGTTAGCCAAAAAATACAATCTCATTGATTTTGAATTGGGTGTAAAAATAACTGGCTCGGGGTTTCCGCTATATCGTGGCAAGGGTGCAAAATTGCAACGCGCCTTGATAGCCTTTTTCTTAGATGAAGCCATCGCTGCCGGCTACGAAGAAATATTGCCTCCGCTCATGGTAAATGCAGATTCCGCTCGTGCCACAGGGCAGTTACCCGACAAAGAAGGGCAGATGTATTTTATGGAAAAAGACAATTTGTACATGATACCTACCGCAGAGGTGCCCGTAACGAATATCTATCGCGATGTAATTTTGTCCGAAAATGAATTGCCCATAAAATTGACCGGCTATACGCCGTGTTTCCGCAGAGAGGCGGGCTCGTATGGCGCACATGTGCGTGGCCTGAATCGCGTACACCAATTTGATAAAGTAGAGATTGTACAGATTACACACCCTGAACAATCTTATAATACATTATATCAAATGCTGCAACACGTAAGCAGCCTGATGGACAAATTGGAACTGCCGTATCGCATTTTGCGTTTATGTGGCGGCGACATGGGTTTCACCTCAGCACTAACTTTTGACTTTGAGGTATATGCTGCTGCACAGCAGCGATGGTTAGAGGTAAGTTCGGTTTCTAATTTTGAAACATATCAAGCCAATCGCTTGAAGTGCCGCTTTAAAGACCCTACCGGAAAAATACAGTTAGCGCATACGCTGAATGGTAGTGCACTGGCACTGGCGAGAATTGTAGCTGCATTGTTGGAAAACAACCAAACTACAAGCGGTATCAATTTGCCGAAAGTGTTACACGCTTATACAGGCTTTGAGCGGATATGAAAGGCGTAAATATCGCCCCTACAATTCGATGACTACGAATTTTTATAATTTGACGCGTATTTTTGTAAATCCGCTTAAATAAATTTGGAGCATAAATGATGAAATTAAAAACAGATTTTTATTTGGGAGACTGCAAAGAACAGTTAAAGCTACTGCCTGATTTTTTTTGCCGATATTCAAATAATTCATCAAGATGGAATTAATCACACTCAAGGAAGCCGCAGAGTTTGCAAGCCAACATATAAGTAAGAATGTAACAACTTCTAATATTTCCTATTTGGTAAATTACGGTAAAATACCCAAACTAGGAAGTAACGGAACAGTTTTGATTGATAAACAAAACCTTATCAACTACTATGAAGGTTATTACGGCAGTCGTGAATTAGATTGGAAAGATAAATTAGGCAGTGATTTGAATTGGGCTTTGAGTTTTGAACATCTCAAAGAAGCCGAAACGACCAAGCACGTTCATCGTTTGCACCCCTACAAAGGCAAATACATTCCCCAATTAGTTGAATATTTTTTAGATGACCACATAGATGAGTTTAAAGCACAAACTTTTTTCAAAAAAAGCGATATTGTACTTGACCCGTTTTGTGGGAGTGGTACAACCTTGGTACAATCTAATGAGCTAAGTATTCACGCAATTGGCATAGATGTTTCGGCTTTTAATGCTCTAATAGGAAATGTAAAAGTTTCAAAAGTGGATTTGACTGACCTTTATAAAGAAGCCGAACAAATTACCAAAGCACTTAAAATGGTTGTTTCCAATGCCCCAAACATTGAGTTTGAGAAAGAACTTTCCGAATTTTTGACCGATTATGATAAAAAATTCTTTCCATCACCTGAATTTAAAATCAAGGTAAGAAACAAAGAAATAGACGAAAAGTCTTATACCGAAACACACGAAAAGGTTGTCTTAGAAAAATTTAATGAATTGGTAGCTAAGTATAGCCTACAAATTAAGCAAGAGCGGCAAAATAGCTTTTTGGCAAAGTGGTATTTACAGCCAGTTCGTAATGAGATTGACTTTGTATTTGAGCAAATCAAAAAAGTACAAAATCCGCACACTAAAAAAGTGCTTACCGTAATCTTAAGCCGTACCATTCGCAGTTGTAGGGCAACCACTCACGCCGATTTGGCAACGTTAGTAGAACCTATAACCACGACTTACTACTGTGCTAAACATGGAAAAATCTGTAAACCTTTGTTTTCTATTTTTTCGTGGTGGGAAAGGTATTGCAAAGATACTATCCAGCGATTCGTAGAGTTTTCAAAATTAAGAACTGAGACTTTTCAATATTGCTTGAATGGTAATTCGGAAACGATTGATATTTTTACGGAATTAGAAAAAAAATACCCCGCATTTCACGAATTAGTACAAAATCAAAAAATCAAAGGCATTTTTTCAAGTCCGCCCTATGTGGGTTTGATTGATTACCACGAGCAACACGCCTACGCCTACGATTTATTTGGTTTTGAACGAAAAGACGAGCAGGAAATTGGACCTATGTTCAAGAAACAAACCAAACAAGCCCAGCAGGATTACGTCAATGGCATTGCCAATGTATTAAATAATTGCAAGCGTTTTTTGGCTGATGATTATGATATTTTCTTAGTGGCTAATGATAAAAACAATTTGTATCCTCAAATTGCAATGATGGCGGGCATGCAAATTATAAATCAATACAAACGCCCCGTATTGAATCGTACAGAAAAGGATAAAGGAGCTTATTCGGAAATCATTTTTCATTTGAAACAAAAATAATAAAAAAATGCAAATACAAAATCTTGAAAAAATCATCTATCAACTTACTGTTGAAGACTTACAAAATGTAGCCAATGATGAGATTGACCGAGATTTGACCGAAGAAGAAATTAAACTTTTACAAGATAAAATCGGCGATTATATTGATTGGTACAATGTAATTAGTATGGCTATTTTGAATAATATAAAGGAATAAAATGGCTTTATCTAATAATCAAAAACTTCAAACGCAAGAAGTTATTAAAACTTGCTTGCGAAATAAGTTTAAAAACTACAAGCCTGAAAGCAACTATATGCCATTTCATCATGCTTTGTTGGGTAAGGATAGAATGGCTTTATTCTTATTTATTCAGTCTTTGAATACGACTTTTGGCAGTTCTATTTTTGAGCCCGTTGCAGTTGCTTTATCTGCCGACAATTTCAAAACTGCCGAAGCGCAGTTTGCAGTAGGTAGTGACATTAGCGAATTTGCACAAAGAGAAATTCAAGAAATTATCAAT
>JAGOHC010000099.1 GCA_017996375.1 Saprospiraceae bacterium | reverse complement strand
GGTTTCATTAGATTACATCGTTGATAATTATCCAAAATCTGAGTATACAGATGATGCACTCTGGCAGTTGGGCGTAACTTATTTAGAGTTAAACAAACCGGAGAGAGCAATAGAACCGCTCAGAAAAATAGTCAATAATTTTGGTGGAAAATCAGAGTTGGTAAATAAAGCATATTTGCGATTGGGACTAATAACATTCAATCAAGGAGATAACAATGGCTCAATAACCTACTATAAAAAAGTGATAGAAAACAATCCCACTTCAAATGAGCGAACGGAAGCTTTGCACGCGCTCGAAGAAATTTATGTAAAAGAATTAGGCAAACCAGACGAATATTTTGATGTAGTTGAAACATCCACAGGCACAAAAGTCAATGAAATAGCAAAAGATTCAATTAATTTCAACGCAGCGATGGCACAGTACGAAACCGGAAATTGTGATAAAGCAATAGAAAGTTTTTCAAGTTATATCAACAAATTCAGTAAAAGCAGTAATGCCCTGATTGCATATAATTTTCGTGCCGAATGTTACTTGGAGAAAAAAGATTTTACCAAGGCATATTCAGACTATGAGAATGTAATTGAGCGCGGACAGAGCAAATATTTTGCAAATGCTTTAGTTAAAGCTGCCTCTATTGCTTACAATGATAAAAAAGATTTTGCAAAGGCATTTGAATATTACACTAAATTAGAATCTGTAGCAAATAATGATGAAATGCGTTTCAATGCCCAACTCGGCGCGATGCGTTCAGCATATCGCAACAAAAATACAGAAGGTGTAAAAGAAATGGCGCGAAAGCTAACCGAAAGCAGCAAAGCTTCAAAGGAAAACCTATCTACGGCACATTACTATTTGGGTAAAATTGCTTACGATGAAAAAAATAATGATTCGGCTTTAGCATCGCTTAATAAATGCGCAAAAATGGTGAATAATGAGTTTGCTGCGGAGGCGCGTTATTTGATTGCAGATATTTATTACCAACAACGTGAGTTAGATATTGCTGAAAAACTTTGCTTGAAAGCCAATGAAGAAAGTGCAGGTTACGATTTTTGGATTGCCAAGAGTTTAATTTTAGTTGCTGATATCTATGCCGAAAAAGGAGATATTTTTAGTGCGCGTGGCGCATTAGAAGCCTTGATTGAAAATTTTAAAGACAAAGAATTAGTAGCAATAGCAAAAGCAAAATTGGCTAAACTAAATAATGAAAATGCACAAGTTGAAAAAACTGTGAAGTCAGATGTGTTAGAGTTAGATGAGGATGATAAAAATTAATAAGATAATTTGATCAAATATTTAGATTCAAACAACAGGGCAAAAACGCCTATAGTTAGCCCTAAAAATTCGCGCGTTGTTTCGATGTATTCATTCTCTGCTTTCATTGAGCCTGTGATGTTTGGCATTCCCATATTTATCCAACGTATAAAATCAGGAATGAAAGCAATCGCCCATAGTGTAGTAACACCAAAAATAGCATAATAAAGATAACGAGAAAAGGGTTTTTGTAAACCATTCATGATACAAACAAACGCAATAGCTGCATATACGAACATCCACTGAATTGGGTCTGGGTCGTTGTATTGTAGAAGGGCACAAAGAATAAAATACCCTCCTAATAAAAAGTGTACTGCTTTCATAATCCAAAATCAATTTTGTAAGAAATATTTGGAATCAATCCAAGTTCGTAAAAAGGCTGTTTTTCGTTTTGAGTAACGGAATCGTAAAAGTAGTTAGAAATATTTTTCCTATTTGTAACATTCAGTATATCTAAAGCAATCATTGATGCAAATTTTTTGCGATTTTGTTTCCAATAAACACGAACATCCAATTTTGAATAATCGGGTAGGCGCAATGAATTAAATTCATTAAAGTCAAAAATTGTAGTTTGCGCTTGTATTGATGCAGCCAAATCTATTGGTGTATAGCGTTTTCCACTTGAGTAAATCATGCGACAGCCGACACCAAAAATTGATGTTTTCTTCTGTTTCTTGAAACTCCATTCGCGCCCCGCACTAACATTCACAATTAAATTTGCAGCATTAGTAACCGCTACTCGTTTTTGCAAAAATGAATCACGCGCGGTTAATAATGACAGGTTTACATTATAGTAAAAATTTCCATTAAATGTCTTACTGTGTTGAAATTCTGCACCAAAAATTTCTTGATTATTGATAAAGTAAGGAGGAATTTGAAATCTATTTAAAGGATAAAGATTATTAATTTGTTGATAATATACTGTAGCTTTATTAATAAAATTACCTTTTTCAAAAATATCTCCAAGACTTACAGTAGTGCTGTAAAATTGCCCAATATTATGTGCGTAAATTGGTCGTTTGGAGTATAATTGCAACGCTGGTATTATTTGGCTGCTCGTACTTAGATCGCCAAAAAGTTGATTGTTTTTATTTTTGTAAGTGAGGCGAAGGTTAGGTTGTAAATTAAAATTAAAGACAGTAGTTAAATTATAACGTAAGCTGCCCGCCAATTCCCATCGGTCACTAAATTTATAAATCCCTTTTACGGTACCTATTGATAAATTACCTTTTTTATCTAAATAATTACAAGTAATAACGTCAGCTAGGCTATTTCTAATTTGAAATCTTACTAATTTAAAACTACTTAAGTAAGTAAACACTTTAGATTGGTAGGTTATTCCCATCTCTACAGTTTGTTTTTTCCAACTACTTTCATTCAATAACTTTGGTATATTATCTTTTGTGAATTTGTTATAATCACTACCATTAGCAGAAAGAGCAACACCCGCATAAATGGTAAAACCGGGTTGTAAATAAAAGGAAATCGTTCCTCCAGTTGCGTAATAATTTCCTTTATAATTTATATTGTATAAATCTTTTTCAACCTTAATTTCGGTAGAGTCTTTTGCATCAAATTCATTGCGGCTTTTGCCATACACACCAAATAATTTTACATTTCCATTTTTAAAAGGGAGATTTAAATTAGCTGAAGCATCCTGATAATCAATTTTTTCATCACCTAATTCCACTCCCATTTTTCCTAAAAGTCCTAAAGTTGAATAACGGTAATTTACTAAAAATGAACTATTTTTTGAAATGAGAGCTGGACCTTCTAACAAAACATCAGTACCAATCAAACTTACTTGTGCCCCCGCTTCGAATCGCTGATTATTACCATTCCGTAATTGCAAATCAAATACGCCACTTATAGCATTATTATAATTTGTAGTTGCATAGCAAGGACTAAAAACTGCCTTTTGTAAAATTTGTGCGTTTAGAATATTTACACCGCCACCACTTTGCGATGGTAGGTCGCCAATTACACCGGCATTTGATAAATGATTCGGCGAAGCCACTTCCAAGCCGTTGATAGACCAATTTACAGACAAAGGGTCGTTGCCTCGATAACTTATGTGGTTGGCTTGATCGTTGGTAAGCTGTACGCCCGGGTATAATGCAGCCAACCTTACGGGGTCATTTAGACTTGACGGTGAGCGCAAAATTTCATTTTTAGAAATTTCAATTCCAATATTTGTCGAACTCTTACTTGGTGTAATTTCTGTTTCTGGCAGGTGAAAATTATTTTCAGTTAATTGTATAGTGAGATTTATTTCTTTGCCGGACGTAACTTCAACATCATGAACAGATTGTGGAGCATAACCGAGTTGTTTTGCGGTAATTTGATAAGTGCCTACGGGCAAAGATGCTTGAGCTATACCATTTGCATCGGTGATGATAAAAAATTGTGCTTTGCTAATATCTTCAATTATTAAGCTAACATTTTCAATGGGTTTTTGGTTGAAGTTTACAACAACAATTTGAACAACTTGTGAAATTTGTGCCAACACATTGTTTGTAAGATTTATACAAACAAATAATAATAAAAACTTTAAGAGGTAATAATTTTTCATAATCTTAGTTTTTATAAAATGGAGTATTATTTTGGATAAGCGATGAAATAGTAGTTTTGTTTTTTATAAAATTGCATTTCAAATTCTGCTTTTGTCAAAGGCTTTTTCCCGTAAAGGAAATTTCTGAGTATGTTGATTTGCATTCCCATTTCATCAAAAAGGATATAGACTTTTTCGGGGAATGATTCATAAATATCCGATGCCCCTAACCCATGTTCAAAAATAACGAAAGGCTTATATTTTAATAACGTTTTTCTTGCACCCTGCAATACTAACAATTCGCCTCCTTCTACATCAATTTTTATTAAATCTACGTGATAATCAGATGGTAAAATATTATCTAATAAGTCTGTTTGTACTTCAATAAGAGTATCTGTTTCGTGTTTTCTGTCATAAGTTCTTTTAAGCAAACCACTGTATGAAGGGTTACTAATTACATAATTAAATGAAGTTTTTTCTTTGATGTTACTAAGTGCAACTGGTAAGATAGAACAGGACGAATTTTTATATTTATTGTTTAAAGCTGCAGCCAAATCGGGTATTGGTTCAAAGCCAAAATGTTTACCATCAGGAGCAAATGAAAGCATTAAATCAAGCACTTCACCTTTATGGCAACCTACGTCTATGCAGTTGCTATTTTTACGTAAAACTTTCTTTAAAATTTTATACGTCTGCCTGTCATATTTTTGGTTTTGGGTGAATGCAAAAGGTAGCTTTTTAACTATTTTTTTAATTGTTTGAAACATATCTTGTGTGTTATACTATCACATTTTTTTTACATATTGGCGATATTCTACGATAAATGTTATCCAACCAGCTATAAAACATACTCCACCTATTGGTGTAATTGGCCCCGCTATTGCAACTGACAATGGAATTAGATCGCGACAAGCCAGCAAGTATAAACTGCCTGAAAAGCAAAATATACCGATAATGAAAAACAATGCTGCTCGGCTTTTGGGCAATAAATTACCAATAACTAACATGGCAAGTGCATGAATAAATTGATATTGAATGCCCGTTTGGTAAATACCAATTTGATAATCTGATAAATGCGGTTTCAGGGCGTGTGCACCGAAAGCACCAAAAATAACTGCGATTGCAGCTGCAATGCTTCCGTAGATAATTGCATGATATTTTGTCATTATTCCTTCACTATTTTATTTGAGACTGCAATATTATTCGATGTGATTTGAACGATATAAATACCTGCTGGAACTTGCGATAAATCAATTGATTTAATTTCATCTGTTTGGAAATTAATAGTGCTATTAAAAACCAATCTGCCTAACATATCGTAAACAATAATATTACCATTTGTTTCTGAAGTGTTTTGAATATCAAGTTGAACATACCCCGTCGTTGGGTTTGGTGAAAGTGAGAAATTAATAAAATAATCAGGCTCTTTTGTGTTTGAAGAATAACCATTTAGTCGAATATCTGTATCGTAAAAACTCATGCCGCCTCTGAAATTACCAACTACCATTTCGTATAAACTATCATTATCAATATCTGCAAAATCAATGACAGTTCGACCACCTTCGGTGACATTTGCAAAACGTTCGCTCAAACGATTAAATGCGCCATTTAGGTTTCCTTCTATTGAATTATATTGTTTCAAGTAGCCGGTTTGCGAGCCGCAATATAGGGAGTATTGCCCGTTGTAGTCTAAAAATCGTGCGGAACTCAACCCGCTAGCAGAGCCTAAATCGCGGGTATCAACTTGTCCTAAAAAATTGCTGTTAGGTGGAGTGGTTTCTGTGTTTATAAAACTTGGTGAAGTGATGTTACCTATGTTTTGAAAATAATTCAGGTTGCCTTGACGTTCACCAATAATTAAATCTAATAATCCATCTCTGTTTAAATCAATAACGAAAGGCGAACTTGCCTGACCGACATCTATGCCAGCATATCCGTACTGAATATTTGGAAAATTCATATTACCGTTTGGAAGTGGAATATTTTCTCCGTAGAATAATTGACCGTATTCTTCACCGACTAATAAATCTTTATCTCCATCGCCATCCATATCAGCAAAATAAGGCACAAACGACCACGAATTTGCGCTAAATTGGGAGAAGTTTAAATAATTATCATCCAAAAGTTCGTAGGCAGGTTGAGTAGGAGAGCCTACATTTTTAAACAAAAACAAACGTGCATCTCGTTCGCCGAAAGGCTTATAATAGCTGAAATTTCCGGCAACAATATCCATTAAGCCATCATTATTATAATCAACAAAAATTGGATGACAGCCCGAGCCAATATCTACCGTTTCGTTTACAAATAAATCCCTTCGTTGTAATTCAAAATTAGGAAATTGATTGGTGCCTATGTTTTTGTAATACCAAACAACATTGTAGTCTTCTGCTGAACTCACATTGTTTGGCGCAACAATCATATCCTTCTTATTATCGTTATTTACATCCAAGAAAAAAGTCGCCGGAAAAATTGGTAAGTTTACAGGAACATTATTTGGAAAAAAAGTATCTTGATAAGTAATATAAGCATTGGTTTGCGAGCCACCGTTTCGCAGCATCGTAATATTATTGAACGAAATATCACCTAAAAAAATCTCTTGGTCGCCATCATTATCCATGTCAAGATTTGCTACCGTTGACCCAGAGTGTCTAAATTCAACATTTCCTGTTAAACTTAAAGCACAGCTATTGGGGTCAAGGCTTATGCTTACTGCTTCCGAAAGTCCACTTTCATAAAAATTTCCCCAGCAGTTGTCTGTCAATGAAAACTTCAAACTATCTCTTCCATAGCCCAATTCGATAGAATTGTTTTTAAACAATTCTACATAACCACCACTTGGGTTGAATGTTAAAATATCCAAATCAGTATCGTTATCAATATCCACTACACTGGGGTAGTCAATGGTACTTACATATATGCCAGCCCACAGTCCGTTTGTCGTTTGAAAATACAAAATATCTTCAGAGCCTTCCCATGCTTGGTGTTTTGTAAAATGAATTTTGTTGTTCTCATAAAAACCTTTATAAACTTCCAAGCCGGGCACACCTGGCGTTGAGGGATTCGAAAAAATATCCACAATGCCATCGCCATCGTAATCGCGTAGCAAAACCCATTCAAAAAGTTCTGGAAATCCATTGATATATTCAGGTGCAAAAGTATAGCTTGGGTTACCATCTGAAGGGTTGTTATTGAGAAATGTTAGGCGAACATTGCCAATTCTGTCAAAAATAAAAAGGTCTTTAATTCCATCGTTATTCAAATCGACCTCTGAAAATTGCGGAGCATTTAAGCCACCAATATTTACTTGATTTTGGGGTGTACCTAAGTTTGAAAAAAGTATATTCTTTCTACTTACAGATTGGCTAAACAATAAGCAAGGGAAAAGTAATAGCAAGTAAAATGTGTTAATCAGTTTCATAATATTTCAAATTAAATTATAAGAACAAAGATATAATTAATATCGTTTTAGAAGTTATATTTGCTTTAAACAAGAACAATTAAACGTATATGTCGCAACATTTTTTAATAAAAACCGCAAATAGTATTACGTCAGAATTTAGAACAATTGCTGATAAAGTCTATAATAATGAACGCATTTCTGAGCAAGATGGTTTGTTATTATTTGAAAAAGGTGAACTAAGTTTTATCGGGGCTTTGGCAAACTTTATCCGCGAAAAAAAACATGGCAACAATACCTATTTCAATCGTAATTTTCATATCGAACCAACCAACGTTTGCCTATATACCTGCACTTTTTGTTCTTATTCAAGGTTGATAAAAAAGCGCGAAGAAGGCTGGGAGTATTCTATAGAAGATATTATGAAAATTGTCAAAAGATATGATAACCAAGCAGTTACAGAAGTTCATATAGTAGGGGGTGTGTTGCCACAATACGATGTAGCATTTTATGTAGATTTATTTAAACAAATAAAAGCTCATCGCCCAGAATTACATATCAAAGCATTAACACCAGTAGAGTTTCATTATATTTTTAAAAAAGCAAAAATCAGCTATCAAGAAGGAATGAAGTTAATGAAGGATGCTGGTGTGGATTCCCTGCCCGGAGGTGGCGCAGAAATTTTTGCAAGTGACATCCGCGACCAAATTGCAGGAGGAAAATGTACCGGCGAACAATGGTTAGAGATTCATAAAATTTGGCACGAGTTAGGCATGCGCTCCAACGCAACTATGTTATACGGACATATCGAAGATTATCATCATCGGATTGATCACTTAGAGAAATTGCGTACACTTCAAGACCAAACCGGAGGGTTCCAAACTTTTATTCCATTAAAATTTAGAAATCAAGGAAACGAACTTTCACACCTGCCTGAAACAAGCGTGGTGGAAGATTTAAAAAACTACGCTATCAGCAGAATTTACCTTGATAATTTTGACCATATAAAAGCTTATTGGCCCATGATAGGTCGGCAAATTGCACAACTTGCTTTAGCATTTGGTGTAGATGATTTGGACGGCACGATTGATGATACAACAAAAATTTATAGTATGGCAGGAAGTGAAGAGCAACATCCGGCGTTGAGTACGAAAGAATTAGTGCAGCTGATAAAAAATGTGAATCGAGTGCCAATTGAGCGTGACACACTATACAACGTATTAAATGATTTTTCAAACGTTGAATTTGAAGAAGAAACATTCAGAGGTTACTTGGATTTACCTGTTGTAAACGGTTGATCATTATGAACGAAAAACAACGAGAGCCAAATATAAATTTTCATTCAAATAACATTCTACTAACGTTGCTGTTAATAGGCTTGACAGCTATGTTTTTTGCATTAACTGTTGCCTATATATACTCGCGCATACAGAGCAATATTCAACCAATTAAAATACCAAATTTATTCTTATTCAACACACTTATCATCTTAGCGAGTGATGTAACTATGAACAAAGTTTATGATAGTTATTTTGCAAAAGATAAACCTAAATTATTTAAATTTTTGAATTATTCTTTGGTATTTGCACTTTTATTTGTGTTGGTTCAATATATTGCCTGGAAGCAACTTATAGCACAAAATATTCATATCCACACCAGTAGTATTGCGGCGTATGTATATCTGATTTCAGGCTTACATGCTGTTCACGTTTTGGCAGGTTTGCCATTTGTAATTTGGTATTATTTGGAATCCAAAAAGTCAATGAAATCTGATGAATTGGAACGAATTTACTTTGCAGATATTTCAAAAAAAATATACCTCAAATTACTTATCAAATATTGGCGATTTTTAAGTGGATTATGGGTTTATTTGGTACTCTTCTTTTTCATAAATTATTGGTTTTGATAATTTTAGAACAATTTAATCAAAACTTATAAAATAAACTACATTGCATTTTAAGACAAAATTATAT
>JAGOHC010000098.1 GCA_017996375.1 Saprospiraceae bacterium | reverse complement strand
GTAATTAATATTCTTTTCATAAATACGTTTTTAATGTCTCTTCGTTTTAATTAAATTGAACTTTACAGCGGTGCAAAGTTATAGGTAATTATCATAGCGCGCCACTATTATAAAAAAAATGTTATACTTTTGCACACTTAATCGTATTTATTTAGTATGAAAAAAACAATCTGTATTTTTATTGTTGCAATAATAAGTTGCTGCTCGCTGTTAGTTGCACAAACAAAAGATAATACCTCCGCCGTTCTTTTAATCAGTCCATCATATTCCTACCAATTTCCTTTTGGGGATATGAAGTTGCGTTTTGGCAATAGCCTGAACGTGGGAATGTTAACAGAATATTTGCTTAAAAACAATTACACCATTGGCGTTGAAGGCAGCTATATTTTTGGGTCAAGTGTAAAAGAAGATGTTTTTGAAAAATATCGTACACCCGATGGCAATCTGTTAGGTAACAACCGTGCTTACGGCTCAGTTGCCTTGAAAGAACGTGGTTTTTATATCGGTGCCTTTGTAGGCAAATTATTTCCTGTAAACAAAACAAAAAATGCACGCTCTGGAATACGCATTACACTCGGTTTGGGTTATTTGCAACATTGGATACGCCTGCAAGATGACTTTCAATCTGTTAATATTACAATTGGCGATTATGCCAAAGGATTCGACAAACGCAGTGGTGGGTTGGGAGCTAACCAATTTATTGGGTATCAACATTTGAGCAAATCTCGCACAATCAATTTTATGATTGGTATCGAATGTATGCAAGCCTTTACAAAAAATTTACGCGACTACGATTTTTCTACTCAAACACTTTCTGATAAAAAACTTCGCTTCGACGGATTATTCAGTTTGAAAGGTGTGTGGACTTTACCAATTTATGTTGGTCAAAGAGCAGAGGACATATACTATTGATGACATTCGCCAAAACATAATAATATTATCGTACTTAGCTTTTCCCATTGAGGATATATAATAGGAACCCGAAGGGTTAAATATTATTCTGTGCAAATTCAATACAACACAAACTGCTTAGAGACAACTTTTTTGCTACCATCACCGATGGTGGCAAAGTAAACTCCAGCAGCCCAATCTTTTGTATTGTAGGTCACTTTTTTTGAGCCGAAAAGTGGCGGCATGATGTTATCTTCTAAAAGCATTTGTCCTGTAGAGTTGAATATCCGAATGGTGTGTTGTTTATAATTAGGTGTTTCATATTGTATTGTAATTTCATTATTACTAATAGTGGGGTTAATATTAACGATAGCCAAATCGCCAACCGTTGTGCCACCGTAGGTTTCGCGTAAAGCAGTAAGTGCCTTACAGGCATTCAATCTACCACCTGTTACTGTTTTATTCTGCAAATCAGAAAGTTGATCGGTGCCATCCAAAATTGCTTTTTTAATATTCGCTACAACCACTGTTGGGTTTGTTTTAGCTTGCTGAATAAACGCCTGAGATGGAATGCTATACAATAATGCCGCCACACCTGTTACGTGAGGAGTCGCTGCCGAAGTGCCGCCAAATGTGCCATAATTACTCGGTGTGTTAGTTGAATAACCAACAGTATAAGTTTGTTCGCCGGGTGCGCCTAAGTCAATATGTGTAACTCCATACCCTGCGCTCGAAAATTTCATATCAGTGCGGGTAGTGTTCGTTACAGTTATTAAATACGGGCTTGGGCAAGTAGATGGCAAATCGCCAACCACATCAACATTGACGTTTGCATTATCAGTTGCACCAATACTGACTACGCCTAACTCACCTAATATATTGTACGCATCGCACCAAAGTGGATAGTCTGCACCCATTTGTCCGCTAATGCCAAATGAGGCATTTGTAGCAACAACAAACGCGCCTTGCTGCCCTCCGGAGTTGTTATAACGTCTGCGTTGTTCGGCAACATATTCATACGATTCTCTGATTTCTGAAATATACTGCACACCGCTAATAAGCATTAATTTAACTTTCCAGTTTACTCCAGAAATACCTTTCCCATTATTTGCTGCTGCGCCGACGATACCTGCTACTGCAGTGCCATGATGAATATATTGATGTGCGTCATTTAAGGTTTTGACGTTCAAGCCATAATAATCATCCACGTAGTTATTTCCGTCATTATCAATACCATCGTTTGGAGTTTCAAATTGATTACGCCAAATATTAGCTTCCAAATCTTCGTGAAAAGGGTAGAATCCACTATCAATTATTGCAACAACAATTGTATCTCCATCGGCTGATAACCCTCCTGTAACGGTGTTCCAAGTATCGGACATACAAATTTTTTCCATATCCCATTGTTCAGAAAAGTAAGGGTCGGAGGGGTCGTTGTCGCGAAGTGATAATTTATAATTCGGATGTGCATATATTACATTTGGTTGCTGTTTTAGAGTTGCCGCAACTATTTCGACATTAGTAGCAGAAGTGTGCAACAAAAAAATATTTTCTTTTGCGATGATAGCTTTTTTGATACTTAAACCTACATTCGCTCGCAGGTTAAAATTATTTATAAAAGATTGGATATCTTGCTTGAGTGCTAATTTCACAATAACTTCTTGCGCCGCGTATTCGGGCAACTGTGTAGATTGCGCCGAAATATGTTTAAACATAAGTAAAAAAAAGGCTACCGCGAGTTGTTGGATAAAGGCTTTAGTCATATTAATTAAAAGTTTAATGTGTATAAGTGCATTGTATTTGTTGTTGTATCGAAATGATTTCGTTGGGCGAATATTGCAAATAACTACCGTACCACGTAAAAGTTTCGCCTTTCACAATCAAAATTATTGCTTCTGGGGCAATAATTTTAAATTCTTCTATATGTTTTTCCTTAAAAGGATATGGTTCTGACGAAAGTAGTATAACATCCGGTTTTGCTTGCGCTATATCTAATTTAGTCACCATAGAATAACGCTGTTTGTTACTAAAAACATTATGCCAACCTGCAAAATTAATTAGTTCGTTAATAAAAGTGTTTTTTCCGGCAACCATATATGGTTTTCGCCAGATGAAATAAGCAACATTACAGCTTTGTGCTTTGTACCGCAATTTGTTAAACTCGTGCCGAATATTAGCAATTATTTTTTCTGCTTTAATTGATGTTTGTGTTATAACCCCGATGTAATGAATCATCATTAAACTATCAGCTAAATTATTTATATCACTTACCCAAACTGGAAATTGTTTTTGCAAAAGCTCGATTTGGCTTTTTTCGTTCTCTTCTTTGTTGGCAATAATCAGGGTAGGGTTAAGGCGTGCAACTTTTGCTATGTCAATATTTTTTGTTCCGCCAATAATCTTTTTTGTTTTAAGCCAGTGCTTTGGTTGAATACAAAATTTAGTTATGCCAACTACCTGATTATCCAACCCTAAATCGTACAAGAGCAAAGTTTGAGAGGGTACTAATGATACAATTCGCTCTGTAGAAGCAACGGGTACTGAATTTCCGATTTGGTCTATAACAATCATTTATTTTTGAGAACTAATTTGTTTCCCCAAAATTACATATTTTTGAGGTAAAATACTTAATTTGTGAAAAGAATACAAGGCATTATAAAACCAAGCCATACGTATGCAGTTGTTGGTATAAGTTTGGTGCTTATTATGGTTGGGGTTTTTCTCACCCTTTTACTTTGCGGATATTGGGTTGGCAATTTGTTTAAAGAGAAAGTAAATTTTGTAATTGAACTGAAAGACGAAGCCACACAAACAGAAAAATGGTCGCTGTTGAAATTGATAGAAACAGCAAACTTCGCCAAAAGCGGGACGGTAAAATTTATTTCTAAAGAAGAGGCTGTCAAGCAACTACAATCAGAAATGGAGAAAGATATGGATATGCTTTCAATGACAAACCCATTGTTCGATGTGATAACTTTTAACGTATCGTCTAATTTTGCGACTGTTGAAAATCTAAATCAAATACAACAACACCTCCTACAGCAAACGGCGGTATCTGAAGTGTTTTATCAACAAAATGAAATTGGGCAGCTGCTTGATATTCTCAATCAGGTAGGGATAGCAGTATTAATAATCAGTTTTTTCTTGATGTTTCTAGCATATAATTTAATACACAACACTATCAAATTATCGCTTTATGCTAATCGTATTATAATTAAAAATATGCAGTTGGTAGGAGCAAAATGGTCATTCATAAGCCGACCATATTTATTACGGAGTCTGCTCAATGGGTTTATCGGAGGGGTGTTAGCGGTATTAATTTTAAGTGTGATTTTATTTTTTGTTCGAAACGAAATTATTTATTTCCAAAATTTTCAATATATTCATAGCTTTGCGTTACTTTTTGGCGGCTTGATACTATTAGGTATCCTCACTTCGTTCATTAGTACATATTTTGTATTGCGTAAGCATCTGAAAAGTACCCAATTAGATTTTTATTAAAACTGTATTGCAAATGTCACAAAAGAAAAGCACAATTAAAGGAGCAGCAAAACCAGCAACTCCGGTAACTACCACATCAGCCGCTACAATGACGCGAGCAAAATCCTCTTTCTTGCCAAAGCAAGAATTAATTTTTGGCAAGCAAAATTATATTTGGATGGCAGTTGGTATGGGTTTAGTTGCGTTAGGGATGTTGCTAATGCTGGGAGGCAGTATGCCGAGTCCCGATGTTTGGAACGATGATATTATTTACAGTTTTAGAATTACCACCTTAGCACCCATAGTCATTTTATTGGGTTTGATAGTGGAGGTATATGCTATTTTCAAAGAGTAGTTAGCGGGTAAATTGCACTTCTTCTAAGCGCATACCAATCATTTCTTCTACTAAGAATTTTGCCATTTGAATATCCGACTTTGCACGGGTAGTTTGCTCTACTGCGTTGTGGTAGGTTATGGAAGCTTTGTTGTAATCATCAAATGTGGTATCCTCATCGCCGTTTTTAAAAAGTTGTGAAATCAACAAGTAACTTGAGTTTGCATCTTCTTCAGCTTTAACTCTTGCTTTCAAAACTTCTTGCGTGAGCAGATAATTTTGATAACGCGATAATATTTCTGCTCGAACCATCAACTTTTTTTGGTTTACAGCATCTTCTGCCATATCTATTTTTAAGTCGGCAATTTCGTTTTTTCGACCACGTTGCACAAATGTACTCAGCTTGATATTTGCACCTAAATTAAAAATTGGGAAATTAAAACTTGGGTCAATGGTAGCCACACTACTGACGGTGTCTACAATCGGACTTCTGCCAAAAACGCGCTTTATAGTGTATTCATTCAAATTCACCGTTGCGCTAATGCCATCTGTCCAATCGTAATTCATATTCGTTTTTTCGAGTTGTGCTATTCGAACTTGACGTTCAATCTTCCGGTTCTCAGGCATATTTTGCCAAGCCAACTGCACCAAATATTCCTCATAGGTTTTAGCACGCATATCCGTAGGATATACAATTCTGTTAAAATCGGTTACTTGTCCGAATGTACTTACCGATAGAAATAGGAATAATAGTAAAAAGTTATTGCCCACGTTTATAATTATCTTGATTGTTCTTAACTTCAATTATTGTACCATCAGTAATAGGCGTGTCGAAATCTTTTAAGCGCGTAAGCACAGCTAACATCGTATAAAACACAATACTGTTAGGAAGTTGTATGATTGCTTCTTGTGGATAATTCGCCAAAATCATACAAAAAATGCAGACACACAGCCCTAAATAAATGTTTTTAATCATTGGGTCGCGTACCCTGAAATAATAATAAATTCCCGTTCGCATGATGACGAACAAAAAAATTAAATTAAGTATAAGCCCAACCCAACCCAGCTCTACTGCCATACGTACATAGCCACTGTCGTGCGGGAAATTTGCCAACCATGAGTCAGGAGTGAATCGTTTTCCCCAAATGCCACAACTGCCCAATCCGAAACCTATTGGGTGGCTTTGAATATAAGGTTGTATAAATTTTTGATTTTTTATTCGAACTAATACAGAGTTATCTTTTGTTGGCTTAAATGCTGATTGAATGCGGTATATCAACGCATTGGATGTTGATTTCATCATAGCTGCAGTACCTATCAACATAAAAAAACCGATAATGAGTAACATATTGCGATTCATTGCTAACATTGTCCACATTAAAAATCCGGCAGGAATTAATACATAAGCAGTGCGAGTGCCAGAATATGCAGACGTTAATAACATGCTAAGGAAGGCGATGCCTGCTAATATTTTACTAAATGTTTTTGCTGGACCAGCTATAATGATGATGCACCACACACAAGTATAAGCCATCATAATGCCAAAAGTTGTAGCATCTGAAAACATGGAAAATATACGGAAGCGCGTCCATTGAAACATGAGCTGGAAACGCTCTTTATCAGACATCAACCACTTCATTTCAGCATCAGACATACCGATATATTCTTGTTTCAAGCCCCAGAGTGCGGATACAAAAAGCCAAAAAAGAACAAACTTAACTGCCCAAAAAACGCGCTCCTTTGTACTGAAGGCGTAACAACAAACAAAATAGAAAAGCAATAGTCCAGCAACGCTTCGAACTGTATATAACCACGCTAATTTAGATAAGGCAATCGGGTTGAGTACTTGAGCCAAGTTGTAATAAATCCACATCAACACGACAACAGAAATCGGACCTCGACAGAAGCTCCAATCGCGCTCTTTTATTTGTTTGATAAAAATTATTAATAGCATGAGGAATACCAAAGAATCCATCAAAGTACCAATTGGCGCATTGGTGTATTTTGTGATGAGCTGCAAAGTAAAGGCGATGCAAAGCATAACTGCCACGCCAACTTGTTGATTAACCAAGCTTAAAAATATGACAGGAAGCCCAACGATGCCTACCAGAACCAACAAACTATAAATAATAGATAGTTTGCTGATTGTATAACCCAATATGATTGCCAACAGTATGATTATTGCAATGCCCAAAGGGTTTGATAATTTCTGAAAAACTAATTTTTCTTTAACCCAAGTAGAGAAGTTTATTCTTTCTAATATTGCTGCCATTTAAAAAAACACTACTTTTAAGAAAAAGCCAATCAATAAAACGGCAATTAGTCCCACAGCTAAGAATTCTAAAATACTATCTTTTTGACTAAGTTTTACTTTTTTATAATATTCATCAATTGGATGCATGCTTATTCTGTTTAAAGGTATTAACTAAAGTATGAAAATGCTCTATGCGATGCGCCCAAGCGTTTGTTTTGGCAACATCAATTCTTGTTGCTATTTTTTCAGGCGAATACTCAGCGATGGCAGCATTAATTTTATTAATAAATTCAGTATGATTTTCAACTAAATAAATATAAGGTTTGAACGAGGAAATATCTTCGGAAAAATTTGTGGAAACTACCGATTTTCCTGCTGCTAAATATTCATTTATTTTTAGCGGGTAAATGCTTTTGGTTAGCGTGTTACACAAAAAAGGTATGATACAACAATCGCAATATTTCAAATACGGTGGAAGCTCTTCGATTTTTTTTGCGCCGGCAAAAATAACATTTGGTAGTGCATCTAACCCGATAGTTTTATACTCCGTATTATTGACGGGACCAACCAACAGAAGGGTTTTGTCTGGATGGTGTAATGCAATTTTTTTTAATAGTTTATAATCAATTCGCTGGCTGTCTAAATTGCCAGTAAATCCGATAATTTTTCCAGTGACATTTTCTAATTCTGGAGGTCGCGGGAAGTTTTCAGAAACAGATTTTTGGAAAAGCGTGGTGTCTGCGCCATTCGCCAAAATTTGAATTTTATCAGAATAAACAGATTTAATTCTTTTCAACTCAGAAGAAGTCACTAAGGGCAAATCGGTATTTGCAAGCGCGTCATTTTCAATGTCGAAAGCGTGCTTCTGCATATAAGTATTTTGCGAGGTATCATCAACACAATGATACACGTTCAACATCAAGCCATCGGAGGGTGGCAAATACCCCAAAAACAAGGGATTGTAACAGTTGTAATAAACAAAATTCCGAATGTTATAATCTTTAATTATTTGATGTATCGTGTTGATAATCACTTGGTTATTTTTCCGTTGGAACGAATTGTATAACTTCCCTTTCGGTAACCAATTAATTGGAATCGTCATAGGTGGAATAACACAAACTATTTCATTATTTTCGTTGTAGGTTTCTACAATTTCGTATTGTACTTTGCCTGCCAGCAGTCCTTTTTTTCTGCGTTGAATTACATCATGAGTTGACTTGTTTGTATCGGCATAGAAATCTTTGTACGAATACGGATGATTGATATAAAACACGCGGTGTTGTTTGGCAAATTCTTTTGCTAATGCCAACGAAATGGACGAGTATTCGCTCTCCCATCTAAACAACGAAAACATAATTATATCGTACATCAATTATTTTTTCTTTAATAATAAAAACTCCTTTGTTACTAAAAAATCAAAAGGGAAAAAATTGATATTTGTGTTCCCTAAAAGTGGCAAACGATTTAGGATACAATGACTTTTGCGATACACGGGTTTGAAGCCGCTTTTTGCCGTTGTCGTAGTCAATATATCGTGTGTTAAATGATTCAAGCCGTAATATGCTTCGCGCAAACTACTTTCCAAATCGCCAACTATAGTGTGGTTATTTTCATCAATTTTTTTATCTACAAAACTCTTCGGATAAAACTGAATCCAAGGAATTTTTATTACATGGTTTAAGTGCGAAGCATAAGGGCTTCGCCAAGGTGGATAGCTCACAAAAATGCCGCCATCGTCTTTTAATCCGTTGTGTAGTTCTTTAAAAATTGCTTCGAGAATATTAAGAGGAATATGCTCGGCAACATCGTTCATAAAAACCATATCGTACTTTTTGGGTGACAGCGGAGTATCCAAGATATTTCGTTTTTCAAAAGTGACATTATCGGCATGGTATTTTTCTTTCATCACATTTGCCACTTCGATATGATGCCCGTCAATGTCCACAGCATGAACCTTGCAATCCCAATTTTTAGCATACCAAAGGCTCATGCCACCCATTCCGCAGCCAAAGTCTAAAATGTTGTAACCATCCAAGTTGAATTTTGAGCGAATCAAGTGCTTGTCCACCTTTAGGTGTGGTGCGTTTTCGTTCTTAAAATTATCTTCGGCATAAGCCAAACCTTCTTTAAATTGTGCGGCAGTTATCATAATACTGATGATTTTTGTTCTACAAAATGAAGTTTACTTTTGATGAGATTATAACCGAATTTATAATAAAAAGGAATGTATTTAAAAGCATTTAACGGATTGATATTCAATTTAATATGTAAATAATACAATCCTAATCCAGTAG
>JAGOHC010000097.1 GCA_017996375.1 Saprospiraceae bacterium | reverse complement strand
GTGCAAGAAGGGCATCGCGAAAATAAAAAAGGCGTACTTTTTTGGATGATTCTGACCATATTAGGCGGCGCAACATTTTTGGGTTGTCAGGCTTGGGAGTGGAGTACGCTAATAGGTAAGGAGAACATGACCATTCATCAAAATCCATTCGGCACACATACAGAATCAGGTGTGTATTTAAATGCGGATGGCAGCACGGCTACTAAAGACGGCAAACCTGATACTTTCCATGCAGGCGAATCATACCTCATCCACAAACACGATGGCGAGTGGCAGCCACGCACTTTCAAAATTACCGAAGGTAAAAATGCTGGCACGATTGCTAAAGAATCTTTAGGTCCGAAAGCATTCGGCGCATTGTTCTTTTTCATCACAGGGTTTCACGGATTCCACGTACTTTCGGGTGTAGTTTTCTTGACAATAATAGCGATAAATGTTGCGAGCGGAATCTATGTACATCGCAAGAACGGTTATGAAATGGTGGAAAAAATTGGTTTGTATTGGCACTTTGTAGATTTAGTGTGGGTGTTTGTATTCTTAGTATTTTATCTATTATAATATCACTACATCGTTTAAAAATAAATAATCAATACCTATAAAATATTTTATAATATGGCAGGTTCACATTCATACGAAGATGGTATAAAGTTAGTATTCAAAGGACTAATGATATTGGGTGCGGTAACTATCTTTGAAGTGTTAGTTGCACTCTTGGCAAAAGGGCACCTCATACCTGGTGTTAGCTTCACACACGGCATTGGGCACGTACTATATATGTTAGTGATGATAGGTTGTAGCCTTTACAAAGCCTACTTTATCATATACGAATTTATGCATATGCGTTACGAGGCAAAAGCACTTTCGCTAACTGTATTACTACCCATGATTTTGTTGGTATGGGCAATAATAGCTTTCTTCAGCGAAGGGAATTATTGGCAAAATTCGCGCAAGCATATTCAGCAGAAAAATGAAGAGCAGGTCACGCCTGTCGCCAAACCACAAGGCGCACTCTTACGAAATGAGACAAAATATGTTTTATGATATATAGGCGAAGTTTTTACTTCGCCTTTTTTGTTCAACCAGAGCATTGCGCAATTGTTAACCTATAAAGAGAAATTATGACAGCGAATAACAACTATAACGAAACCCCACCAACAACTAAACACCGCATCATCAGTATAATCGTTTTGATGTTTCTTTTTGTTGTGTTGCCAATTGGTTCTTGGTACTACCTAAAAGCGGGCTTCTCATATCGTAAAAAGGCACTTACAGAGATGTTACCCAAGGGAAATATTAATAAGTTTTCATTCGAAACTCCGGATTTAGATGTAGTAACGGATAGCTTATTGCACAATAAAATCAGCATCATACAATTTTTGGACAAACGAGATTTGACAGCAGAAAATGTAGCGATGCTCAATAAACTGCACAACCAATTTGATGAACGCCGAGATGTGCGTATCGTCACATTTTTACATGTCGGATATAATCCTGAATTTACTAAAGACTCCTCGCAGTGGTATGTGTATCATCTGAAAGATTTGGAATACAATGTAGCCAAGCAAAATATTTTCAAAATACCGACCGAAGATAACGTTGCCTTGATAGATACTACCTTACAAATTAGAGCCTTTTATCAAGTCAATCAACCCGAATCCGTCAAAAAATTAATTGCTCACATTGCGGTAATGCTGCCTGTTGTTAAACGAAAGTATAATTCTGATTAAAAATGAGCTATAAAAGGATAGATTTGCAAATAATTTGTTAAGGTTGTTAACGAAATGCAAAACCCAGCCCGTTCACCCATCACTAAGTGTTGATAATACAATAAGTGTTGTACATTTGTTATACAATAATGACTTATTGAAAGAGTATTATTAGACTCATAGTCATAATTTGGTTTAATTTGGTTAGGGCTGAGGTAGCGTACTTGCGTTACCTCATTTTTTTTGCATCCGCAACAACAGCACATTACCTTTGCGATAACTGTTTAAATTTTCATATATGTTTTACGCTTTTAAAGGCTTTGTGCCCGTAGTTCATCCAACTGCATTTGTGCATCCACAAGCTGCTGTTACGGGTAATGTTATTATCGGAAAAAATGTCTATATCGGACCCGGAGCAGCCATTCGTGGCGATTGGGGAGGCATCATTATTGAAGATGGCTGTAATGTACAGGAAAATTGTACCATACACCAATTTCCGGGCGTGATGGTGTTGCTCAAGGAAGCAGCACATATTGGGCATGGAGCAATTATTCACGGTGCAACTATTGGTAAAAATGTATTGATTGGGATGAATAGTGTGATAATGGATAATGCAGAAGTGGGCGACGAATGTATCATCGGAGCGTTAAGCTTTATTAAAGCTGATGAAAAAATACCCCCTCGCAGTTTGGTAGTGGGCAATCCTGCCCGAATTGTTCGGGAACTATCACAGGATATGATTGATTGGAAAACCAAAGGAACAACACTCTACCAACATTTGCCCGAAGAGCTAAACAACAGTTGGCATCCGTGCGAGCCACTTACGGAAATTCCTGCCGAGCGACCAGCGCAAGAAACACTATTTACTACTTGGAATGAGGTGAAAAATAAAAAGGCATGAAAGCCTATTTCAAAACCGCTTAAATAGTTATGTACTGCTAATTTATAAAAAACACTTAGCCTTGATTCATATCATAGATGAGTGGCAAATAGTATGTCCTAAATTTGTATTGAAGTCTATAACTTTATTCAAATTGCAAAATAAAAAAAGAGAGAAGGGGATACCTCTCTCTTTTTTGTAACTGCTTTGAGAAAATTAGCAATTATCTATTTTTTAATAGATCGCGAATTTCGCTCAACAAAACTTCTTGTGCAGGTGGAGCTGCAGGAGCCTCTTCTTTTTTAAGGCGGTTCATAGCTTTAATAATTAAAAACATCACAAAAGCTACTATGATGAAGTTGATAATGGCAGAAATAAATTTGCCATAAAGGATAGCTGATTCAGGTTTTACCACTTTGCCTGTACCATCCAACTCTGCAGGATTTAATACATATTTGGCTTGTGCCAAATCGCCAACTTGGAAGACTTGCCCTAATAGAGGCATGAAAATGCCATCAATGAATGCAGCTGTAACTGCACCAAAAGCAGCAGCAATTACCAAACCTACGGCGACATCTATTAAACCGCCGCGCATCGCAAAATCTCTAAATTCTTTTAACATAGAAATGCTCGTTTAAAATTGTTATAAAAAAGTTAGTTCAAAATTGAAATTGTGACGCAATTTAACATAAAAAGCCACAGTTTATACTAAAATAAGATTCTTTTTGAAAAATATATTGTATTGCCCAAACATATCAATTAAATTTGTAATATGTTTGATACCGAACCATAATAATCCTGTATAGTATTCTTATGCCGACTTACCTGAAAAAAATATTGTTGTGGAGTGCAGCCATTGTTGCAAGTATTTGGCTGCTATTAGTGCTATTGGGCAACATATTTGAAGATAAGATTACGGCACTCCTACTCAAAGAGATTCGCAAAAATATTACTACAAGTTTACAAGTTAAACAAGTTGATTTTTCCCTAATTTCCGATTTCCCCAAAGCGAGTGTTAATTTAAAAGATATTATTTTAAAAGATGCGCTTGGCGGTACGCTCCTCACCGTCGAAACCTTATCCTTCCGTTTTGGGTTGTTTAGTGTTTTGGGCGATGATATAAAAATTGACGGCATCGCCATAAAAAATGGCACGATTGCAATTATTACAGCATCTAATGGTAAAACAAATTACGACATTTTTGTTACCTCAAAGTCTAAGTCAAATAATATCTCTTTTTCGATAAATGAATTTGAACTGCTCAATACCGAAGTAATATATATGGATGAGCAAAGTGAGCAAGCCGCTAATTTTCTACTTAAAGGTGTTACCCTTTCGGGCAATGTTGCTAAGCAAAAATTTGAACTGAATTCAGAAGGCGATTTGCTCGTGCAAGATATTACCAATAAAGGCAAAACCATCTTGCAAAATATTCCTGCCGGACTGGATGTGGTACTGCAAGTGGATTTACAGAAAAATCAATACCACATCGACGATTCCGAAATTCAGTTAGCAGACTTAGTGTTTGCAATAAACGGTACCTTATTAAACCAGCCCGCTAAAAAAAATATAGATTTAAAAATAAAAAGCAAAGCAGCTGCTCTGCGCGATTTGCTCACTTTAGTACCGACGGTGCGTAGCACATTAAACGATAATAAAGTAAAATATGAAGGCAATGTTGTGATAGATGCACGCATCAACGGCAATTTTGGTAAACAAAACACTCCACTTGTTACCGCAAAAATTAACCTAAATGATGGATATGTAGGCGTAAAAGAGCAAGCACTCGAATCCATAGATTTAATTGCTAAGTATCAAAATACCAACGGCGGCATTTTGGAAATCCAACAAGCAAAAGGGTATTATAATGGGGCAACTACAACACAATTCCAAGCAACGGTAAAGAATTTTGCTAACCCTTACATAGATTTGATGCTGAATGGAACAATGCCAGCAAACATTCTCGCATCGGTGTTGGCGCAGCCGGTAATTAAAGAAATTACAGGAAACATTGATTTTCAAAAAGTAAAAATTAAAGGCAATGTTGAGCAACTAAAAAATGCCGATAGACTGCAATCAATAGCTGCTACCGGCATGATTATTCCTAAAAATGTTGCACTTATATTTGATAAGGATAATTTATTGCTGAAAACAGGGCAACTTTCTTTAAATGACAATAATATGAATATCAATAACTTAGCTATGTCGGGAGCTGGGTGCGAAGCTGTAATAAATGGCACTCTATATAATGTGTTAGCGCTGCTAGCTGAAAATAAAACAGCTCCCGAACTGAAATTGGCTGCACAATTAGATGCCAAGCAGTTGGATATGGATCGCCTCTGGGCAATAGTATTGCAGCTATCACAACCAAATACAAAGGCGAACCCTGCTGCTAAAACTGTTGCCAATAAAGGAACTAAAACACCTATTTCACCAATCTTAGGCGGCTCGTTTAAGGCTAATATTGACAAGTTGAATTGGAATAAAATTGATGCGAAGGATTTTTCTGGAAATATCTTGTTTGATGCTGATGCTATGTTTATTGATGGCGATGTAGAAACGATGGGTGGCGAAATGAGTATTGAGGGAACGGCGTGGATAACTGATAAACCACACCTCAAGGCAAATATCACTTGCGATAATATTAATATCAAAGAATTTTTTAGACAATGCGACAACTTCGGGCAAAAGGTATTGATGGATAAAAATATTCGTGGCGACTTAAAAGCTGACATCGCTTTTGATGCATATTGGGATAAAGCTGGCAACCTTCGCCAAGATATGCTCCATGCTTTAGCCGTTGTTGAAGTAAATAATGGCGAATTAGTCAATGTGAAAATGCTGGAATCATTTTCTAATTATATAAAAATTCAAGACCTCCGCCATGTGAAGTTTAATACCTTGCAAAACGTTTTTGAAATTTCCAATCGCCGCATTTATATTCCTACCATGACCATTTATTGCAACGCACTCAACCTCACCTTGAATGGTGAGCATACTTTTGATAACGACATCAACTACAACGTACAGGTGGATGCAGCTCAAGTATTAATGAATCGTTTTAAGCGTTACAATGCTTCACTTGACCCCCAACCTGCCAAACAATCTGGCTGGTTCAACCTTTATTACAATATACGATGTGCCGGAACTGATTGTAAATACAAGATGACACGCCGACAAGTATTAGATGCCTTTGCGCTCGGCAAAATCCACAAAGACCGCATCCAAAAAGCATTAGATAGTGAATTTATGTCGTCAGAAAAACAAAATTACATACCGGATATTGTCGTACAAGAAGAGCCATTAATTGAAGAATATTTTGATGATTTGCCAGCCAAAGAAACCAAATCAAAAAATGATGACCTAAAAACGATATTCCAAAAACGCGAGCGAAACAAGCCTGCCAAGAAGGATGAAAAAGTACCAGAATACGAAGCAACCCCCGACGAAGAGTACATCGAATTTGAAAATTAGTATCTTGCTAAACAATTTTTACCAGTAGTTTTATCATTTTTTACAGGTTTTTTAGTTCGGTAAATGTTAGTTTGTGTAACAAAACTGAA
Organism: Saprospiraceae bacterium; assembly: GCA_017996375.1. Lineage (GTDB taxonomy): Bacteria > Bacteroidota > Bacteroidia > Chitinophagales > Saprospiraceae > JAGOHC01. The sequence goes on along the minus strand of JAGOHC010000097.1, from coordinate 3,204 downwards.
ATATGCGTGCGCCATAAATAGTTGATTATCAACATTTTGTATTTTTTTGTATTTACGATAGATTGCAAACACTAATAAAAATCATGTCATAAAAACACGTTTCTTAGACTTTGAATTGGCTTTAGTCAGGTATATCTTTGTAAAACTTCGTCTGAGTTGCCTAATTATCAAATACCTGAATAAGCCAATTAAGTTTTTAAAATTCCATTAGAACAATTACCCTCCAACTTTATACAAGTGATGGTAAATCGTTTACAACGATTTACCATCACTTGTACCGAGAGCAACATTTTTATTTATTTTAAAACTATTGGGCATTTATGAATTACTTTTACCACCGTTCAATACGATGGCTTTTTTGCTTATTGTTATTGGCAAACCAAGCGAGTATGTTCGCACAAACTAATGTTGATGCAGGTGCTGTATTTGCTGCAACACTGGACTCTAGAATTTGGAGTATCAATATCACCACTGCCAAAGCTACACCATTAACTACTTCCCCTTTTACACCAAATGGGATCAATAGCCTTGCGTTAAATGAAACTGACCATCTTATTTACTATACTGCTCAGAGTGGCAGTAATACGTTATATGCGTACGATTATATTCAAGACACTCATATAATAATCAAAGATTTATCACAGCAAATTATTAACTACGCGCCAACCGGATTTGGATTAGGGAAAGGTGGTGCCGACTTCAGAAATGGAATTCTCTATCTCTGTGTCGAAAATATGAAAGAAGGACCAGCCAGTGTGGTTACAAATGATATTGTTTATAAGATTACTTTTCTTGATGGTACTAATGGCACTAAGGTAAATACCGTAACACCTATCTATCGGGCTCCAAGTGCAAATGATTGGGGTGATATTATTGTGATGAACGACAGTTTTTTAATAAATAATATCTACCAAAAAATTGAATTAATTAACTTGAAAACTGGAGCTGTTGTTAAATCTGTACCCAAGTTAAACTTCGGGCAAATTGCAATGGCAAACAACGGTACGTTTTGGAACATTGACGAGGATATTCAACGCCTAAATGCAGATCCGCTATCGCCAGATTTTGGTCAGATGTTAAGTGATACGCTCTTTATCAATTTAGATTGTATGGCATCTTGGAATGTGCCAGTTTCCGACTTCGATCCTGGGCGAGATGCTATTGATGCCGCAGGTCCCGTGCCTACTACTAATAAAATTGGTGACTTGGTATGGAAAGATAGTAATTGCAATGGAATATATGATGCAGCCTTTGAACGAGGTATCGGTGGTGCCAAAATTGAACTCTGGGATGATGTCAATATCAATGGAGTAATTGATGGCGGAAAAGATAGGTTACTTTCAACAGCAACTTCCGCTTCGGATGGTACTTACGAATTTAGCAACATCTTGCCCGGTGATTATATAATCCGATTGAAAGACCCCAGCACGCTCATACCTGGGGGAATAGTAACTTCTAATAAAGGTAATGATATAATCATCCAACTTAGAGGACTTAATAGAGCTATTACTGATACAGATTTCGGTGTAGAAAACTGTTTCTTGTTACCAGTAAGCATGAAATCATTTGAAGTTGATGTGGAAGGATGTAAGCCTGTACTAAAATGGGTGACAACAAACGAAATTAACTGCGCCTACTACAACATAGAACGCTCTATTGATGGCGAACATTTTGAAACCGTAGGTATCGTGTATGCAAAGGGTTTCGGTAGTGTCGGTGAACAAAGCTATACTTTTGAAGATATAGCCGTTAAGTCCGAAATATACTATCGCCTAAAAATGGTGGATTCAGATAATTCATATACCTATACCGGAAAGCAATCTGTAAATATTGATTGTACAAAAGATAGCGACGTATTAATGGTATATCCAAACCCTGTTAGTAATGTAGTCAATGTTCAACTTCACACAGGTGTTGCGGGTATGGGAAATATTATCATTAGAAATACAACACACCAAGATGTAAAAGTATTTGAGCACGAACTCACCGCCGGAATCAATTTGATACCGATTGATGTTAGCGAATTGCCGAGTGGTACTTATTTCATCATGGTTGCTAATTCTAAACAATCAGCTATGAGTACGCAAAAATTCGTCAAGCTATAAAAAAACTACGTAAAGGGCGACAAGACAACATATACGACAAAACTAAACAGGTATGCCAACAAACCCATGTAGGCAAACTGAATGATGGCCCACTTCCAACTGCCGGTTTCGCGCCGCACTACTGCTAACGTACTCATACATTGCATAGCGAATACGTAAAAGATGAGCAGAGATGCAGCAGCAGCCAAGTTGTAAGTGGGTTTTCCTGTTTTTGGATTAACTTCCGCAGCCATTTTTGATCGAATCGTAGCTTCATCATCGGTACTGCCGATGCTATAAATTGTAGCAATAGTACCTACAAAAACTTCGCGTGCCGCAAACGACGTAATAAGTGCAATGCCAATTTTCCAATCAAATCCTAACGGCGCAATAGCCGGCTCAATAAATTTCCCAATTCTACCAGCGTACGATGATTCCAGTTTTTGTGCGGCAATGTAGTCCGATTTTTCTACTTCCGTCCAATGGTGCTGTATAGCATATTCTGTAGCATTTTGCTCGGCTTGTTGCATATCGTTTGATGGGCCATATCCTGCCAAAGCCCAAAGTATTATAGAAATCACAATTATTATTTTTCCTGCGCCTACAACAAATGCAACTACTTTTTCATAAACCGTTTGTAAGATATTCCGAAAAACGGGTGGATGATAGCGCGGCATTTCAATCATCAAATAACTTGGCTCAGATGATTTTAAAATATATTTGAATACACAGCCCACAACTAACGCCATAAAAATCCCCAACAGGTACAGTACCATAAATGCGATGCCTTGCCAATTAAAAATTCCCCAAACTTTGGTTGGTGGCGCAACAAATGCAATTAACACAGTATAAACCGGTATGCGTGCTGAACAACTTATCAAAGGCGCAACCATAATGGTAATCATACGCTCCTTCCAATTAGGGATGGTGCGGGTTGCCATAATAGCAGGTATAGCACAAGCACCGCTGGATACCAACGCCACCAAACTGCGCCCATTCATCCCAAAGCGGCGCATCAAGTTATCAAACATATACACCACTCTCGCCATATATCCCATATCCTCCAAAATCTGCAACAGCAAGAATAGGATTGCAACTTGTGGGATGAATACGATAATAC
>JAGOHC010000096.1 GCA_017996375.1 Saprospiraceae bacterium | reverse complement strand
ATGCATTTGTTTCAGCCTAAGCACTTCATTTTTCCATTTTTGGCACATGCCTTAGGCACATTAGCGGGAGCGATGGTAGCCGCTTATATAGCAATGACGCACCGAATGCGGGCTGCACTTCTGGTAGGTCTTTTTTTCTTAATTGGTGGAATTGCCAACGTAATTATGTTGCCGTCGCCACTTTGGTTTAGCATCGTAGATTTAATCGGCGCATACTTCCCGATGGCAGAATTGGGCGGCGTATTGGTGACGAAGGAGGTCGCGTTTAAGAAGCAGTCATATTAAAAAAACATAATACTTAGCGGGGAGATAATTGCACAACATTGTCTCTCCGCTAATAAAAAATATTTTTGATAAAAATCTTTGAACATTGAGAAAACTTTGCTACATTGCAAGTGATAACGAAAAGTTATTAGCAGATTTTAGCCCAATTAAACAAGACTAATGCCAAGGAACTTACCTTATAAGAACACTCAAAATGCGCGATGACGTCTTCTGAAAGAAAGGTTTAAATTTGCTGATACTCCGAATTACAACAATGCAACTCCTCGGGGATTTTTAAACGCAATTAAATCTTTCACAATGAAAAAATTTATGCTATCGTTGATTTTAGTATCAACCACTACCTTAACGCTTTCATTATTTGCTCAAAACAAAGCATTTGATTTCACTTCACCTTTTAGCATTTTATCTGACGACCAAGGTAAAATGCTAAATTATGTAAATACCCTCCCAAAATCAGGTACAATTAAATATATCAATTGGGGTGCTAATATTACCAATGCTAATGGCGACATTAGTATTTCGCTTTCTAATGATCAACTACCAATTACATTTAGTGTTATTGATGCATACTATCATACTGATACCGAGTATGCTTTATTTGGCAAAAATGCTTCCGGTAATATTGCACTTTACGTTACACCACAAGGAGCAGGTGGAACAATAGATATTGGTACTGATTCCTATAATTTATATCCTATGGGATTAGGTAAAGGATTATTGATAAAAAATGCACTTTCGGAGTCACCCAACGGAAATTGCGGAAAAGTGTCAGGTTCTCCTGTCAATGGCTTTTGTGATTCAGAATGTGGCAATTCACTTGTTGATGTTCTCGCATTGATTACACCCGCTGCTCAAACATGGTTGGATAACAATTTTGGGGTTTTTGCTTCGTGGATACTTTTCGTTGAGTTTAACAATATCAATGGTGCTTTTGCAAATAGCAATATACCAGGTAAGCGCGTTAGAGTAAAAGCAATTAATTTTACTCCAAATTTTGCATTAAACACTGATATAGGTACTGATTTAAATAACTTAATTAACAATACCGTTTCACAAAATCTTGCAAATAATTATGGCGCTGATATTAGGGGTTTTAATAACTAATCAAAGTTATACAAGTTCAGGAGGTGCTGTATTTGGGGCAATTCCTACTCCACAATTGGAACCAACTGCGGTTAATAAAATTGGGATAATTGAGGCACCTTTTATGGGACCGATACGCTACACTTTTGCTCACGAAATTGCTCATCATTTTGGGTGCAATCATAGTCAAGTTCAAGAGGGTACTCTTATTGGCTGTCCACATGGGAAAAATATGCTGAACGGCAAAAACACAATTTTGGCAAATGGTGCGCCGAATTACACAAGAATTCAACATTTTTCAAATCCGTTTATTTCTTTTTCAGGCGAATCAACAGGAAATACCGGATTGCGTGATAACGCTGCTCAAATCAGAGGTGCATTTTGTGAAGTAGCTAATAATAATCCAGTCAAAACATTTTGTACACAAATTTTCACAGATTTTGTTTGCCCCGGCTATCCTTTTATTGCATATACTTCTTCTAACGAAGGATGGGGTACAGTTGGCTTCTGGGAACAGTGGTGTTACGGACCATTAAAATTTGAATGGTCTTGGAGTCTTAGCCCAAGTTTTTCAAATCCTACTATTATTCCAGTCAATAATTCTGTCATTGAGTTGCCTTCGCCTCCAAATTGCCCGAAGTTTTATATTAGGGTTACTGTCACGAGTTCAAACGGTTGCACCTGTTCCTTTACAAAATTGGTGTACTGTAACTCATTGCCTTGTGAAAGAAATACTACAAATTCATCTTCAGTTGATGATAATACCATTGTACCGAATCCTGCCGATGATTATATAAGATTTAATGTCAAAGATTTTGGCGAAATAAAAACTATTGCCATAATTGATGCCGCCGGTAAAATATATAACCTACCGTACAGCCTGAATTATGATCAAACAGAGATAAGTTTTGATATTAGCGAACTAAAATCAGGCTTATGGTTTCTAATGGTGCAAGGTTCACAAAAATCTAAATCATCCAAATTCGTTATTGCGCGTTAAGCGAATAAATTACATATTAACTTCAACCACAAATTTTATGAATTTAACAAAAATAGTGTTATTGAGCATAGTAGTCTTTTGCTTTAATAGTTGCCAATCTGACGATATATTTACTACCCCCAGAGATTTAGTACAATTATATTATTCTAACGATAAACCCATTTGTACCGCCACTAAAGAAGTACCCGGGCTTGGTTCCATAGCCTGGAAAGCAAATTGTATTGTAGTAGATGATTCTTCTTCTTTCAGACTTATTATTGGTACTCGTTCAGATTCAATTGAAATGGCATTACGCGAACTTATAACAATTTCGGAAATACCAAAAATCATTGGGGAAGCATTTAAAGTATCAAATAGTGATATAAACGCAGCTACTGGAGGTTATAGTATTTTTGCTTCTGATGGAGATCTTCTCAATGCTTCATGGATACCCAACGAAAATCCTTGGTTTCATAGCTACGTTAAAATCACTGCTTTAGATACACTCAATAAAACGATTCAGGGCGAATTTGATTTATATTTTAAAATGATTCGACAAGGAAGTTTTGGGTTGGTACACTCAGAATATATCAACTTCAAAAATGGTGTTTTCAATACACATTATATCGAATAATTAATTAACTATCCGATTCAACAACAGCTACCCGCAAAGCTTATTTTACGGGTAGCTTTTTTTTTCACCTACTCCCTAACATCAAAGTGGTGTTGTGGCAGCAAAGGGCATCTATTTCTTAAACATCGAAGTAACAACGATAGCTAAGATGCATAATAAAATATCAAGTTAAAATTTAGTATTGCTAAAACTTACTAAATCCGTCATTCGCATTAGTTTTGTGTTGAACGCATTTCAAACAAAACTTTTTTATGTCATACAATAAAATCTGTTTGCTATTAATCATAAGCTGTGCGTTTGCTTGTTGCAAAAAAAGAACAAACGACACTAGAAAAGACGCGCTGTCATTAGCGGAAGCTAACGTGGTTCATGGAAAAATTATTGGCATCAAAGATGGAGATACCGCAGAGTTGTTGGCAGACGGCAAACCAATAGTTATCCGATTAAAACATATTGATTGCCCTGAGCGCGGACAACCCTACAGTAAAAATGCAAAACAATATTTATCGCAGTTATGCTTTGGGCAAAACGTAACCGTGGTCGGCGATGGCGAATACGATGTGTTCAAACGCTTGTTGGGTGTAATCATCAACGAGCGGCAGCAAAATTGCAACTTGGCAATGGTTGAAGCAGGCTGGGCATGGCATTTCACCGTCTATTCTTCTGACACAACATATGCACACGCACAAACACGCGCACAGGTTGCAAAATTAGGCATGTGGGCATCCCCACATCCGGTTGCGCCTTGGCTGTGGCGCAAAGGCGACAAGCGGTAATCCTGACTTTGGGTTTACAGAATATTATTATCTTTGCGAGAAAGAACCACGCCTGGCCATGTTATCTAAAACTGCTTTGTTCGCCACCTATATATTCATGTTTTGTGTTACTTTTTGGTATTACCCGAAGTGGCAAAAACAAGGCAGCGAAGCCGCCATCAGTTGGGATGTTTCCGGCTACTACTGGTATCTACCTTCTTTCTTTATTTACAAGGATGCCAAGCAGCAATCTTTTGCGGATAGCCTAATAAAACATTACAAGCCCACACCCGATTTTCAGCAAGCGTACAGACACGAAAGTGGTAACTATGTAATGAAATATTCCTCCGGATTAGCTGTGCAGTTACTGCCATTTTTTGCAGTGGCGCATTGGGCTGCCCCACTTTTAGGCTTCCCTGCCGACGGCTTCTCGCTACCCTATCAGTTTGCCGTGCAGTTTGGGAGTTTATTTGCTGCTTTTATCGGCTTGTGGTTACTACGAAGGCTATTGCTGCGCTATTTTTCGGATGGTGTGACGGCAACTGTTTTACTACTCATGGTATTTGCCACTAACTATTTGGCATATACGGCAATTAATGGCGCAATGACGCATAATTGGTTGTTCACACTCTACTGCTTTTTAATATTATACACTATTCGCTTCTATGAACGCCCTACATCCCGCTTGGCTTCCGCCATTGGTGTTTTGATTGGACTGGCAATGCTTACACGCCCAACAGAAGTGATTGTGTTGTTGCTTCCGCTACTGTGGGGCATCGTCAATCGCAAAGATCTACAACAACGCATGACGTTTATACAACATCATTTTTCATATTTTTTATTAGCAACAGTATGTGCCGGAGCAGTAGGTTTTCTGCAACTTGCTTATTGGAAATACGCCAGCGGACATTGGTTGGTGTACAGTTATCAAGACCAAAGTTTTAGTTGGTTGCGGCCACATTTATACAATGGTCTATTTTCATTCCGTGCTGGCTGGTTAGTATATACACCAATAATGTTGTTTGCTTTAATTGGTTTTGTGCCACTTTACCACAAGAAATTTGAAGGGTGGTGGGCAATTTTCATCTTTATGTTGCTCTATATTTACATCACCTTCGCTTGGGATATTTGGTGGTATGGCGGTAGTTTAGGGCAACGTGCAATGGTGCAAAGTTATGCGGTTCTGGCATTTCCCATAGCCGCTTTTATCCAAATGATTCAGACAAAACGAAGCATCTTCCGATGGGCATTTGTGGGTATAGCCTTGCTTTTTTCGTACTATAATTTATGGATGACGCATCAGGCACATCGCGGCGGAATGTTCTTTGCAGGCGACATGACGAGGGCTTATTTTTGGAAAATCTTGGGACGATATAGTGTCGATCAGAACGCCCTGAAATTATTAGATACAAAAGAGGAATACGCGGGTCAGCGAAAAAATGTAAACATCATTGCACAAAATAATTTTGAACAAGACACTACATTACAAACTATCAGCAATGCCATCGAAGGGGGGAAATCTTTTTTGTTGAATATTGAACACCCCTACTCTCCTACTATAAATGCGCCACTTACTAACGGTGCAGCTACATGGCTTCGCGCAAGCGTAACGATACAATGTATTGAAAAAGAATGGGATGTTTGGAAAATGACGCGTTGGGTTGTGCGTTTCCGACAAGGAGAGAACACGATTAAGGAAAGTGTTATCCGTTTGCAACGTTTAGTAGGAGGCAGTAAAGTGGCTATAATCTATTTGGATGCAAGGCTTCCTAAAAAGCCTTTCGACAATGTTGTGGCATACTGTTGGAATCCGGGTAGTTCACACCCAATTTTGTTGGATAATTTGCTATTAGAAACTTTCGACCCTCAGTAGTTTTATTTCGGAATTTTAATTTGGTATATTTTTCCGTTGCGTACCGTAAGCGAATTACTCATTAGCCAAGGATTAAATACTTTCAGCATCCGATAGTTTGTGCCGTTGGCGACAGCAAAATCACCTAAGTTTGGAATGGTAGTATCAACGGTTGTGATAACGAAGTTGTCTAATGGCGAATACTTGTGTTGTGGTGCAACGTAGTAGCCATACGTTTCTGGATGCTCCATGATTTCCTTAGCAGCGACCACGCGAAAGAAATAACGCGATGTTTCGGAGTTCGTATTTAGCTCATAAAAATTTTTGGCACGTTGGTCAGAAAACTCCCTGTCCAATCGAGCTGCACCCATATTATAGGCTGCTGCCGCCGCCGACCATGTTCCAAATCTATCTTTACCCTTTTTAAAAAAATCACAAGCTAATCGTGTGGATTTTTCTAAATCGTAGCGTTCATCTACCTCGCTATTTACTTCTAAGCCATAATCGCGGGCAGTGCCTTCCATAATTTGCCAAATGCCTTTTGCCCCAGCTGGAGAGGAAGCATTACTCAAGGCACTTTCTGCCACTGCAACGTATTTCAGGTCATCGGGCATATTCATTTCTGCCAATATTCGTTCGATGTCCGGCAGGTAGCGTGGTGCACGTTTGAGGCATAACATCGTGTTAGTATGATAGAACGTATTTGTAATTACTTCTCTATCTAAGCGTTCTGCCACATCGAAATTATCGGTGGGAATAGTTTCATCTGCGAAAACAAAAGATTTTTCAAAAATGCTAAATGAGTGAACGTTAGTTCGCAGTGAGTCGGCAAAATCGCTACTGCTATTTGCTGTAAATAACAAACCAGAAAATAAGAGCGTGATAATTAAACTATAAACGGATAAATACTTGTTGTTCATTATACTTACAATTTATTTTTTCTTAAAAACGGGAACGGTTGAACACGGCTCGCCGTACATGATACTCTGTGCCACCGGCAACAATTTATTGGTAATTTCTAAATATGCTGAAGCCGGCACTGGCTGTTTGCTGCATCCTTTGATGATTAAACGCTGCCCTTGATAAGGTGTAACGTCTAAGTGTTGTAACACATCGTAAAAATATGTTTTATAAAATTCTTCTTGCGTTCCCAAAAATACTTTGCTTGCAAACGGTTGTGCTGCCGTTGCGACCAACATATATGCCCACACGGGAATTATAGCATCGGAGGAGCAGTACACCAACAAAACTTTGGATTGATATTGATGCCAATCGTGCTGCTTTACAGCTTCGCGGAATTCTTTTTCTATTAGCACAAGTCCCATTTTGAGATAATCTTTCAAGTCAAAAACTGCGACTTGTTCCGTAGGAAAAAACTCCTCTAAGTCAATGACTATCAAGCCACTATTGGCAATTTTATTTACTAAAGCTGTTTCCATAAATATTGACTTGTCGAAATAATAATAAAAGTTTAAATGCACTAATTGCTCATATTACTAACTAACACATCCCAAGTATGGTCAGCCAGTAGGCGCACCGTTGCTTTAAATTGGAATGGTTGCGAGCGTGCCCATTCATCTGGGGCAATTAATGAAAGCAGGAGTGTATTATCATTTTTTTGATACAAATGATATATGTGATTTATTATTGGTTTGAAAGCCATCTCCGCCTTGTACACCAGTTCAGAAACTGCTTTGCGTTCCTGAATGATGCGTGCTTGTTCCATCAGTAATTCGGCTTGTTGTTTTATTTGTAAGAGTTGGATATCCGTCTGCTCGTACATAGCATCCATCGCCAAGCCTTTGATGCGACCCTTATCTAAAGGCTTGACCACCGCACTTCCCCGATGATGCCCATAAGTTAAGGAGTTGGGTGTTTCTGTTATCTTATCGGCATCAATAGGATTATGGAATTTCTTGTTTTTTTGTTTCATGATTTTGTTCATACAATTTTACACAACGTTCATTGAGCATTATAACGCATAAACTACATCTTTGATTCTACTATTTGTAAAATATTGCGTTCTAACGCATCGGCTTGCTGGCGCAACGCGTCAGCTTGTGCTAAAATTTGTGCTACAAATGTTTTATCATCTAAGCTTTGCGTATTAATCTTCACGTTCAGAAATGCACCGTGCACGGCTGCTCTTGCACACAACGCACCCACTCCGGCATCCGACACAGAATTTGGGTTGCCCTCCTTTGCCATTGCTTGAATCAATCCAAATGAATCAAAAGAAACTTTCATCACTTCAAACGGCACTTCGATTGCTTTTTTCGTTGCCGATTGAATTGCTTGCTTACGCAAACGTTTCTCTTCATCCGTACCTTTCGGTAAACGGAATGCTTCCATAATTGCATTAAAAGAATGGGTATCGGCATCTACTAATTGCAAGAGTTTATCTTTTTGTGCTTGCCCTTTAGCCGCCCATTGCGAAAACTCCTCCCAACGCTCATCCCACCCAGGCTTATGCGATGATAAGTTCGCCACCATAGTTGCCAAAGCTGCCCCCAACGCACCGATATATGCTGCAATTGAGCCTCCGCCCGGTGCTGGACTTTCGGAAGCAGTTTCGTTAGCAAATGCGCGCAAATCCATTTTCACCAACGGATTTTTTTTATCATCAACTAATTGGTATTCAATTATTTTCTTTTTATAATCGAAAGGTGTGAGCTCATCCAAGCCCATTGTTTTTATGGCAATTTTAATAACCTCTTCTTCCGAAACGCCAACCGAGCGTTGTTGTTTTTCTAAAAAATATTTACCCGCATCTATCATTACTTTTTTGGGTACTAACCCTACCAGTTCTGAGCCAGTTACGCGCATACCACGACTTTCGGCACTCTTGCAACACGCTTCAAAAGCGATGTGTAGCGGTGTATCGTTGATGTTTGTCAAATTCATAGATACTTGTGCAATGCCATATTCTTCAATATACCAACCGATTCCCTTCACCGATTTGCAAGCACCGGGTACGCGAATTTGTTCGCCATTTTCATCTAATTTTGGTTTGCCGTTTATGGGGTCGCCTTCACGGAGGATACGCCCCTGCTCGCGCACATCAAATGCTACGGAATTGGCGCGGCGCACCGATGTCGTATTAAGGTTGGCATTGTATGCAACTAAAAAATCGCGTGCTCCAATAACCGTGGCACCACTGCGTGGATTAAAAGTTGGCATACCAAAATCTGGCTTCCATTCCTCTTTTTTCAATTTTTCGGGTAGTGCTTCGTATTCGCCAGCACGTAAGGTTGCTAAGTTACGTCGTTCTGGGCGCGTGGCCGCCGCTTCGTATAGGTAAACAGGAATATTGAGGGTATTACCGACACGTGCACCCAATAGGTGAGCATACTCAGCGGTTTCCTGCATTGTAATATTTGCTATGGGAATGAGTGGACACACATCAGTTGCGCCCATGCGTGGATGCTCGCCTTTGTGTTTGCTCATATCTATTAATTCGCTCGCTTTCTGAATTGCCAGATATGCTGCTTCAACGACTTGTTGCGGCTCGCCCACAAAAGTTACAACCGTTCGGTTGGTGGCTTTGCCAGGATCTACGTCTAGCAGTTTTACACCTTCGACGGTTTCGATAACATCTGTTATCTGTTTGATGATGGTCATATCGCGCCCTTCGCTGAAATTAGGGACACACTCTATTAGCTGCTGCATGCAAAATTGATTACTTTAAACTTGCAGCAAATTTACGAAAAAAAAGATTCTTCTTGATGTGTGATTGAAAATTATAAAGGAGTAAGCACTTGCATATTAGTACTTCCTCCTTTTATTAATTGAAAAT
>JAGOHC010000095.1 GCA_017996375.1 Saprospiraceae bacterium | reverse complement strand
TTCTTGCACTGCACGTACCATCGTCACAGAACTGATGATGAGGACGAAGGTCATAAAGGTAACGAAAATCAAGGGAGCATGTCCTTTGATGAACGGTGCTGTCGAGAATACAAAATCGGGTACGGGCCACGTTGGCATGCTGAAGCGTAGTGTGCCGTATGCTATCAAGAAGCCTGCAAATGTGAAGGCATCTGAAAGCAAGAAGTACCACATCATCAATTTGCCATAAGAGGCACCAAACGGTGATTTCCCGCCTTGCCAAGCTGCCTTCGAATCCTGATGGCTTTTTTCCATTGCTGCTGATTCTGCCATTTCTATAAGCTATTTAAAGATTAATTATCGTTGAAATAAAAAGAATATTAGTATGTAAACCCAGAGAATATCTACAAAGTGCCAATAATTTACTACTAACTCAAAGCGCAATATTCTTACGGGCGTTACTTTAAAATCTAAAATAAATGCGTGTGCTAATGCTACAATCAAACAAGCTATTCCGCCCAAAACGTGTGCTGCATGAACACCTGAAATTAAGTAAACAAAAGAGCCAGACGGGTTGCCGGTTAGCTCAATGCCTATTTTTTGGAGGTCTGTCCAGCCTTTATATTGTAATACTACAAATAAAATACCTAACAAAAATGTCACTATCAACAACTGGCGATATGGTAGTGCGTTTCCTTTTGTAAAGGAGTTGAACGAAAGTTGTATCGTCAGGCTACTGATGAGCAACACGACTGTACTGTAAAAGAACGTTTGCGGTAATTGAAATTCTAACCAATTTCCGGCGGATTGCCGCACCACATAAGCACTTGATAGCGCTGCAAACATCATGGTAATACTCCCCAACGCTATCCACAAAGCATACTTCAGTGGATGTATTTTATTTCTTGTTTTTATATTTGTTGATAAAGCACTCATTTACAAGTATTTATCCAATAAAAATATCATTAAAACGATTGGCAAAAAGAAGAACGATGCAAACATTAATTGCAAGGCTGCCTCTTTGCTACATCGCCGGAACAATAGCCATGCGTAGTAGGCAAACACAACGGCTGTTACCATTCCTGCTGATGCCCACGTCCAACGAATTAAATTGAGTTTTACGGCAGCTGGGAAAATTCCTATCAATAATACGCAATAAATAAATGCCTGAAAACCCACCGAGGCATCTTTTGTGTTTGTGCTATTTGGGAGCAACCGGAAACCGGCATTAGTGTAATCTTCGTGCCCAACCCATGCGATTGCCCAAAAATGTGGGAACTGCCAAAGGAATTGAATTGAAAATAGTACCATTGCCAATAGACTAATGTAGCCTTCTGCTGCAACGCTCCCAATTAATATCGGCAGCGCACCGGGTATTGCTCCTACGGCTACTGCTAATGGTGTTACGCGCTTGAGCGGTGTGTAGATAAAGGCATAGCATATTAAAGATACCATACTAAGTAACCCCGTAAACGCATTAAGCGTTGACAATAATGTTACACCTATCAGGCAAAAGAAACCGGCAGCTAATACTGCTTCACTGTTTGTCATTCTGCCCGAAGGCAGAGGGCGAATTGCAGTGCGCTTCATGAGCTTGTCGTAGTCTTTTTCCAAAATTTGGTTAAGTGCGTTGGCGGCACCGGTTATCAAAAAACCTCCTACTGCTAAAGTTAGTATTTTCAAGGAACTCACAGAAGGTGCTAAACACCCGTAGGCAATCACTGCCGAAAAAACCACAAAAAACGAAAGGTTGAATTTAACTAAAAGACGATAATCTCTGAGTTTCAGCTTTGCTTGCTCCACCCACGATATTGTCGAGTTGCTATTCGTTATTGTATCCTGACGCATAATCATTTTCTGCTCCAAACTTTCACAGCGTTTATAAATTTATATCAAAACAATACGTAATATCTTAATGGTCTCCATCTGATTTTTCGCCGGCAGCTAATGGTTGCACTTGCGGAACAAAATCAACACCATCTTTACCATAGTCATACGCCCAACGATTTACTGTGGGTATTTTACCTTCCCAGTTTCCGTGTCCGGCGTTGATTGGCGTTGTCCATTCTAAAGTAGTTGCGCCCCAAGGGTTGCGCGAAGTCACCTTCTTACCATACCAAATAGAATAGAAGAAATTGATTACAAACAAAACTTGTAAGCCAAATACAATTATTGCCGATATCGTTATGAATCTATTTATATCGTCAAAGTGTGCAAATGCATCGAAGTTATCAAAGCTATAATAGCGGCGCGGCACACCTGCCATACCTATATAGTGCATCGGCCAAAATATAGCATACGATCCGATTATCGTTCCCCAAAAATGCAGTCTTCCTAAACCTTCGTTCATAAAGCGTCCATACATTTTTGGAAACCAATGGTAAATGCCAGCAAACATACCAAAGAATGCTGCAACTCCCATTACTATATGGAAGTGTGCCACTACGAAGTAGGTATCGTGTAGCTGAATATCAATAGCAGAGTTACCTAAAAATATACCCGTCAAGCCACCGGAAATGAACAATGAGATGAAGCCCATCGCAAACATACTTGCAGCGTTGAAACGTATATTTCCTTTATATAATGTTGCTATCCAGTTAAATACTTTTACTGCAGATGGTACTGCAATGATTAGTGTGAATAGTACGAAAAAATTGGAGATAAATGGATTTATACCTGACATAAACATATGGTGCGCCCAAACGATAAACGACAAGAATCCAATTGCCATGATAGAAAATACCATGGCTTTGTATCCGAATATTGGTTTGCGACTGTGTACGGATAGCACTTCCGATACCAAACCCATTGCTGGTAGGATGATGATATACACCTCGGGATGCCCTAAGAACCAGAATAAGTGTTGATAAAGAATTGGACTACCTCCCACTCTATCCAATGCTTGCCCGCCTATATAAATATCGCTCAAGTAAAAACTTGTGCCTAAACTTCTGTCAAAAATTAATAAAAAGAAACCTGACACTAACACTGGAAACGATAATAAACCCAAGATTGCCGTTACTAAAAACGCCCAAATGGTTAATGGCATACGCCACATAGACATTCCTTTTGTACGCAAATTCAGAATAGTGGTGATATAATTTATCCCTCCAAGTAGCACCGAAACAACAAAGAAAACCAGACTTATTAGCCAAAGCGTCATACCTGCACCTGATCCCGACGAGGCTTGTGGCAATGCACTCAATGGCGGATAAGCTACCCAGCCGCCTGAGAAAGGTCCGGTACTCAAAAATAAGGAGATGAACATTATGATTCCTGAAAGGAAAAAGAACCAATAGGATAGCATATTCAGGAATGGCGAAGCCATATCTCGTGCGCCTACTTGTAGCGGAATGAGCAAGTTGCTGAAAGTGCCACTAAGCCCAGCAGTCAATACGAAAAATACAATAATCGTCCCATGCATGGTTACCAAGGCATAATAAAACTCGGGAGCCAGTGTACCCATACCAGAGTCATTCATCACTATCCATTTTCCTAAAATCGGGCGCAACCACGATAGGTTTGATTCCGGAAATCCTAATTGTAAACGGAATATCACAGACATCATCGCCCCAATAAGTGCCCAAAACATACCCGTTATTAAAAACTGGCGGGCAATTATTTTATGGTCTTGGCTAAATATGTAATGCGTCACGAAGTTTGCGTGGTATTTGTCCCCATCATGGTGATCATGAAAGTGGTCATCAAATCCGGTTTGTTCAATTAGCACATCAACTTCATCTTGCACGTGCGATTTATTATGCGTTGCCATATTTTAAAATATTTTTCTAAATGAATGAAATTGCCAATTCAGTTATATAGACAGAATTTTCAACTCTGTTCTTCTGTTTGACGCTTTACCTGCATCGGTGTTATTATCACCTACAGGTTTGGTATCACCATAGCCTACTGTCCGTAATTTTGCTGCCGGCACTCCTTTGCCGACTAAGTAGGTTTTAACGGATGCCGCACGTTGCTGCGAAAGCGTCAAGTTGGCTGCTGGGTTTCCCACGTTGTCGGTATGTCCGGATAACTCAATGCTCAAATTCGGATATTGCTGAAAAGCATCAACGATGTTTTGCAATTCGTATTCCGAATCCTTTGCTAACACGGCAGAACCTGTTTCAAAAAATAAATTTTTCAAGGTTAGCACTCTTGCAGTAGCGGCTGTATCTTTCGATGCATTCAACATTGCTGCTTTAAATTCCGCTTTGCGCGTGCCAATTTCTGCACCCAGCAACTTTCCCTTGTAGGGGTCTTCGTCTGTATTACGGATATTTGCTTGATAAAATGAATTTTGTTTTTTCAACCAAGCATCGTATTCATCCTGCGAAACAACCTTCACGATACGGCGCATACTAAAGTGACCATTTCCGCAAAGTTCGGCGCAAGCCAATTCATACTCAAAGGCTTCCCATTTTTTCTTTCCTTCAGGGTCATTGGGGTCAGCTGGTACTTGGTATTCAGGATACTTACTCAACTCTTGACGATACTCTTCAGTAGTTTTTGTAGGTGTAAACACAAAGTATGTTGGCATACCCGGAACACAATCCATCTTCAAGCGGAAATGGGGTAGATAAAAATTGTGTAATACATCTCTCGCGCCTAAGCGCACGCGAACTTTTTTATTTACGGGAAACCAAATTTCATCGGGATGAAAGTCATCTGCATTTTTAGTATCCGTCCAATCTTGCCCTAAAGGGTTTGTGCTAGAAATTTTGCGAAAGTTGCGTGTTCCTAATTTCCCATCTGCGCCCGGATAACGAATTAGCCAAGCAAATTGCATACCTACAGCTTCTATTTCTGTATACGATTCGCCGTCTTTAACATCTGCCATTACGTCATTCCAAGCATCCAAGCCGCCAATAACTAAGTAAGTCATAACTACGGCGGGTATGGCTGTCCAGATGATTTCCAAACGGTTATCATGTGGGATAAAGTATGACTTCACCCCTTTTCTTCCACGATATTTGTAGAGATAATATGCTAAAAAAATATGACATAATACAAATACAATTCCGGTGAAGAAAAGCGTAATGTTGAATATTTTATCTAAACTGCCACCGTGTGCAGATGCAGCCTTGTGGGGTCCGTAACCTAACATATAGTTACTCATATCCCAAGCCGACCATACCACCCAAACGAGGAATGTGACGATAAATACAACGAATACAATCGCATGGAAGTTATTGTTCTGATATTGCACTTCTTCCTCACCTCTGATGCGAGTGGTTAGTTCGGTCACGCGACCGATTTGAACGAGCGCGATAGCCAACATTACTAAGCAAAGTATGATAATTAAAGCTGTCATTTTATATCAAAATTAACATGATTAATTTAGTAGTTATTTATGGGTTTTACATCAGGTCAAACTAAGTTTACTACCAAACATGGTGGTGTAAACTTTCTGCCAGATATGGGTCGCGTTTAGGTACTAATGATGCCTTAGTTAATTGGTTAAATGTAAGGTACAAAAACAAACCTAAAAAGCCCAACATTGTTCCGATTTCCAATAAACCAGGGATGGTGAATCCCGTTATAAATGTTGAAACTGCCTCAACACCATGTCCGCCATGTGCCGTTGCATGTTCAGCGGCTTTATGTGCAGCGTCAGTTCCATGTGCTGCATGTTTTTCTAAATGTTCTTTTGCTGTTATGAGGGCGCCTGGCTTTATCATCTGGAAGAAATCGATCCAGTGTCCGAAAAAGATTAACCCTGCCATAAATCCAATAACACCGAACTTTCGTTTGTTATCATTTCTAATGAGGATGAGCAATGGCGCAACAAAGTTGATGACTAAGTTTGCATAAAACAAGATAGAATATTTACCCATTCTTTCTTTGAAGTAGATGGTTTCCTCGCCGTTGTTGGCATACCATATTAGCATATACTGCGAAAACCACAAATATGTCCAGAATATGCTGAACCCAAACAGATACTTGCCTAAATCGTGAAAGTGGTCTTTCGTTACACCATCATAATATCCTTTTGATTTTAAGTAAATAAGTAGTAAAATAGTTAAAGAACACATAGAAACAAACCAACTTGAAGTAGCGTACCATGCAAACATAGTGCTATACCAATGTGCATCAATAGACATTACCCACTGCCAAATAGCCGCCGCACTTGTGAATCCTGCTATTGGAAGAAACATTGCGCCCCAATATTTTTGTTGTTTATAAAAAGCATAATCTGTGCCGCCGTGGTCGTCTTCTTTTAGTGAGATGCTCCTCATTTTATTTGCGAAAAAATACCATGCTCCGCCGAATCCGAGTGTAGCCAAAGTATACCAAATCGGGTTTAAAAAACTTGACTTACCTCTCAATACTTCATCTTTTGCAACTTCCGCGCTATCAGCCCAGTGGTACAAATGGTGAAAGTGCCCCCATACCCCGAGCATAATAATTGCCATCAAAATGATACCTACACCCAAAAACATGAACATAGCTTCCCACACGCGCTTAAAAACGGAGTGCCAGCCAGCGTAAGCAAGTGCATTAGCGCAGTAGAAGAACAATGCTATAAAAGCGATGCCCGTAAAGAATACGGTATTATGTAAAAAATTTGTCCAGAAGCGCGTATGCAGTGCATCATCCGTAAAGAACGTTATACCCAAACATAGCACCCCTATCGCCATCAAAGCGAAGAAGAAATTTTTTTGCTTTGCTTCAAATACAAAATGCTGATTCATATTAAGAGAATAATTCTTTTTTGTAATTAATGTTGATGTCCATCATGCCCCGCCTCGTGTGTAGCCGGCACTACTGCCTTTACGGTATCAGCAATAGCCGTTACTTTGGGTGCAAGTGTAGCTGACGGTGTTGCGCCGAAGCCAAAAGTGTTTTCTTTTTCGTTGTACACTTTTTGTTTTTCTTTTGCCTGCAAACTGCGTATGTAATGGATTACTTCCCAACGCTCTTCATACGATAATTTATCTTTGTACGAACCCATTACATTTTTTCCATACATAATAGCATGGTAATAACGTCCGTTAGAAGAGTTCAGATAAACACTATCTATTAAATTTGCCGGAGCTGCTGGATATGCTCCTGCCTCATACAAAAATCCGTTTCCCTTACCACCATCACCATGACAAATCCCGCAGTAAATGTTGTACAACTCTTTACCGTGCTCTAAACCTCTAGCAGTAATTGGAAATGGGTTGGCGATGATTTCCTTTGTAGCACGCGTACGGTCTTCTTCCGTATCGGCATAATAGTAAGGCACATTGCCGTTTATGGGTGCAGCTATGCCATTTAATGAGCCTTCGCCACTTATTTGTTTTACTTTCTCATCATAGTTGGAGGCTAACATTGCGCCAATACTTCCGCGAGGGATAGTACCAGAAACGGGTAAGCGCGGCTGTGAAAGAGCTTTTAACTCTTCAGGTGTGCCCCAACGATTGTAGTAGTAGTAGTCATACACATTGGCTTCGTAAGCAACAGAGTGTGCCATATCGGGCATATACTCATGTCCTGTACGTTCACCTTTTGCTGGAGAGCACGACCAAATTCCTGCTGCTATCCAACACACTACCGCTACGGCTATTATATTTTTAATACTCTTCATTGGTACTAAGTTGATTTTCAACTAATTAAATATTCTTTATATGCACTTCAGATGCACCTGTTTCTTTAAAAAACGTTCTGAATTTTTCTGCTTCCGCATCGCTCATATCAGTAATATCATAAGCGATACAAAATTTATCATCGGTAATTCTTTCGTGTAAAATTGGGTTTTTAACACCTGGTCCCATACCACAGATTGTATAAAAAGAAACAGTCATTCCTATTGCTGATAGTAACACCGTCAACTCAAACGTGATAGGAATAAAAGCTGGTACCGACCAGTATGGCTTGCCACCAAATATGATGGGCCAATCGCGTGTGAACACCCATGTCATTACGCCAAAAGCGAGTAAAGTGCCGATAGCTCCATATACAAAACCTGCTTGATGTAATCGCGGCTCAGACAGGTGCATAGCGTGATCTAAACCGTGTACCGGAAACGGTGTATATACATCGTAAATATCCAAGTGTGCTTTGCGGGCTTTTTCAACAGCATGCAACAATGGCTCTTCGTCGTTATATAAACCGTATAATATATTTTTTGACATACAATATTATTTTATTTGAATCGCAATTCTGTAAATTAATGATGATGTTCGTTTGCCGATGATGATACATGATGATGTGTTGGATTGGCACCTGTATATTGATCTCCTGAAGTTTTCAAAATGCTCTTTACCTCTGCGATAGCTACCACTGGTGCTATGCGTGTAAATATCATATATAGCGTAAAGAAAATTCCGATTGTACCAATATACCAACCTATCTCTACCCAAGTTGGTGTATAGAAATTCCAACTTGACGGGAGGTAGTCGCGGGCAAGCGTAGTAACAATGATAACGTAACGCTCAAACCACATACCGATATTCACTACGATGGAAAGGAAGAATGTCCACCAAAGACTTCTACGTATTTTTTTAGACCAAAAGAATTGTGGTGAAACAACATTACAGAACATCATACCAAAGTACGCCCACCAATATGGACCAGTTGCACGGTTATAGAAGGCAAATTGCTCATACACATAGCCTGAGTACCAAGAAATGAACAATTCTGTCAAATAAGCTACCCCCACTATCGAACCCGTTAATACAATAACCTTATTCATTGACTCAATGTGTTGCAGCGTAATATACTGTTCTAGTTTGAGTATTTTTCTTGTAATAAGCATGAGCGTTTGTACCATGGCGAAGCCAGAGAAAATCGCTCCTGCAACGAAGTACGGCGGGAATATCGTTGTGTGCCAACCCGGAATTACAGATGTGGCGAAGTCAAAACTTACTATAGTGTGTACTGAGAGTACCAACGGCGTAGACAAGCCAGCTAATACTAAACATAAATATTCGAAGCGTTGCCAATGTTTGGCAGAACCCGTCCACCCGAAAGATAAAAAGGAGTACATTTTTTTGCGGAAGCCTGTGGCGCGGTCGCGCAAGGTAGCAAAATCGGGTACCAACCCTGTGTACCAAAATAATAGCGATACGGTGAAGTAGGTAGAAATGGCAAAAACGTCCCACAATAGTGGTGAGTTAAAATTCACCCATAACGGACCGCGCGTATTCGGATAGGGAAAGATAAATATCGCCAACCATACGCGCCCCATGTGAAATACTGGAAACTGCCCTGCACAAATTACAGCAAAGATGGTCATCGCTTCTGCCGCACGGTTTACACCCGTACGCCATTTTTGACGGAATATCAAAAGGATTGCGGAAATCAGCGTTCCCGCGTGACCGATACCAATCCACCAAACAAAGTTAGTGATGTCGTATCCCCAACCGATAGTTCTATTCAAGTTCCAAGAACCGATACCAAACCATACTGTCCAGCAGATACAAAACACGCCGAACGCTGCAACAGATACTGCAATAATAAATGCAATAATCCACTCCTTGGATGGGGTG
>JAGOHC010000094.1 GCA_017996375.1 Saprospiraceae bacterium | reverse complement strand
TTTATGGTTTGGGTATAGCTTTAAAAAAAAATTTTAAAACGGTTGTAATTTTTTAAGATTTTAAAATGAAAAACCTAAAAAAGTTTACAACGACAAATTTGAAAAAGGCAAGGAAGATGTAAAAGAATTTACTGCAAAAACCGAATCTAAAGCATCACATTTTACGGAAAATAATACAGTTAATGCAGATGAAAATATGTTGGACAAATTGGAGCGTCTCAATAAATTGAAACAATCCGGCTCCATTACGGATGAGGAGTTTTCAATTATGAAAAAGCGGATGTTTTTAGTAGATTAATTTTGGTATATTATAAAAAAAGAGAGGTTGTAAAACCTCTTTTTTTAATTTTAAAAAATGTTTTTATATTTTAATAAACTTAATTATAAATACATAAAATTACTATCTATTTTAGAATTTGATAATTCGTAAAATAATACTTTCTCCAAGTGGTATATGTAGGCCTTTCCTAATGCAATAAAATTGTTTTAAATTTTTGCTGAATTCTCAGTACAATACTATTTTCATTTTTCTGAAAATCAATAGGTTTATCATCAACAATAATTTGTTGGATATTTGGGTTTCCCCATATCGTAAGTTGGATATTTTGATAATTCATACGGTAGTGTCCAACTGTATTTTGCTTTATAACTAATTGATTATTAATGATTTGTATATTGAATGTTTTTAAGCAATATTGCTTTTGGAGATATTGATAACCCTCGCCATCATCTTCATAAAGTTCGCTTTTGCTTGGCTGATTATCCCAATAATAATTGAGTGAAAGTGTATCGAAGTCGCGGCAACTCGTGTGTTGTATAACCGGATATTGCGGTAATACTGTTCCTGCCTTAACGAAAAATGGGATATATTCTAAGCTGAGTTTTAAAGTGTGTTTTTTGCCTCCTTCATATTTTGCACCAGTATGGTAATGATACCAATTTCCTTTAGGTAAATAAACTGTCAACTCTTGTTGGTTTTTCTCTAAAACAGGACAAACAATGATGTTATTACCATATAAAAATTGGTCTTCAAACACTTTGCAATTTTCATCTTGTTCATCGTAAAATGAAAGCGGACGAATAATCGGTGTACCTTGTTGTTGATGTTGGCGGAAGGCAGTGTAAGTGTAAGGTAAAAGTTGATAGCGCAATCCAATTACTTTTTTGTTGATTTTTGTAGATTCCTCGCCAAATGACCAAGGCTCCTGATCTTTACGGTTAGCTTTGTCTCGCTGCAAAACAACTTCATCATCATCACTTGCGTCGCCGGCGGCGTGATTGCCCATTGTATGTGTACGCATAATAGGATGAAAAACTGCCAACTGCAACCAGCGAGTATAAAGTTCGGGTGTTGGTGTATCAATAAACCCGCCAATATCAGAACCCACCAATGAAAACCCAGAAATGCTCAATCGCTGTGCTTGAATATTAGCGTAGCGCAAATGCTCCCAGCTGGCAGCGTTGTCGCCAGTCCAAACAGAAGCGAAGCGTTGTCCGCCAGAAAATATTGCCCGTGTAAGCAAGAATGGACGCTTGTATGGTTTCAAATTTTTCAAACCTTCATAAGAAGCTCGTGCCATTTGCATACCATATATGTTATGCGCTTTAGTGTGGTCACAAGGTGCACCATCAAAATTGTGTAAAATTTCCGGTGGAAAAGTCTTATCCTCAATTTTAAAAACTGCGGGTTCATTCATGTCATTCCAAAATCCACTAACCTCGTCATGCAGATACAAATTTTTATATAACTTACCCCACCAATCTCTTACGTTAGCATCGGTAAAATCCGGGAAAGCGCAGTTTTGGGGCCAAACGGGACCGAAAAACACATCTCCGCTCATACGTTGGCAAAACATACCTTTTTCAATTCCTTCGGTGAACACTGCATATTCATTATCCTCTTTTATACCGGGGTCAATCATTACAACGGTGTGGAAACCTAATTCAGACAATTCATCAACCAACTGTTTTGGCTCGGGAAAGTAATTTTGATTCCATGTAAAACATCTGTAGCCATTCATGTAATCAATATCTAAATAAATTGCATCGCATGGTATCTCTAATTTACGGAAAGTATCTGCAACTTCTTTCACACGCACATCCGGAAAATAACTCCAGCGACATTGGTGATAGCCTAATGCCCATAACGGTGGCAGTTCTGCAACACCTGTAAGGTGAGTATAGTTTTCGGCAACTGCTGTAAGGTTTTTTCCGTAAATGAAGTAATAATTCATCTCACCGCCTTCAGCACTGATAGTGACTTCACCTTTTTTTTCAGAATCAAAATCGAAATGACTGCGAAAGGTATTATCTAAAAAGATACCGTAATTCCCTTGTGCGTGGGTACCATAATAAAACGGAATTGCTTTATATTGTGGGTCGTAATTTTTATGAAAACCGAAGGCATCTGTACACCAATTTTGAAAAGATTGCCCTCGGATATTTTGGTCTGAGCATTTGTCACCTAAGCCGTAGAAGGCTTCACTATTTTGTGTTTGTTTTACTATTTTTACTTCTATCGTTCCTTTGTTAATGGTTTGTCGTGCAAAAAAAGGTTGAGCATCGGCACAAATTACCTCGCCGTCATCATCTACGATGGTTGCGGTTAAGTTTTTTTTGTTGATTTGTATATTAATGTGTTTAGTGCAAAACGTCACAGATTCTTTGTCTTCCAAGTGTTGGATGGCGACAAATTTTTGCTTTAATTCAGGCTTGATAGCATACGAAAAATCGCGCTCGAAATAACCTTTTGGCGCATAGCGAAAGCGAACAATTTCGTCTGAATAAAATGTTAGTTCTAAGGCTAAATTATTTTCGCAACGTATGAGATATTGTTGATCTTTTACTTCTCGAATGGAAATAATCGAATCAGGTATAAAATCAGTATAGACATCTGGATACCTATCAAAACCACTCGTTTGGTTAATGTTTATCATTTTGGATTGGGAAAGTGCCGAAGTTGCGGCAGTAAAATTGTTAGATTGGTTTGCCACAGAATCGCTAAAATTTGTTTTGTTCATGTAAAAATTCCGTTAAACGAAAGTAGATAAACTTTTTAAAATAAAAAAAGCAGCCTTATCAATTCCCTTGAAAGTTGCATAAAACATGCAGCCATTAACTCGGGAGTTTGCAAAATTGATGAGACCACTTGCAATAACGTGGTTACTAAAAATCTGTTTCCAAAACAATAAAATTTTTATTCACCGTGCGTAATTTTATTCCATTTCAAGCCGTCTAATGCAGCGTCTATATACTTCTCTAAAATTAATAACGATTCAGGCGCATTATGATTATTTTTAACCTGTTTTTTTATAGTGCTGCCATCATAAATCGTTGTGATGGTATTTGGCAAGTCAGGAATCATTTTTCCTTCGATTGGGTATTTATCTGACATTTCTAAAAACTTTGCTTCAGAAATTTTCATTTTCAATGCTTGCAAAGCTGTTTTTTCCAATCGCGCCGAATATTTTCCTTCTTTCTCTACATTTCGATTGCCGATATAATCCACGTTGCCATTTTCATAAAAAATTGCTTCATAAACGGGGCACTTACCATAACAGCCGGTTCGCTTAATTGACAAAAATGGCATCATAGTAACATCGTTTTTTGAATTATTAAGTTTTGTTTCAGGCACAGGTGGCGGAGGTGGCAATGTTGTTACGGGTTCTTCTGGGTTGGGTGGTATATTTTTTTTATGACAACCCCACCAAACTAATGTAATTGTAAGTAATAAGAATGAAAAAATGATAATTCGCATAATAAGTTATTTTGAAATTGCATGATGATATTTTTTTGCTACTGCATCCCAATTTACAACGTTGAAAAATGCTGCAACATAATCTGCCCGACGATTTTGGTAGTTTAGGTAATAAGCGTGTTCCCAAACATCAATACCTAATATAGGTGTACCAGCACATTCAGAAATATCCATCATTGGGTTGTCCTGATTTTGCGAAGAGCACACAGCTAAACTTTTATCAGCCTTGACACATAGCCATGCCCAACCCGAACCAAAGCGCGTCATAGCTGCCTGCGAAAATTGCTTTTTGAACTCATCAAAACTTCCAAAGGTATTATTGATGGCTGCTGCCAATTCACCGGTTGGAGCACCGCCTCCATTAGGACCAATAATTTCCCAGAATAAGGTGTGGTTAAAATGCCCCCCGCCATTGTTGCGAATCGCTACTGACAGTTTGCTTATATTTGCTAAAATATTTTCGATTGAAGCATTGGCATATTCAGTACCCTCCAAAGCTGCATTCAGGTTGGTAATATATGCTTGATGGTGTTTACCATGGTGAATTTCCATAGTTTTAGTATCTATATGTGGCTCTAATGCGTTTGTCGGATAGGCTAATGTCGGAAGTGTGAAAGACATAGTATTGAATATTTATTAGTTAAGAATGATTTTACAAAATTAGTTTATTTTTCACTTATCGTAAACTTTTTTAAAGATGTACCCCCCCCTTTTTGTTCCCCAAACTTGTATGTTATTTTCATTAAATCCTTGTTCGCGCAAAACGATTTTTTCACTTGTAATAGTAAACTGAGATGAGATATAACTCACACCTGTTATTTTGCTTGTGCAGGTGTTCTCTTCTGTGCCCCCTCTGAAACTACCATCAGTATCTTTAAAAAAATACATAGTACAACCTTGACTTTTTATTAGGTCGGTTGGCTTAATATTTTCTTGTGGGGTAGGGGAGTGTGGCTGGGCAACAATGTTTTCATCTTGCTTTAGATTGTAAACGTAACAAGCATATCGCTTAGGTTCAATTTGTACTATTTGATAAACATTTCGAGATAACTTTTTGTTCGGCTTCTTAATCAATGCCTGCTCTGTAAATAGCCAAAATTCGTATGTTTTATTTTGCCAAATTGGGTGTGTTCTTAATGAAACTAATGCAAAAGAGGTGTCGTATTTTGCTTGCTCTCCGTTAGTGAAGTTTCCTTGTAGTAGGTTATAAAGTTCAATTAGCTCGGGGTTGGTTGTTGCTTTGGGTATAGTTTTGCATTGCAAACTAATTAACAATAATATGATTATCAAATATTTATTCATGTAATATTAATCAGTGTATGGATATGTAACATTGCTCAAAAACAAACCGGTAGGTGGAACACTCCAACTTTTATGTAGTTGTGTTTGGTTTATTAAAGCACTTTCTACTTCATGTAAAGATAGCTTTTTTAAACTAACGTTTAAACACATTCCAACTATCAGTCGCACCATTCCCCTCAAGAAACGATTGGATGTGATGTGATATTGTAACCTTGCATTGGCGTTATCTATCTTCCAAAATGAACTAGTTAAATGACAAACTAATGTTTGTGCATCGTGATCACTTTTGCAAAATGGGAAAAAAGATTTGTACGGTAACAATAATTCTGCAGCTTGTTGCAAGAGCGCAGTATCCAACACATTGCCTTGAGAAAAATACCATTCCGTTTCGGGTGTAAACGGATTTTTTTGCAATGAAATATTATAGATGTAGCTGCGCGAAAAGGCATCAAAACGAGCGTGCGCGTTATCATCTACCAACCAAACTTTTTTCAAAAAAATAGCATTGGGTAGCAAGGAATTTATTTTATAAACAAAATTTTCGGGAAGTGAATTTTCAGAATCAAAATGCAAAAAATATTGCGAGGCATGAACACCGGCATCCGTTCTACCACAACCAACTACATCTGTTGGATGACGTAATATTGTACTAAAACTTTGTTCAATAACGGTTTGTACGGAAACTGCATTTGGCTGTTTTTGCCAACCGGAATAGGATGTGCCATTAAAAGCTATTTCTGCAAAGTAGCGCACTTCGCTTTAGTCTTTTATCACTTTCAAACTGAGGTCTAAACTTTGCGCTTGATGGGTAAGCGCTCCTACCGAAATGTAATCGACACCAGTCAGGGCAATTTTACGTACCGTATTGATATTCACTCCACCTGAGGCTTCCACCTGAAAGCGTTTATTGACGATTTCCACGGCTGCTTTCATTAAAGGTAGTTCAAAATTATCTAACATGATGCGGGTAATTCCGCCTACTTGCAATACTTCATCTAACTCCACCAAATTACGAACTTCAACAGTAATATTTAAATCTAAATGTTTTTCTTCCAGATACTTATGCACACTTTGTATCGCATTAGTAAGGCTTCCACAAGCATCTACGTGGTTGTCTTTAATCATTATCCAATCGTACAAACCAATGCGATAATTTTCGCAACCGCCCAATTTTACTGCCCATTTTTCTAAGAAGCGAATAAGCGGCGTTGTTTTGCGAGTGTCTAATAAAATAACGGGAAGATCTTCAACTTCAAACTTAAAACGATTGGCTAATGTTGCAATACCGCTCATACGTTGCATGGTATTTAATGCCAAACGTTCAGCGCTTAGTAAAGCTTGTGTGTTACATTCTACATAAAACGCAATATCACCGTAAGAAACACTGCTGCCATCGGGAATACGAAGCTCAAAAGTGGAGTTGGGGTCTACGTGTTGAAAGATGTGTTGTGCAACTTCGACACCCGCTAATACGCCACTATCTTTTACGATTAGTCGCGCCCTGCTGCGGTCTTCCGCAGGAATGCAAGCTAAAGAGGTGTGGTCACCATTGCGCACGTCTTCGTATAAGGCACGAACAATAAAATCGTTAAGTTCTTCCGGTTTATAATACATTTTTAAAATCTTGTTTCAATATAATATGGGAGCATAGCTCTCCATGTTGGCCAATCGTGGCGCATATCCCAACCCCAAATATCTAACTCGTGCGGAATACCTTTGCTACTCAAAATATTCGATAATGCTTGAGAAGCGGAAGGGTCTTCATAATCGCCGGAGCCAGTCAGAATATGGATATGTTTGTTGTTTCGCATTATCGAAAGCATCCCTTCGTCATTCAAATTTTGCAAATAATGAATCGGTGAATTGAAATACACATCATCATCCCAATATCCTTTAGTATAACTTGTTAAATCATACACACCTGACATCGGAATTGTGCCAGCAAATAAATCAGGGCGACGGAAAAACAAATTTGCAGAGTGCAATGCTCCCAACGATGCGCCAGAAGTAATTATAGGATTATCGGGGCTAGTATTCATTTTTATAAAAGGTACAACTTCTTCTGTGATGTAGCCATTAAACTGTTGATGACGAATCGCTTTGTGACGTGGCTGCATTCGATTATTTAACCAACTTTCTGAGTTGATGCTGTTTACAGAAAATACCTTTACCTTTCCTGCTTCAATATATTTTTCGATAGATTTAATAAGGTGGAAGCGTTCATATTCAAGATAATCGGCTGCTGCGGTTGGTAAAAGCAATAAAGAAAAACCATAATGCCCGTACATGACGATTTCCATGTCTTTGTTTAGGCGGGGGCTGTACCATTTCGTAATATGTCTCTGCATTGTTTAATATTTTGTTTTGTTGGGGCAAAAGTAATGACTTTGTCGCGTTTAACAAAATGATTTTTGAAATGAACTAAATACACTTTCGCGAAATTTTCTATTTGCAAATGTTAAATATAACAGTTTATTTGTAAAAACTGGAGCCACTCTACTTGTGGGATGAATAATTTCGGTAGGCACATTTACGCTCGCCATCTACAACCTCGAAGGCAAACAAATGCTTGGTGACAGTGACATAAAGGGAAACTATGCTATATCCGTATCAACAGCAGACTTCCCGAAAGGGATGTATTTTGTAAAAATCATGTAAGGGGGCAAGATATTTACGCAGAAGATTGTTAAGCATTAAAAATTAGTGCATTACATCAACAATACTTCATCAGTTGGGTACCGACCAATTGGTGCAGCGTGTAGAGTGCGGCGGTGCGCGCATCGGCAGCATTGAGATTCTTTTTGGTATAAAAATCCTCTAATTTAATTTGAGCATTCCAGAAAGCAGCTTTGAAAGCGGTGACCTTCTCTTTGTCAATTTTTTCTGAAGTCGCAGCATCTAAGCCACTCCAAAGGTTTTGATACCAAATTGATACATCGTTGTTTTTTCCGTTAATAGCCGAAAGCGGTTTGATGTTGAGCAAAGTGAGGGCTTGTGCAATAGCTTTTTTATCTCTTTCAGAAATATCTGCGTTAGCAATATCTTTTGCCATATAAGTCACTAAATTCACTTCGTTGATGTTTTCTTGTTCGATGCAATAATCTACTTGGTTGTTATTCAATTGATATTCAAACACCATGCTTGCTTCTTTGGTATGTTTTTTAAACATCCAACACGGAATATTCGGCGCATCTTTGGTGTATTGGTGAATATAGCTCAAATGCTGCAAAATTTGTCCGATATCGGTGTAGCTGTATGTTCCTTTTGCATCAAAACCGATGATGGTTGAACCATTCGGAAATATTTTTTGTATCGCCTGATTCATCAAGTCGTTCACTTGTTTTTTTACACCCGATTTTATATATAAACCATAGGCACGATACGCCATTGCGAGAGGGGTATTTTGTACAGCGAGCAAACGCAAACCTTCATCAGGTTGTGAGTTAAGCTTTGCAATGGCAATTTCTAACTTATCATTAGTTTTCTTTTCAGGTGTTTTCACCTTATTTGTTTGTAAAGAATATTTTTTCAATACATCATTCTGCTGCGCATAGTCATTCATCGCTTTTTCAGTGGATTTACCATAAATGCCATCCACAACACCGGTATATAATTTTTCTGCTTTGAGGAGTTGTTGCAAACCTGCTACAGGACTTTTCCAAGCTGTTTTGGTTGATTTTACGGCATCGTCAATTCCACGAGAAGTTGCCGATTCATTTTCTATTACCAAGTCTTTCATTTCGCCGGAAGGCGAATTTGTGGTTACAGATTTTGCTTCTTTCTTTTCTGGTGCTGCAACGGCTTGTAGTGCCATTTCACCGGATTCAAATTGCCCGATAGGGTGCAGCAAGAGCGAGTTTGTGTTTTTCACAAAAGCGTCTTCATAGCCCAATTCTTTCAGGTTGATTTGATGTTCGCGAGCACTATTAAGTGTGGCATATACTCCCGAGGTGATGAAAACATTTCTATCTTCAACGATAATATTTAGGTTGGGCAATTTGGCAAAAGTTGTCCAATCAATATTACTTAAAGCATCAGAAATGGCAATTTGTACGGTATATACTTTTTTCCCTTTTGATAATTTTCGCGTAGATAAAAACGCATCAGGATAATACGATTTCACTTTCTTAAGTGTTTCTTTTGCAGCTTTTTCGTCGTTATAGCCTCCTAAATAAACTTGGTATAATTCACCTTGCAAGGCTTGTGCATACACGTATCCGATTGAGGTTAACGTTGCAAAATCGCTGCGCTCGGGTGATTCAAAATTACCTAATTGTATAATGTAACGAAGTGGATGAATTTCTTTAGAGGCGGAATTTTTTTGTGCAAAAACGAAGTTTGCGAATAATGCCAAGATTACAACAAGAGCGTAATGTTTCATGAATAAATTGGTTTCTAATTGTAAAATTCGGTTTTACTTATAAGGACTAATGGTAATATGTTAAGTAACGTAAATGTAGGAGTAATTAATATATATTTAAACATAAAAATAATTTTATTTACATAAAACGTATCTTTCGGCAACATAATGCTTGTAGAATGTCTGAACAAGAGTTTGATAT
>JAGOHC010000093.1 GCA_017996375.1 Saprospiraceae bacterium | reverse complement strand
AAACCGGATTCATGATTTATCAAGACTTGATTTATAAATCTTTAGCGTTGCCCGTTTCTATAACTACTCGTTTTGCATTGTTTGATACTGACGATTATGACTCGCGTATTTATACTTACGAAAATGATTTGCTCTATCAGTTTGCTGTTCCAGCGTTATACTACAAAGGACTTCGCTATTACATAAATTTGCGATATACGGGTATTCGCAATTTAAGCATTGAATGTCGTTGGGCGCATACCCAATACTTCAACGAAGGCATCGTGATAGGAACGGGGTTAGATGAGATACAAGGTAGGCAGCGTAATGACTTTAAAGTACAACTAAAATATAGTTTTGGAGGAAAGTAATATACTAATAAACAAGCAAGTGCAACGAACATTTATCAATGTACTTTTGCCATTGGCACTCCCTAAACCATTTACCTATAAAGTACCTGAAGCACTTTTCAGCGATATTCAATTTGGCATTCGCGTAGAAGTCCCATTCGGGAAAAATAAATTTTATTCAGGTATTATTACTGAAACCAATGTACAGTCACCAGTAGATTTTACTCCTAAAGAAATCATGTCAATCATTGATAATCAACCAATTATCAGTGAAAAGCAATTAGCACTTTGGCAATGGATTGCCGACTATTACTGTGCAACTTTAGGCGAAGTAATGGCGATAGCACTTCCTACCGGTTTGAAGTTGTCTTCTGAAACTAAAATTATCAACAACCCATCCTACGGTATAGATTTTTCAGCATTAGGCGATAAAGAATATTTGATAGCAGAAGCATTAACTATTCAGCATGAGTTGTCGGTTGATGATGTTCGCAAAATATTAGGACAACAAACAATTTATCCGACCATTCAATTATTGTTAGAAAAAAATGTAATCACCATCAAGGAAGAATTGCAAACCAAATACAAACCGAAAACAGTTTCGTGTGTGCAACTCTCCGAACCATATTGCACAGATTCCACTACTTTGGAATCAGCCTTTGAAAAATTGAAAAATTCGCATAAGCAAGCAGAAGCTTTATTGGCATATTTGCAGTTGAGTAAATTGCAAGCTTTTGTAAAGGTGAGCGACATTTATACTATGGCAAATGTGGATAGCGTCATCATAAAAAAGTTATCCGACAAGCATATTTTTAATGTGTACGAACGTGTGGTAAGCCGCATGGATTTGTATGATGATGATACCGAAAATAGCGCAGAATTATCCGATATTCAACGACAAGCACTTCAGCAAATAGAAACGAGTTTACAAGAAAAAAATACAGTATTATTACACGGCGTTACCGGAAGCGGAAAAACATTATTGTATATTGAGTTGATAAAAAAAGCACTACAAAGGGGTCAGCAAACGCTATACTTGCTGCCCGAAATTGCACTCACAACGCAGATTATTTCAAGGCTTCAAAAAATATTCGGTAACGATATTGTCACTTATCATTCCAAAATGAATCATCACGAGAGGGTAGAAGTGTGGCAAGCTGTGATGCAAGGCAAAAAAATTGTACTTGGCGCACGTTCAGCATTGTTTTTACCTTATAATAATTTGTCTTTAATAATTGTTGATGAAGAACATGACAGTTCGTATAAACAACAAGACCCTGCGCCACGCTATCAAGGTAGAGATGTAGCGATTTATATGGCAAAAATATTTGATGCAAAAGTTGTGTTGGGCACTGCTACTCCTTCCATAGAAACTTATTACAATGCCCGCAAAAATAAATTTGGGTTGGTCACGATTTCACAACGTTTCGGCGAAGTCAATTTGCCAAGTATAGACGTGATTGATGTGAAAGAAGCCACCAAGCGCAAAGAAATGAAATCGCATTTTTCCAAAATATTGATTGATGCTATTGAAACAACTTTGCAGCAAAAAAAACAAATTATTATTTTTAAAAACAGGCGAGGTTTTGCGCCAACGCTGCGGTGTACCACTTGCGATTGGCATTCGGAGTGTAAAAATTGCGATGTGTCGCTAACCTATCATAAAAATAGTGACACACTGCGATGCCATTATTGCGCCTACGAAACAAAAATTTACAAATCGTGTCCCGCTTGTGGCAGTAAAGTTTTAACGTTACAAGGTTTCGGAACAGAAAAGATTGAAGACGAATTAAAAATATTTTTTCCGAATGCGAAAATTGGTCGCTTAGACCTCGATGTGGCACGAACGAAAAAAGCACATACTAAAATTATCAACGAATTTGAAGAGCACCAATTGGACATTTTGGTAGGAACACAAATGGTTACCAAAGGTTTAGATTTCGACAGCGTAACTTTAGTCGGTGTGTTAAGTGCAGACCAGCTTTTTCGCTTTCCGGAGTTTCGCGCTAATGAACGTGCGTTTCAACTTCTGACACAAGTTGCCGGACGCGCAGGTCGTAGAAAAGAAAAAGGCAAAGTATTGATTCAAGCCTATCAACCTAATCATCCAGTATTGCAAAAAGTAGTGGAGAATAATTATATAGAATTTTACCAAAAAGAAATACAGGAACGCAAAGAATTTGCCTATCCGCCGTTCGTCCGATTAATAAAAATTACTTTAAAGCATAAAATTCCCAAAATTATTTTGGATGCTGCCAATAGTTATGCCGCCATGTTGCGTGAGGAGTTAGGCGAAAAAGTAATTGGACCAGCCGTGCCAGATGTGAGCAGAATCCGTAATGAATACCTGATGGATATAATGTTGAAATTAGAAAAAGACAACAAACTAATTCAGCACGTAAAAACTCAACTGCAAGATTTTACTTTCCGATTGCACCAGCAAATAGGATTTTCGGGAGTGCGAGTTATGATTGATGTTGATACATATTGATAATGAATAAAATAAATATTTTATTACAAATACATTATTAAAAATAAAATTACAAAGTCAAGCATCTTTTTAGTAATATTACCGTTTGTTAATATATAATATTATTGCAATATTTGTTCATCTCAAACCGATTATTCTACCATGTCATCCCGATTATTAGCTCTTTTGTTTGTTTCAGTAGTAGCCCTAAATAAAACATCTGCCCAATTTTATTTGCTCAAAGATATTAATAGACAGAGCGAACCTTCTGTAGCCATAATTCCACAAATACAATGGAATGGTGCGTTATATTTTGCTATCGAACAAGATACACTTGGCGTGGAACTTTGGAAGCTCAACGCAGGTAGCACAACACCAACTTTGGTGGCAGACTTGTTCCAGTCAGGCTCATCATCGCCTCGCAATTTTTTAATTTTTCAAAACAGGTTGTTCTTTTTTGCCAATGATGGTCGAGCAGGAGTTACGCTTTTCGAGACCGACGGCTCCACGGCGGGTACGCGAGCTGTATATGGCAATATTTCAATAAGTAACAGAAATCCTTTAATTTCAGTGGGTGATGATGCATTCTATTTTGTTGCTGACGGAAAA
Organism: Saprospiraceae bacterium; assembly: GCA_017996375.1. GTDB lineage: Bacteria > Bacteroidota > Bacteroidia > Chitinophagales > Saprospiraceae > JAGOHC01. The sequence goes on along the minus strand of JAGOHC010000093.1, from coordinate 6,268 downwards.
AATATTTGGCAAAGCGACGGCACACCATTAGGCACAAACATAGTTTTTAGTTCTGAAAATACGAGTGTTGAGCACATTGCTGCTTGGAAGGAAGGTGTAGCTTTTACCACCGCAAATCTCATAGATGAAAATGATGATTTGTGGGATAAATCTGTATGGATTGCCAATGGCAGTACTCCCTTTTTAATCAAGCAATTTATAAACAACAGTTTGTTTGGTGTAACGGATTTATGCACTTACGACGACGGAATTTATTTTACCTACGGTAACTTTTTAGCACCCACGTTATGGCATTATAATGGAGCCACAAACACATCCGCGAGCCTTGTAACTACCGGATTGGAGACTGCGCTAAAACGCAAGGGAAGCAATTTATTTATTACGTATAAAGACGCAACTAACAATGCAATTCACTTGAAATCTACGCATACCGGTAGCGCATCAATAATTTCGATGGCAACTTTTCCGGCTTTACCAACACAAAATATTAGCCATGATATTTCTACGATTCAATGGAAAGATAACACTGCAGCATATTTCACATATAGTAATCAACTTTGGAAAATTGACGAATCCCAAAACACGGTGTTGTTAGTTATACAAGTTAGTAATGCGTTTAAAATCAATGAATTACAAGTAATTGATGATAGTAATTTTGCATATATTTCATCAGAATATTTTAGCAACTCAGACTCAATTCGCTACAAAGTTTGGAAAAAACAAAATAATACTGTAAATGAATTACGCAACTTTGCAGCTAAAAATTATTCAACGTTAAACAAAAACTCTGTAAGTATAAACTTAGCAACATTGGGCAATTCTGTTTATACATTCAGTCAGAACAACCCTTTAGGAAATAAATGTTTTGACAAACTCGAAGCGCAAAGTGCAACAATAAATCTACAATGCTACACTAACCGTTTGGGTAATTCGAATGCTTCAGCATATACCCCTTATGGCAGTAAAGTTTTTTTCTTTGCTAATGATGGAACAGGAACGTGGGTGTATAAAACAACAGGACAAAAAAATAGCGCAGAACAGGTGTATCGCCTATCGGAAAACGCGCAACAAACGACAATGTCTGCAACGAACAGTGCACTTTTTTTTGCTGAAGCTGGGCAACCCATTATTAGATATGATGGTTCAAATTTTACGATTGTGAATGTAAATGAGCCGATTTATACCAACCCCAAAATTATTAATGCTATTGATAATACAATTTACTTCACGGGCGAGCAATTTTTCCAAACAGGATTGTATAAATATGATGGGCAGCAGCCGAGTGTATTGTTGCTGAACAACCCATTTACTGCCGGGCAAGCATTTACACCGCCAATTAAAGTAAGCAATAGGGTGCTATTTTTTAACACCTACCCAACACCAAAATTGTATCGTGTTGAAACTGCCGGAGTGACGGAGCTAAAAGCCTTTAGCACGTTAAGTAATTTTAAATCAACGCTCTTTAATAGTGAAACCTATTTTGTTGCATCGGATGCTACTTCCGGTACAGAATTATGGAAATCGAATGGAACAAGCAATGGCACGCGAGTTGTACGTGATATACATAGTGGCATAGCTAACTCTAACATAAAAAGTCTGATTGCCGATGGTAATAATTGGCTATATTTCATTATACAAGAAGAAAATGTAAGTGAACTATGGCGTACGAATGGCAATGAAAATGCCACACTAAAACAAGGAAACATTTTTACAAATAATACACAGGAAATTAAAGATTGTTGGATGTTAAGCGGCACACTTATTATTCAAACGGAGTCAGCAAATTCGATTAATTTTTGGCGTTGGGATGCTGGCGCACAGCAGGTTCAGCTGTTAAATTCGCACTTGCGCTCAGATGTAGTTGGCGATGTTATGATAGTAGGTTTTGGAGAAAAATTGATTTATTTAATTAATGATGTTTCACAAGGATATCAAATTTGGCAAACAGACGGTACCATTTCAGGTTCTTTTTTAACCATAGATTTAGCAGCCGGAATTGGTCAAGAAACTGATGCCCCATACAGCTTTGCATATATAAACAATCAGTTATTCATAACATTAAAAAATGATGTATTTGGATACGAACCGCACGTAATTGTTCCGCAAAATGTTGCATTGCCAGTTGAATTAGCAAAATTTACAGCTACCCCAACTCAGCAAAAAACAGTTGATTTGCAATGGGTTACAACAACAGAACGCAATAATAAAGGATTTGAAGTGCAGCGTAGTCTGGATGGTGTTCGTTGGATGACCATAGGCTTTTTTGCTGGAAAAGGAACCTCATTTTTGACAAATTATTATTCATTAGAAGATTTACAGCCTTACCCGACAACTAACTATTACCGCTTGCGCCAGTATGATATGCAAGGGAATAGTACGCTTTCACCTACAGAAATTGTTTCGTTCAGAAACGAACAAGAAATATTTGTTTACCCGAATCCGGCTGAAACATCAGTGAATATTCAACTTATAAATATTGCTAATAAAGGTGAGGTAAGTATTTATAATGCGGTTGGACAACTGGTTTATCGGGCAGCTATTAGCGATTCGTATATGCAAGCGGATATTTCGCGTTTGCCGAAGGGCGTATATATAATTGAAGTTGCTGCCGAAAATAATTTTTATAATAAAATATTTGTGAAAAATTAGTATCAAATACGGCACAGTTTAGTTCGTTTTGTTGATATTTATGCAATACTTTTGTGGCACTAAATATTTAGGATCAATAAATTTTGCATGAATAAAATTGACATCTGCATAACAAATATTGGCAAACGGTTCCGTTATGAATGGATATTTAAACAACTATCGTATCAGTTCAAACATGGTGAAAGTTATGTGGTTGTTGGACCAAATGGTTCAGGAAAATCAACCTTGATGAAAGTGTTGAGCGGACATTTAACTCCTTCTAGCGGAAGTATACAATTTCTTGAAAATCAAAAAGATATAAATATTGACTCGATATATAAACAAGTCAGTTTTGCTGCGCCATATATTGATTTAATAGAGGAATTGTCTGTACAAGAAATTATAGATTTTCATTTCCAATTCAAGAAAAATTGTATTGAACAACCTGCCCAATTGTTGCAATTTTCTAAAAGCGCACGACTTCGCGCAGTCAAATTTTTATCTTCAGGAATGAAACAGCGTTTAAAGTTATTGTTAGCGTTTACCAGTGAAACAGCAATATTGTTATTGGATGAACCAACCACTAATTTAGACCGACAAGGTGTTGCGTGGTATCAAGAAATGGTATCAAAATTTTCAAGTAACCGCTTGACAATCATCGCTAGTAATGTGGAAGATGATTATTGGTTTTGCCCGCATCAACTCAATATTTTAGACTATAAATAAAGGGGTAGATTATTTTAATTTGTCTTTATATTTTCGCTTAAATTTCTCCACCTTCGGGCTAACCACATAAATACAATAAGGTTGGTTTGGATTATCTTTAAAATAGTTTTGATGGTAATTTTCTGCAATATAAAATTGCTTAAAAGGCTCTAATGTTGTTACAATTTTATCCGCCCAAATGCCTTCTTTCTCTGCAGCAGCGATAGATGCAACTGCGATATTTTTTTGTACTTCATTTCGATAAAAAATAACGGAGCGATACTGCGTACCTACGTCATTGCCTTGGCGGTTGAGCGTGGTGGGGTCGTGAACGTGCCAAAAAATATCCAAAATTTCAGCCAACGAAATTTGAGTTGTATCAAAAGTAATCTCAATCACTTCTGCATGACCAGTCAAGCCGGAGCAAACATCTCTATAAGTGGGGTTTTCAGTATCCCCACCCGAATAACCGGAAGCTACATTTAGTACGCCAATTAAATCTTGATAGACAGCTTCGGTACACCAAAAACAGCCACCCCCCAAAGTAATTTTTTCTGTATTGGGTTGTATTGAATCTTGTGTGATTGTCATTTTTTTAACTTTTTGTGTGTTAGTAGATTTATGCAAATTACAACTGTTGAATATCAATATAAAAGTCAAAAAAAGATAGTACATAAGGTTAAATTTTTGTAAGAAATAACTGTAGTGCTTCGCGCTTTTTATCATCTAAAAAATAACTGATATACTTCGTATAATATTGTTGTAAATCAAAATTTGGATAGGGATTTACTGTTGTTTCCATTAAAGATTGAATGTTATTCACGCCATCAGCAAAAGCAGCATTAAGCGCGGCAATAATTTGCTTATCAAATGATTTTCGAGTAACCCAAACGGCAAATACGAACGGTAATCCGGTGTGTTGTTGCCAAATTTCACCTAAATCGTAGATATATTTTGCTTCCAAATTCATCGTTTTGTCGCCTATTACCAATGCAGCGTGCGTGCCTTTAATTTCAAAAGGTTTTTCCGATGAAGTGTTTAGCAATATTGGTGATAATTGCCAATACTCGCGCAATAAAATTTTTACTAGTTCTACCGAGGTGCGAGAATGAAAATCCAAGTATAAATGACTAATATTTTCGATGGGCACTTCCGAAAAAACACAAACTGTTTTTACCGCTCCTTCACACCCAATACAATAATCTGTGATGATTTCGTATTCTGAAAGTTGGGGTAATGCACCTGTGGGCAGCAATACAATATCCGTTTTGTTGGCTGCAAATTGTTGGGCACATTGCGAAGGTATTGCTAACTCAATTTCGATATTTTCTGAAATGGCTGCGCTTTGCAATCCAAATAATAAAGGCTTGGTATTCAGGTAGTTAACGGCGGTTAAGTGTAGTTTTGACAAATTGTTTTCTCGTTATAAAATGAATCGCAAAAATAGTGAAATGTTTAGGTAAACAAAATTTTCGGAAAACAGTTTAATCGCGCCAAACGAATGGGAACAAAACGATTGCTAAAGCGAATAACAACAAATCAATGGCAACTAAGATTAGGATGTCAGTATTGGTGGAAGTATCCATAAACAAGCGCAGAGATGCAGCAGATAACTTTAGAAGTGTAAGTAGGGTAGGGATGTTTAGTGGGAATGCTAAAATTGTTAGCAATGTTGCGCTGTTGTTGGCTTTCGCAGATATACCCGAAATGAAGGTAAAGACGATTGAAAATCCAACACTACTCAACATGATTGCGGAAATGAAACCTCCCAAATCTTTTACAGGATTGCCGACAAAAAAAGCTAACACCACATAGGCAATTATGCTCAGTACAAACAAAAGTAAAACATTAAAAACCAACTTTGCGATAAACACTGCCAAAGGACTTGCCAATGTGTAATAATAAATTTGTCGCGTACCACTTTCTTGAACAAAACTTTTTACGATGGCATTTACGGCGATAAACAAAATGATTATCCAAAAAATGGTGTTCCATACCAATGCATCAGGTTTTGCCAAGGCATTATACACCACAAATACAGTTGAAAAAACATATAGCAAGATACCACTAATGGCATAGCTCATTCGATACTCTAAAAGTACTTCTTTTCTGAACAGTGTTAAAATTTGTTGCAACATGAATGTTGATATTGCGACCTTTGTATTGAATAGTTTTAGTATTCCAAAATTGTCTTTTCAATTATGTCACAACAAAAATGCAATTGCTCCTCATTAATAATGAGTGGCGGTGCAAATCGGATAATATTGCCATGTGTAGGTTTTGCTAATAAGCCGTTTTTGCTCATGTGGATACAAATGTTCCAAGCTAACTCGCTGTCTTCTGCATTATCAATTTCTACAGCGTTCAATAAACCTTTGCCTCGCACAGCAGTAATTAAATTCGTTTTGTTCTTTAAAGCTGACATTCTATCGCGGAATAGATTGCCCAGAACAAAAGCATTTTCTGCAAGGTTTTCGTCTAATACTACCTGTAATGCTTCTTGCGCTACTGCACATGCTAAAGGATTACCGCCAAATGTTGAGCCATGTTCGCCTGGTTTAATGGTTAGCATAATTTCATCGTTTGCGAGTACTGCGGAAACAGGCAATACACCACCTGACAGGGCTTTTCCTAATATTAAAATATCAGGTTTTACATCTTCATAATCACAACATAATTGTCTTCCGGTACGAGCAATGCCAGTTTGTACTTCATCTGCGATAAGCAAAACATTATTACTTTTACATAAATCGTGAGCACGTTTCAGATAGCCTTCATGTGGCACAATTACACCAGCTTCGCCCTGTATGGGTTCGAGCATGAATGCTGCAACGTGTGGGTCTTGTAATGCTATTTCTAAAGCAGGAATATCATTATAGGGTATAATGGTGTATCCGGGCATGAATGGTCCGAACCCTTTCGTACTGCTTGGGTC
>JAGOHC010000092.1 GCA_017996375.1 Saprospiraceae bacterium | reverse complement strand
AGATAACGGCATAGGCATCAGCAAGGAAGCACGCAAGCATATTTTTGACAAATTCTACCGTGTGCATACTGGTAATTTGCACGACATCAAAGGCTTCGGTTTGGGACTAAGTTATGTCCGCGCAATGATGACTGCCCACAAAGGGCATATTGATGTTAAGAGCGAATTGGGCAAAGGCAGCACGTTTACACTTTTCTTTCCTTTTAAGATTAAGGGGTAGTAACTATCATATCTTGAGTTGTAAGTGTTAAATAGATACCAAAAAATATTTACACAAACTGCAATTATAACTATCATAAAATCAAGCTGTTACGATTACAATTCGTGCAAATTTCGATTAAACTCAATATAAATACAACAAATAACTTGCGTATTTGAAGAATATGTTATACATTTGGTTACAGGGAAAGGTTGCGTATCAATTCAAACCAAAATCAATTATTTTTCACCTTTTTAAAAACATTACTCTATGAAAAATTTCATTATTATCGCAATTTTTATTGCGACATTTGGCAGCGTAAATGCCCAACAATCCTGCACTTGCACACTATCAACAATTTTTTGGAGTGGAATTGTCAATTGTAACTTAGATGAATCCTACAAATTAGTCTTTCACGATGAATTTAATTGAACAACCTTAGATTTAAGCAAATGGTACACCTATTTTCCGTATGGAGTCGATCATAGCGACCAATGTGAGTTTTGCAGAACCCATGGCGATGAAGGTCAGATTTTCAGAGATGAAAATGTTTTCACAAATAATGGGAGACTAATAATGCAAGCAAGAAAACAAATTGGCACTTGGTATACTGCAACTAGAAATTATTCATCGGGAATGATTCAATCCAAACAAAACTTTCATTATGGAAAATTTGAAATTCGATGTAAACTACCTTCCGGCAACGGTTTTTGGCCATCATTTTGGATGTGGGGAGGAGATGAATGCGACGTTTTCGAATATTGCACAAGTGAGCCAACAATTCAACAGATGACTTTGCACATGAATTGCGATGGGCATGACTGTCAATCACATGATACAAATGATGGAATAAATTCAACTGATGGGTTTCACACTTACTCTGTCGAATGGGAGCCTCTTTACGTTGAATGGAAAACTGACGGTCAAACAGTTAGGAAAGTAAATCTTTTGCATTCTATTTCGGGAGGAATTGTAAACTGCGGGGATGATTTAGCTACTGGAATTTATACATTCAATGAATTAATTCCTGACGACTTCATGGAGGTTATTGCTGGTTTAGGGGTTAATACCCAAGGAAGTTTTTGTGGAAACAATATTCCTGACGAAAACACCCCATTCCCAGCTGATTATGAGGTTGATTACATTAGAATTTGGCAGAAAAACCCTCAACAAGGTTTATATGATTTATGTGCGGATAGACAAATACAGGGTAGCGACGTTATTTGTAGCGCACAACAAATTACTTATAGTTTTAACGGCATAATAACCTTACCTTTATCATGGTCTGTAAGTCCAAATTTAACCATAGTAAGTCAAACTGACAACTCTATTACTGTTCAACCACTAAATAATTCACTAAATGAAAATGCTTGGATTAAGGCTCTGACTAGTGAGTATGAACCTTGTCCACAGACCGAGTTTATAAAATCTATTTGGATTGGTAAACCAATTGTTAACATTACTTCATCCCCTTCATATAAATGTCCAGTTCTTTTAACTGCAAGGGTACAACCTCTATCTTTAATTGGAAATTGGAGCGTTACAGGTACAGGTCCCTATTATATATATGGAAATCAAGTCGAATTTGAAGGTTCAGCTTTACAATCTACTAATTATCAGTATCAATATTCTGCTTCCAATGGGTGTGGGGAAGTAACCAAATCGGGTCAAAAATATTTACCTATATGTTCAGATAGAATAAAGCTTTTGGTCTCACCTAATCCTGCGAACCAAAGTCTGAGTATTAACATTGAAGGTAGCATACAGAAAGATGACATTGAGTTTCTTATATAGTATTCTCCACTTACAGGGATTTCTCAAAATTTGACTTGGGATGATGAAAGTTTGATTATTAACACTTCTCAATTTAATAGTGGCGTATATAATCTTTCATTGAAATTGAAGGATAGCGAAGATATGTTTAACAAACAAGTTTTAATACAACACTAATATGGAAAATGTGTTGAGGATAAACTCATTTATACTCCTGTTTGTGATTAGTTGGTCAACGCCCCATTGCCAAAATTTATATTTTAATATTGGTACTGGGGTTTCGGTACTTCATGCAGAAAAAATAGCAAACCCTTTTGATCCAAAACTAAATTACATTATAGGTTTAAGTTTTGACGGTGATAAAAAAATTAGTGGCAGTTTTGGCGTATTCTTGGAAAACAAGGGTGCTACAAACAAATATAATAATTGGAAAATAAACCTAAATTACCTAAGTGGAGCAGTTGGTGTAAAATACAATTTACATAACAAATGGTCTGTTTCTTCAGGTGGATATGCTTCAGTGATTCTTTCAAAAAAGATTCAATCAGTCAACCCCATACACAGTAGTAATATCAATACCTTTTGGAATAAATATGATGCCGGTATTTGGTTTGAGGGTACAATGCGAACTGGTTTTATTTCCGGTGTACATGATGAAGATAAAATAACATTATATCTATTTTTAAGAACTCAATACGGCGTATTAAATACACTTGAGAGATGGAGTGCCTTGCTTACATCTCAGGGTAATTGGATAAGAAATGTTTATCTTGACTTTGGGGTGAAAATAAAAATACCCTAATGTTTTTTTAATCATATCTAAAAAACTATTACAATGAAAAATATATTAATTATCATCGCTTCCCTTTTGTCACTTGCTGTAAGCTGCGAAAAAGAGTGCGAAGAAAACACAGAATCTTGCAGTAGAGATGCTCTGGTGGTTATTGATTCTAACTCCTTTGATATGCAAAAATTTGGTTTTAGAAATAATGAATCCTTGTTGTATGGACACGCAAATGCTATAAAACAGGTGGCTAATGTAGGCGAAATTGAATGGGTTGGGAATAATACGGCTATAAAATTGCCTTCCGGTGAATATCACTTATTAATTTCAAATTACATAGATACAAGCTGGTTTAATCTGGAAAACTGGGCATACGTGAGAGAAAATATAATTATCAAATTTAATCCATTCGCACATGGAAAACAAGCCTTATCAGATGAAGACACATATGACCAAAATAATAAATTAAATTATGCGCGATATGTTCGCCGGTTAGACGATTATTTTGATGCTTCATGGGAGATTGACTTGGACAATAAAAGTTATATAAAAGTCACTTCGCTTGACTATGACAATAAGATGATAGAAGGTGAATTTGATCTATATTTTAAGATGAGCCGACAAAGCACACTGCCCGGTGGTGTAAAATATGCCGAGAAAATCAGGTTCCGTTGCGGGAAATTCAAATCTAGAATCGTTGAATAATATGTATTATTTGTTAAAATGACCACTGCTAATGGCTGGCTCCCGTTAGCAGTAATTTTACAAAACGCCTTACACGACGCAAATGGCAATCAGAAGATAGTGCAAAATACCTACCCCATAGGGGAGCAAGAAATTTCCATCCAAAATTTAAGCGATTTTGTAGATGGTGTTTTGTACTACAATGTTGAAATCGGAAATACCAATTACAGTGGCACTATCGTAAAGACAGAACAATAAATATTTATTACCGTAATGATTGGGTATGGTGACTCATCAGCACAATCTCGTTGATAAGTCGCCATACCTTTTAACTTATAATTTCAATTATGCTAAAAGTAATCATTCTACAACTGCATATAATTTTATTGTTGTTAATTGCAATGGCGGGTACTGCCCAAACCACCCTGTTTGTCAATCATGCAGCTACGGGAGCAAACAATGGCACAACTTGGCAAAATGCTTTTTCTGATTTGCAAAATGCTTTAGCGAATGCACAATTCGGGGACCAAATCTGGGTAGCACAAGGTACTTACAAACCCACTGCCGATACTACCCGAAATATCGCCTTTAATATCCCTTACGGCGTACAGTTATATGGAGGATTTAGTGGCACGGAATCTTCCCTCGCGGAGCGCGCTTTGGGTAATGTCGCTACTGTATTGAGCGGGAATATTGGCGACTTACAGGATAGCACCGACAACTCCTACCATGTATTGACGATGTTTGGCGCAGACAGTACCAATATTTTGGACGGGCTGCACATTGCTTACGGTTTTGCTGTGGCTACGTCCTCATTTAGCGACCTTAGTTTCGGCGGTGGAATATTGATGCTACCCGATGATGAAAAAGTGATGTTTAATCCGATATTGCGGAATTGCAACTTCTACAATAATGTAGCGCAAAATGGTGGTGCCCTTGCCGGTAGGGTGAGCAGCCAATACGCAATGTCGCCCATTTTTGAGCAGTGCACTTTTGAATACAATAGAAGCACTTGGGGCGGGAGGGGCGGTGCCATCAATATAGATCAGCTTGCCGAAACACCACCGTCCATAGCTTTTAACGGTTGTCGGTTTTTATATAATTGGGGATTCGAGGGCGGTGCCGTATTGCTCAATAATATAGGTGGCAACTTGCTGTTTCGCAACTGCCATTTTGAGCGCGATTCTGCCGAAGATGTGGGTTCAGGTATTTTTGTCCCTTCCTTTTCACATGCTTTTAATTTTATCATTGACAGTTGTACATTCCAAGCCAACCACGCACATGGCGAAAATGCCATAGCCTTTTTATTGGAACTAAACAATACCATGCTTCCTACTGATTCTGCATACATTAGTATCACCAATTCGCATTTTGAACAAAATAAAAATATTAATACTACAGCTGCTTGTATTGGTGTCTTAGATTATTACAATAAACTAAGCTTAGTTGTAAATAAATGTCGGTTTTATAACAATGAGTCCGGTTCAGGAGGCGATGCCATCTTTTGTACTGTTGCTGGGGATGGATACGCCAATATTCGTGTATGCCATAGTATTTTTATCAAAAATAAGAACGCTGACAGTAGCGGCTCCTATGGTGCCATCTATCTCAGATGCGATGATTCCTATACAGAAATCAAAGCATTGCTTTATAACAATATCTTTACAAACAATGATGGCGCGCTAAATATATTGCCTGCAAGTTTTGCTCCATCGTCTGTAGCATTGGATGTGTATAATTGTACGTTCTACAACAATGGCAGGTTTCCATTTTGGAAAGTCTCGCTTGATAATTTTGATTCAACTTATTTCGTCAGTATGCGCTTCAGCAACTGCATCATTTGGGAAAATGACAACCCCTTGGAACACATATTTTTCAATGCAACTTACAACTATCACCTTCATAATTTTCAACTGCGCCACTGCCTGCTCAGTACGCCTTCTGCAACGCTGCCTTCCACACAAGAAAACATCGGCGATGAGGGTATGATTTTTCAGCAATATCCTTATTTTTTAGACACGCTCAATTATGACTATCGCTTGGTGCGCTGCTCTCCGGCGGTCAATGTCGGCAGTAATTTATTTGTGGATAGTTTGGGCATCCTCACCGATATAATCGGCAACTCGCGCATAGCAAGCACAGTGGTAGATATGGGTGCTTATGAGCAAACTGCTACAAGTTTCATCTTTTTTGATACTATCCAACACGCAAGCGCAGCAACGGCAAATGACGGTGCCATCACAATAGACAGCCTCGATTTTGCTGCGCCACCCTACACCTATTTTTGGAGCAACGGAGCAACAACCGCTACAAATGATGAACTGCTGCCCGGCACATATACAGTCACCGTCACTGATGCTTTAGACTGCACCGACACTAAACAATTTGTTGTTGATTTTCATCTGAGCAGTGCTTCGCCTGTGGCTGTAACGCCAATTACGGCACAACCCAATCCAGCACATAATACACTGTATATCAGTAACCTAACAAAGCCAAATGTGGCTTATCAAATTAGCAACGCATTAGGGCAGGTGGTACAGCAAGACAAGATGCAAAGCAATAATACCATATCGGTAGCAGCATTGGCAAAAGGCATCTATTTCCTTAACATCGAAGGGCACGCGCCTGTCAAGGTAGTGAAGGAGTGAGAAGATTAATGTGCTATTCAAAAATTGAAACCCGAAAAAAAGCACTATCTTTGTGCTATTATTTTTATCGTTTTCTAATATGAAAAAAATAGGATTCATACTGCTTTTATTATTATTGGCTATCTCTTTTGGGGAAGTGTGGGCACAATGCCCCATGTGTAAAATAGGAGCTGAATCCAACCTGAAAGCTGGCGGCAGTGTCGGTAAAGGATTGAATATCGGTATTTTGATGTTACTGTCGCTACCTTATTTAGTGGTAGGATTAATCGGCTACGTTTGGTGGAAAAATAAAAAAACAGACGAAGAATTTGATGCAGAAAATTGATACCACCAACCCTTGGCAGACTTTAAACGAAACAACCGTTTACGATAACAACTGGATAGATGTTTCGCACCACAACATCATCAACCCGACAGGGGGAAAAGGCATTTACGGTGTGGTGCATTTCAAAAATGTTGCCATCGGCATACTGCCGTTAGATGAACATTATAATACGTGGTTGGTGGGGCAGTATCGCTACACGCTGAATCAATACTCTTGGGAGATACCCGAAGGCGGTGGCTTAATTGGTACTGATCCGCTCGAAAACGCACAGCGTGAGCTAGTAGAAGAAACAGGTATTATCGCCAGCCGTTGGACGAAAATTTTAGACCTGCATACCTCTAATTCTGTTACCGATGAGTACGGCGTGGCGTACTTGGCGCAAGACTTAAGCTATGGCGCATCCTCACCTGAAGATACGGAACAGCTTCAAATTCGCAAGTTGCCTTTTACTGAGGTTTTTCAAATGGTGTTGGATGGCACTATCACAGATGCACTTTCTATGCTAACTATTTTCAAAGTAAAATGGATGATTGACAATCAACAGCTTTAATTTTTCTATCGAATCTGCACATAATTTTCTTGCTTTGGTAATAGCAGCCAGAGTTCGCCGTAGTGGTGCAAGGCATCGGCTTTGGCTTTTCCGGAAGAACCCACGCCGCAGTATACATCCAAGTGTCCGGCTCCATGTACTGCGCCACCGCCAGCATCTTGCGTAAGCAGAATGCGGTAATCGTAAGTAATTTCTCCCTTATTTTTTTGTGGAATTTTGGCTAATAGGCAAGCACCTAAAGGCAGAAAATTTTTGTCCACCGCTACCGAATAATCTGCCACAAGTGGAATATTTGTTGCACCACGCGGATAAGAATCTATCGGTTTGAAATAAGTGAATGAAGGGTCTTTTGCCAATATCTCCTTGAGAAAGGTAGGGTTGTTAAGCAGGTATTCCCGTATGCCGTCATTTGAGATGTTTTTAATGTCGTGTTCTTTGCTGCCCAGTAAAAAACTGCCAATACTGCTGTAGCGCAATCCATTAGTACCATCATACGCCAAAAACAGTCGCTTGCCGTTTGAGAACTCCGCATACCCCGACCCTTGCACTTGCATAAAATAGATGTCTGACAAACTTTCGGCGTAGCCAATTTCTAATTGCTTATCCTTTAACGCGCCTTCATATATATTTTTGCGCGAAACGGAATGTTGCCCTTCCGGTGGGCGACGATAAATGGGGTATTGAAATCGCTCAGAAGGTGTTTCAGTAATGCGAATGGTCGGCGAATAATAGCCCGTAAAGTAGATGCTGTCTGAGCCGCTTGCATTATAAATTTGGAAAGTGTCAAACCAATCGTGCAACCGAAAGGGGTGTGAATATGACCAATAGACGAGGTTATCAATCGTTTGCTTAAGTTGTTCTGGTTGTAAAATAAGATTGTTGTATTGGCGGAAGCCGGCATCATCCCAATAATCCAAAAAGATATATTGGTTACTTAATGCCGCAGCAAAACCTGCTGAACAATATGGCAATGCTGCAGAATCGGGTGGGACTTCCTTGAACGTTTGTTTGCTTACCTGTTTCTTGGGCGGCATCGGGTCGGATACTGGTCGGTCACAACTCGGCGTAATAGTTATCACTAATACGGCACAAGCGACAGATGTGAACAAATTAACCATTGGTAAGCATTAAATATTGTTTCTAATGTAGAAACAATTTTCCGTTCCACCAATTCTTTTCGAGGATAGCATTATTCTTTTCGTAGAATTGTTGCGCCGGCGTATTCCAATCCAACACTTGCCATTTCGTCAATACACATTTTTGTTCTTTTGCAACTTTCAAGAAAACATCAAAGAGTTGTTGCCCGATACCAAAACGACGTTTATTTTCTAACACATAAAAATCTTCTAAGTACATCATGCGCCCGCGCCACGTAGAGTAGGCAAAATGATAAAGTGCCATACCGACAACTTCGTTATCCATTTCGGCAACGAGTGCGGCAAAAATTCCGGCATCAAAATCATCGTAATAATTTTCGATAGTTGCCGTAACGGATTCGGGTTCGCGTTCATAAAAAGCCAATGCCTTCACCAATTCAAAAATAGCGGGGAGGTCGCCTCGCTCAGCTTGTCGAATGATGTAATTCATAAATTACAGTTATAAATGATGGCAAATTATTATGCACAATTTTGTAAATTTATGAATTAAATTGATTTAACCGCTCGACTATTATATAAATTATAAAGTTTAGGGGTTATCTTTGCAATTATTTACATTTAGTCTAAATAAAGACAATGTTAACACATACTATTAAAACAAATAACCATCCATTCGGCATTCCAAAAACAGTAATTGGCTTCACAAACGTTGCTATAGGCAGTCAATTATTAACGATGGGAATTAAGCATGGCGCACTACTCGAAGTAGTTCGTAAAGCGCCTTTTGGCGGAGGGTATTATTGCAAAATTGACAATATAAATTTTATAGGGTTACGCACACAAGAGTTAGATTGTATCCTCACAGAATCCGTCAACATTTTGTAATGAATCGGTCATCCAAATCAAATACTATTGCTCTTACCGGAAATCCGAATAGCGGAAAATCGTCCGTTTTCAATTTACTCACCGGGCTTCGGCAAAAGGTGGGCAATTTTCCGGGTGTAACGGTCGAAAAAAAAACTGGTGCCCTGCAACTGCCTGCTGGTACGCAAATTAATGTAGTGGACTTACCCGGTTTATATAGTTTATTTCCTACTTCTGGCGATGGCAAGGTAGTGGTTGAAAACCTCTGCGATACACAACAGGCTAACTATCCGGACATACTCGTTTACATTGCAGATGCCTCTAACTTGGAGCGACATCTGCTGTTATTTCTTCAACTGAAAGATTTAGGGCTTCACATGATTTTTTGTTTGAATATGTTGGATGCCGCAGAACATCAGCATATTCGCTTGGATATTAGTACCTTAACAACACAGTTGGACGTGCCAATTATTGCCATCAACGGACGAACAGGAAAGGGTATTGATGACCTGAAAATTGCCATCGAAAATATGTTGCCAAAAGTTGTTTCGCCGAGCAGTCTCTCCTATCATGTTCAGGAAAATACAAAAACAGTTTTGTCAAAAATACGCGCCTTACAAAACGTTCCAAACGATTACTACGCAGTACTGTTGGCACAACATCATACATGGTTGCGCTTTTTGGATAGCGACATGAAAGCTGAAATTGGCGCAATTTGTAAAGTGCATAATTACGTCCCCCTAAAAGAACAGGTTGAAGAAATTAATCAACGCTACGACACCATCCACAAAATT
The DNA here is from genome assembly GCA_017996375.1 of Saprospiraceae bacterium. Lineage (GTDB taxonomy): Bacteria > Bacteroidota > Bacteroidia > Chitinophagales > Saprospiraceae > JAGOHC01. The sequence goes on along the minus strand of JAGOHC010000092.1, from coordinate 282 downwards.
ACACAAAAATCGGTGTCTGCACCAACTGCGTTTCCTGAAACATTTTCTGATAAGATTGATAAGGTTTTGACGCACCCTGTTTGGGGCGTACTCATTTTTTTAGTACTTACCGCGTTGGTGTTTCAAGCAGTTTTTGCCTGGGCAAGTTACCCAATGGATCTGATAGAAAATGTTTTTGCACAGTTCAGTTCGCTGCTAAAAACTTTGCTGCCGGAACATTGGACAACCGACTTACTTACCGACGGCATCTTAGCGGGGTTAGGTGGTATTATCGTATTCATC
>JAGOHC010000091.1 GCA_017996375.1 Saprospiraceae bacterium | reverse complement strand
GTTGAGTGTAAAGATTCACCAACGTATCGCCTGTCATTGGGTCAATCATTATATAATCCTGTTGTGTTATAGTAAACATTGCATCCGTAGTATCGTTTGTAATTACTTCGCTGATGTGGATACTATCTGCCAAACAATCGCTGAGAAAGGTATCAAAAACTTCCGGAATAAATAGTTGCCTCCAACAAGTGATTACAATTTCACCATCCACAGTTGTTTCCTGAGGTGTGGGAGGGTTCATCAACGCCAAACTGTTACCATCATTGAAACTGATACTTCCTCCAACTTGTTCATTATTCACACAGGTTGGGGGGGTGTAGTTTACTTCCCAATCTTCGATGGGCGGACAATCACCAATATCTATAATATAAGCATAGTTTACAAATACGTTTTGGGTGGCACTATTAGGGTCTTGGAAGGCAATGCGAATGGTATCTTGTGTCATTATACCTCCACCCACATCTACTGAATAAATAAAATCGTACATACCACAGGCAGCTACTGTTATGAGCGTTGTGTCGGATGCAGAAGGTGAAATGACTACAACAGCCGGAGCAGATACACAATCTATCGTCCAAGTGCCCCCGATAGGGTCTCCTATTAAATGGTGCTTATAGCCACAAACGGTGGTATCTGCGCCTGCATTGATCTGAACATCAACTCGCTGATAGGAATGTGGTGATTGAAAGAATGTTTGTGCAAGTAAATGGTTGATACCGAGAAGGAATAGGCAAAAGCAGTAGTAGGTTTTTAAGTTAAGAGGCAGCATACTAAGTTGGTTTGTCGGTTATTTCTTTAAGCTAAAATAAATATTAAATTTATATAAATCAACTTACAATTATTCAAAAATTAAATAACCTACAAAATATAATATTAAAAATTATCATATTCATTATTGTGTGTGAGAAGGAACTAATAATGTTAGCAATAAATCTTATCTTTGTAAACTAACTGGTTAAACCTATTTCTTTAGGTGCTTCTTGGTTAATTTTTGCTGCAAATGCTTTCATTTTATTACAAACTATTATGTCTGCATAAAAAGCTGTTTTTGACGAAGTTTTTGCAGAAACCACCTATCAGTTAAAGGTAAAATCAGTTCAATTAAAACATACTAATTTTTTTAAAATTTAATCTTTATCTTATCTGTACGCATTCCGGCATAGGAGCGAAAACGCCAAACCTATCATGAATAATTTACGCCGCCGACAAGATACTTTCCTTTATGGCATCGCAGACTACTTTGCAGCGTTGTTGGCGTGGACGTTGTTTTTCCTTTTTCGCAAAAAAATTGAGTTAGGGTACATTGACAGTTCGGCATTACAAGACGAGAAGTTTTACTACGGTGTGGTGCTGATTCCGATTGGGTGGATATTGCTTTACTCAATTTTTGACCGCTATAAAGACATCTATCGACTATCGCGTTTAACTACATTATCTAGCACGTTTTGGCTGACGTTATTTGGTGTAATCGCCTTATTTTTTACGCTTATTTTAGATGACATCGTTACGAACATCCGCACATATTACATGTCATTTGCGGCACTTTTTATGTTGCACTTTTTTCTGACGGCGACCTCTCGAATGATTTTGCTGACACGCGCCAGCCGTCGCCTAAAAGCTGGATTAGTTACCTACAATACCATTATTATTGGCGGCAATCAAAATGCAGTTGATTTATATACCGATATTATTTCGCGCAAAAAAGGTTTAGGAATTAAGTTTATCGGGTTTATTGACACCAATGGCAATAGCACCAACGAGTTAGTTACTTATCTGCCGCGACTCGGCGGCATTTCGGATATTGCCAAAGTTATTCGAGACCTTAACATAGAAGAAGCTATTATTGCTATAGAAACTTCGCAACATAATCGCCTGAGCGAAATTCTGAACATTTTGTATGATTTCGAGGCAGATGTACTGGTAAAAATCATACCGGATATGTATGATATCTTGCTCGGGTCAGTGAAGATGAATCACTTGTATGGTGCTGTGCTCATCGAAATCAAGCAAAAAATGATGCCTGCGTGGGAGCGAATGCTTAAACGCGCAACTGACGTTTTTGTAAGTGTACTTTTGTTGCTTCTTTTATCGCCAATAATTCTTTACATTATTGTTCGCGTGCGGTTATCATCAAAGGGTTCAATCTTTTTCAAACAAGAAAGAATTGGGTTAAATGGTCGCCCGTTTTACATCTATAAATTTCGTTCTATGTATGTAGATGCCGAAACAAATGGTCCTCAACTTTCAAAAGAAGACGACCCGCGCTGTACGCCTTGGGGTGCAGTAATGCGGAAGTGGCGATTGGATGAAATTCCGCAATTTTGGAATGTCATCAATGGTGATATGTCGTTGGTGGGACCGCGTCCCGAACGCAGATTTTATATTGAACAAATTACGCAACGCAATCCACACTATAAGTTATTATTAAAAGTTCGCCCGGGCATTACCTCCTGGGGTATGGTGAAATACGGTTACGCCTCGAGCGTAGATGAGATGATTCAGCGCCTGAAGTTTGACTTGTTGTACATTGAAAACCAATCGTATGCGTTAGATGTGAAAATTTTGTTCTACACGGCGTTGGTCTTGCTACAAGGTAAAGGTAAGTAAAAAGAAAGGAGCATAACCATATGCTATTACTCCCTTCTTCGCTTTGCGCTGCGTTAATTCTTTTCAAAAGTGAGGTAGTCAATATCGCCATTGCCGCCACTCACATCTATCAATTCAATTTTTGTTGATGACTGCGAAATAATGTCCCAATCATCATTTAAATCTTCAAAGTTATTCGTCAAATTGAAGTTGATGTTAAAATCTAAATCGCTCAAACTGTCATCGTTGCTGTTGCTATCGGATATACTCCAAGTACCAATATAATTGTTTGTTCCATTGTTTGCACTCAACTCACTGGAGTTATTAAACGTAAAATTATATCCTGTAAAATGATTGGTTTCATCAGTACCCGAATCAATAAAACTTGTGATTCGCCAAGTTCCGCTTTGTACATTTGATTGTATCTGATTTTGAGTACTATCTATGGAGTTGTCATCATCTTTATCACAAGCGATAAAGGTAAACATAGTTACTGCAAGTAAGCAAGTAAGCGTTACGATTCTAAAATTTGCTGCGTTCATAAATATATTATTTTTGATATATGTATCCTATAAACGAACACGCAACTGCGTTTAGTATGATATAGTTAAAATACGGAAAGATATTACATTGCTTTTGAGTAGGTATCATGCAGATAATCAATGGACTTTTGCATTAAATTTTTCAGCACATCAATGTTTATATCTGCGAGTTTATTTACATAAATACAGGCTTTGCCCATCTTAAATTTACCCAAATTTGTCAGCAAATATTCATGTTCGGGTAGTCCCGTAAATACATAGAGTGATATGGCTGCTTTTCGGGGAGAGAAGCCAATGAGTGGCGCATCGCCCTCGTGCCCGCTCGCATATTTATAATGGTAAGTGCCAAAACCGATGATGCTCGGTCCCCACATTCTTGGCTCATACCCACTTACGGCTTGCATCAATTTTATAAGAACAAAACTGTCTTCGCGCTTCTGCAAGGAATCCGTAAATGTGGTAATAAATTCGTATATATCCGCGCCAGTTTCGGTAGTTTTATTTTTTGCCATGACATTTTTTTTATAAAATATTAGGAGCGAATAGCCATTATAGTAGCTGTCATTTTTGCAATAAGTTTCGTTGCTGTTTCGTCATAAACGAAGCCATCGCAAACAGTTAAAGTTTTACCGGATTGCAATACTTTCCCAAAGGCGATAAGTTTGTTTGTCTTCGCTGGTTTTAAAAAATTAACCTTAAATTCTACTGTCAAGACTTCTGCATCTTCCGGTTGCAGAGTCAAAGCAGCATATCCACACGCGCTATCTAAAATACTTGTTGCCACGCCTGCATGAAAAAAGTTGTGTTGCTGCGTAAGATTTTCTGAAAATGTACACGCAATTTTCACCTCGCCAGCCTCTACGGAAATAAGTTCGGCTTTGAGTGTTTTCATCAAGCCTTGTTTTTCAAAACTTCGTTTGATTCTCTCTTTCATTTTCCATATTTATTATTCCAATTCTGCAAGGTATTTATCAAAATCAAAATCACATGCCGGATTTTTTCCTGTCACACCTTTGTAGTAAGCAGCTATGCGCCGAATATCTGCATTATAATCGCCTGTAGGGTAAATTGGTTCATTACAACCGAGTTGTTTTTTACCCCAGTCAAATTTGACGCAAACAATAGGAACTTTTGCCCCTACTGCAATGTAGTAAAATCCAGTTTTCAATTTATTTACTTTCTTGCGTGTGCCTTCAGGCGAGATTGCGACATGAAATTCGGGTTCGGTATTAAAAATCTCTACTACCGATTGTACGAAATTATTACTCTTGGTTCTATCTACGGGGTAGCCACCCAGCCATCGGAAAAGCCTACCAAACGGGAAGCGGAAAAGGGAATCTTTTGCAATAAATTGTACATACACGCCCCAAGCATTGCGTACCAATGGTCCCAATGGAAAATCCCAATTTGAGGTGTGGTGAAATACAATGACGACTGATTTTTTTAACCCTTTCGGGAAATCATTTTCGACAGTCCAACCGCACCAGCGCAAAATTTTGAAGGCTAAGTTATTTTTCATCGTATGGACGAATTATACCATTATTGATAAAATGTTTTAGTGTTGATCACTTTTTAACGCACCTTCAAATTTAAGACTATTTTTTATCCGAACAAAAAAATAAAGCTACCCGAATTAGGCAGCTTTATTGATAATCATATAAAGTTCAAAAAATTCTATTTACGGCATTTCACAAATAGTGTACATACTGCAGCTAACAAAAAACAGATTCCGGCTAATACTAAAGCATGAAGAGGGTCGCCACCAATTGTGCTGTAGTACCAAGGCAGTGTAAGCATTTGCAATAGAATGGGTATAACAATAAACATATTAAAAATACCCATATATACTCCCATGCGCTTTGGCGGAACGGAATCAGATAAAATTACATAAGGCATGGTCATGATTGACCCCCATGCAATACCTACAAAAAACATAGCAACCATTATCATACTTACTTGGTTGGTAAAATACATAGAAATAAATCCTAAGCCACCAAATGTAAGGCATACAGCATGAGTGATGTTGTTGCCAATACGCTTGGCAATGGTGGGCAATACAATAGCAATTATCATACAGGCAATACTGAACAAACCTTGCCCTGTGCCACCCCAACGCACGCCATCATCAAAGCCGGGCGAATCGGGTGTAGGTGCATTGAAACAATGTTTAGCAATAGAAAGTGACAAATATTGCCACATCATTGGTAGCCCGTACCAAGTAAAAAACATGACCCACCAAAGTTGTTTCATGGTGAATGGCATTTCTTTAAACGCAATATAAACCTCCTTAAACCCGTCAAAAATATTTACTTTTTCACTACGCATTTGTAGTAATTCTTCTTCCGAAGGTGGGTATTCATCCGTAGTAAAAACAGTCCAAAAAATAGCTGCCAACATTACCACCGCCCCAAAAATAAAAGCGAATTTAACAAAATCAGGAATTACCCCTTTTGCAGCAATGGTAGCAAAGCCTAACAGCGTTAGTACTTGTGGCATGAAGCTGGCTAAGGTTTGCCCCAAGCCTACCATAAAACTTTGCACAGCAAACCCTGTTGGTCGCTGTTCTGTAGACAGTTTATCGGCAACAAAAGCACGAAACGGCTCCATAGCAATATTCTGTGCAGAGTCGAGTAACCAAAGCAATCCGGCAGCCATCCAAAGTGTGTGCGAATAAGGCATTGCAACAAGGGCAATGCTCGCTAAGATAGCCCCAATTATGAAGTATGGTCGGCGCCTTCCCCAACGCTTAGACCATGTTTTATCACTCATCGCACCGATAATGGGTTGCACGAGCAGCCCCGTGATGGGACCCGCCAACCAAAGGTAGGGCAGCGCACTTTCTTCGGCACCCAAATAGCGATAAATAGGACTCATATTGGCTTGTTGTAGCCCGAAGCCATATTGGATGCCTAAAAATCCGAAACTCATATTCCATATCTGCCAAAATGAAAGTTTCGGTTTTTCGGGTTGGTTGTTAGTGATAACTTGGTTGGTGCTTACTGCCATTTGACGTTGTGGTTAAGTTGTAACGGAATAATCGTTGTGGACAAATACATCGGCTTTATGTCGAAAAGCCGTAACAATTTGGTGTTCAACGGCTAATACTTTTTCGATAAAAAGGTCGTCGGATTCGCGGGCACGTTCAAGGCGTTGTTGTTTTGTTTCGATATAAGTTGGCATCATAAATATACGATAGTCCGCATTTTGTAGCGCAAAAGCATAAGTTCCTTCAATGATTAAAACACTAATTTTGGATACGTCAATGGTTTCTTCAGCAATCACATTATCATCATAAAACACCAAAGGTTTTTGTATAATTGGCTCAGAGAGTTTAAATTCGTTTAGGTGTTGTTGCAATTTGTCGAAATCAACTTCTGTTAAACCTACGTGCTGCAAATTGTGTATTCTCGCTTCGTGATTGTCTTTCGGTGGTAATTTAAAATAATCGTCCATATGAAAAACACAAGTATTCAACTCGCAAGTATGTTGAATTACTTCAGCCAAGCAAACCGCGCTGACAGACTTTCCACTCCCCGATTCACCCGCGATTAAGATGACTGTTTTTTGGTTACCACACAAGTCAATTTTTTGGCAGATATGATGCAGAAGCTCTTGAGCAGTTACATAATATTCCTTCTTTATTGTAAGTTTATCACCAATCATATTAGCAAAATATCTTTGATTCGATGAAAGGATGTCTCCTGAGTTGCTTTTAGCAAAAAAATTGTTCCGCTCGCACTGAAACATAATTTGGCAACTCCTCCGGGTTGTCGCGATTGCGGATTCCAATATTCGTAAAATGAGTAACTCGGTTTTTCGGATTGCAGGGCTTGTGTTACGTCTTTTGCAATATGCGAAATGGTTGTATCAAAATGTTGTCTCTTCAAGCCTAAGGCTAACCATCCTAAAAATATTATCCACGCACCACTATTATGAAAATGGTAGGGTTCGTTTTTAAACCGATACGAATAGTTATCTTCTAACAGTCGCCAATCTTCTGATTCAGGTTTGATGACTGGATAGAACGCTGGCAACAACCAATGCGAAAATACTTCGTTCAAAAAATATAAATAAGAATCAACCGCTTGATAATCTTCTTTTTTTCCGATATCCAACAACAATGCAAAAGCATTAGCAGCCATATCCCAACGGGTATCATATCCTGACGGTGAAAAGCTGCACCACCAAAAAGGCACCGTTTGTGCCTTTGCGAAAGCTGATGGATGATACACTGGTATATCTGTGTGTTGATGAAATTTATAGTTGTATTTTATTATCTGGCGGAGCGTTTTTGCTTGCTCGTCGTACTCCTTGCTGTGGTAAATTTTTGCAGCCGCCTCTAATGCCCACAAGCGCAACAGTTGGTCATACAAAACATACCCTTGCGTAACGTATTCATCTGCCCAATTTCCGCCTAACGGTACGTATATCAATCCTCGATTATTAAACTCCCATGCTTTTAGCAATGCAAAAGTTTTTGCAATCGGTTGGTGTAATGTTTGTTTAAGGGCATCATCGGTGGTGCAGTGTATGCAAACGCACGCCCCAATTATCCACCAAATAGTAGCATCAGTTCTTCCAACGAGGCTGCCGTAACTGACATGTGTTACATTTCCGTGTGTATCAAAGGCAACATTGGAAGGTATCTGTCCTACCTCACTTTGATTTTCTACAAGCGTGCAAATTGTATTGCGAAAGGCTTGTATAATTTCTTCATCACCAGCTATTGCACCTGCAATACCTGTCATCACGGCATCCCTCGACCAAACCCTGTTGTAGTTATCGGTGGCATGGGCACTCGCCATGATACCTTGTGGAATTATGGCTTGCCGGATGACAGTTATTGCTTGTGTGAAAGATTCGGCGCACATGAAACAAAAATAGAAAAAATAAGCAAAAGCCTTGTCTGGATTTACCTTGACGCAACTTTTGCCTTACAACTAATAAATTAATATTTAACCATTCAATTTAGAATTACGCCAAGACACAATAAAATAATGAAAAAAATTACTCACCAAATTCTATTAAAAATTATAGCGTACTGTGGCTGTAATGTTTCTGCCGAGTACTGAGCGTGCACGCACGTAGTTGGTAACGTTTTCGGTAGTACTTGATTCTTCGGATTCAGTAATACCTAATGCGTTAAGTACGTTGTTTGCACTAATGCCGATTGTTAATCCTTTGTAGATTGCAGCCGTTATGTACGGATTTACCAAAACATAACCCGGCATCACTAATTGGTTATCATTGCCGGCAAAAGATTTTGTCGTTCCGATTAACGTTAAACCAACTGAATATCTGCTCGCAAAATTATACGAAGTATTTAAGTTAAAAATCAATGGTGCTTGTCGGCGTGGGCGGAACACAGCAGAAGTATCATCATTGATAACAGCATTGGTATAAGTCAAACCACCTCTAAGATTAAATCCACCAACACCGTAAGCTGCCTCCAGCTCTAAGCCCGTAGCTGTATAATCATTTTCGATAATTTTTTGCGTTGTAGCTTCATAGCCACCTTGCTCTGTTGTGGTTGCGTGGAATAATGTAGCGAACAAACCACCTCTTGAGAATTTGAATTTATATCCTAATTCTGCCTGGTTCACGTAATCAACAACACCTTTAGCATCGCCATCGCTCAACACGTTAGAAGTAAATAAAATTCTATCTGCTTTCGCAGCACCGCCACGGCTGTAACGTGCAAATAATGCGTTATTCTCGTTTAATTTAAAGTTTGCCCCCAAAGAGTAAGACATATAATTGTAGGTATAATTTATCGGACTACTGTTTGCATTGTTGATAGCCGAAACACTTTGTTCTGTTGCTGAGATGACCCCATCATGATTTACATCTAACGTAGATTGAGAAGTGCCTGCATACGAGCCAGTTACTTTACCTGAATCCCAACGCAAACTTGCATCAATATTCAGGTTGTCATTTACTGCTAATTCTACCCCTGCATAAGGTGCCTTGATACTGTAATGAGCATCATAACCACGTTGACAACAATTACCCCACGCTGGCACGCCATAGGCATATAAACCATTCTGTGATAACACATTTCCACCTGCATCTACAACGTTTAGAAGGCGAGCATTTTCTCCTTTCATCTCCTGCAAGTAGGAATTCCAAAGCCATGACATCTGAACATTTTGTTGTGCAACAAAATAACCAAGGTTGATGGTAGCGATACCAAATGATTTAGTGACTTTTAAATCGTTAACCAGATTATTAAAGTTACGTAATTCAGTATCAAACATGTGTATTCTCAATGCTTGGTTGCTGTTGTTGAAAGCTGTGCCATCAGTATATTGTAGTGATGCTGTATTTGTTGTATCGCCTAATAAAGCGGCTACACTATTAGCCAAGTTCGTTCCTGTGCCGATTTCAGCCGGAAACGGTGCCAAGAAACGACCATGGTTGAAAGCAAAACGATTGCGGTTTTCAACGCGGAAGCCATTGCCTAATTCAAACATAAATTCTGTACCTACTGCGTTAGAAACCGGGTGCATCCCGTCAGCAACATTTACTAAACGTGAACTGCCGTCGCCTCCAAGCCCTAAATTTTGCGAAAGGTATGGTGTATGTATCGTACCTGATTTTGCATCGAAGCCATTTACAGACTCCCATTTCGGGCTGCTGTTAGTGCCAGACACTTGAATGGGCATTGGCATATAAGCTGCTGTTCTATCGTTCAAATATTTGTAGTATAATCTAACGTGCCCGTTGTTGAAACGCTTGGTTAAATTTGCTTTAATTTGTGCCCCGTTGTTGGCAGTAAAGCCTGCTGTACGCACTCCTTCCCCTTGACGAACAAAACCTCCTACATGGAAACTAATATCCTCACTTAGCGGTGTCCCCATAGAAAAATCTGTGCGAAAACTATTATGGTCTAAACCAAACGTTGTGCCTACTGAACTACTTTGAACAGCACCTGTGTTACTGATAAAATTGATGATACCTGCTGGCGAGTTAGTAGCCAATGTAGAAGCCGAACCGCCGCGAATAGCCTCAATA
>JAGOHC010000090.1 GCA_017996375.1 Saprospiraceae bacterium | reverse complement strand
TACTAATGTTTTATAATATTATAAATATAAAATATTGTATTTTGTGATGTTACATTTTATCAAAATAGTATAGTATATTTTTTTATTTTTTCGTATTTTAATCTAAATTTGCCATACCCTTCTTAAATGGTTTTGTAAAAACTGTTTTTTCAGGACAGTTTCTGTTATTTACCAAATTGAAATCACAACACGTTGCTGTTTTTAACCCTACGGCGATATCGGCATCTGAGAACCTTCTAAGCTTCCCCAAAGCTCTTTTTGAAAATATTAATTATTTTAAATAAAGCACTCATTTTTAAACTTAAAACGATTTTCTATGAAAATTTTTACAAGATTGTTTTTTACAGTACTAATTTTATCAGCTTTCCAAGTGCATAACTTTGCACAATGTCCGCTTGCTGGTACTCTTTATGGTTCTGCAACTGCACCAACAAATAGTGGTGTTGTCGCATACGCCTCTCCTACATGTCATTATACTAGTTCTTCAACTGGTGATTACGCCGCCTTTACTGGATTGACCGCTGGAAGTACTTATCTGATAATTACTTCAGCATCAAGCTCGACAACTCCAAATACCGATGAATTGACTGTTTACTTGTCAACAAACACAACAACAGGTTCTCATGTAGCATATGGTACTGGAGGACAAGTAACTTTTGTGCCTACAGTGAGTGGAACATATTACTTAGTTATTAATAAAGCAACAGCAGCTTGTGGTACTGCTGAATCGGTTTGTAGATACCCATCTATCCAGTGTACAAGTTGCCCTCCTGTACCCGTTGTACCTGCAATGAATAATGCAATTTGTAGTGCGCCATTAGTTACATCATTTACAAATGGTACAAGAGTTGCTACTTATACTACTGCAGGAGCAACTGTAGAAGTTGGAGAAGCAAATCCTGTGGGATTTCAAGGTGGTAGTGCCGCTTCTACAAGAGCAAATTTTGGATGGTCCACAATAACAGCACCTACCAATACAGTTTGGTTAGCTTTTACCGTACCCGTTAGTTCAAGTGGCAATTTAAGTATAAGAACTACAGTTGGCGATAATCAATTAGCTTTATGGAAATTTTCTGACGCTTGTACTTTTGCAGGAGCTCAACTTTTACAAGCTAACGATGACGCATTAAGTGGTAGCGGTCTTAATTCTGTTTTAAGAGCCAGATTGAACCCTGGCGATACTTACTATGTGCAAATTGATCCTTATACATCTGGTTCTACAGTTGCTGGAGATATTTTTATTGAGGATTTAAATAGCACGCCAGTGGCTACAGGTTATACTGCAAATCCAGCAAATGGAGGAATGGGTGGATTTTATGATAATACTTCAACAGGTATGCATGCTGCGTATGAAGTAAATAGCGACCACGCAAACGATAGAGGTTGGACATTCTATTATGCAAATAATAGTACTACTACGAACAATTTAGGCGATGACCCTATACTATTTGCAATAAATAGAGGTACAGAGTGGGTTGGACATATACGGAGATCTTGTACTTCTACAACTGCTCCTACATTAAACTCTTATGCAACATCCGCGGATTCATTTCAGGTTTTCCTTGGAAATGTAGCTGGTTCTACAACTACGAATCTTACTGCTACTGCACCATATTTACCTGGCATCGGATATTCCACATGGGGTGTAATGAACAGATTTTGGAATGTACAACCAGCGAAACAACTAAGTTCTGCTGTGCAAATTAGATTTTTCTATGATGATGCAGATTTTACAAATGTACAAACCTTAGCTAATTCAATTGGTGGATCAGTTGCATCTCATACAGACCTAAAAATGTATAAAGCAACAAAGTCTACAACTTCACACTACACAAATACAGAGTTAAACCCAACAGGTGGGCAAGCTGCTATTACAAACACGACGGTGACATTACCAGCATGGACCTATACAGCAAGTCCTTTTGGAGCAGCTGGCTGGCATCAGGCAGAATGGAGTGTTTCTACATTCTCCGGTGGCGGTGGCGGTGGCGGTGCAGCTTTGTACGTGTCACTTAGCAAATTTAACGCACAAGAGCAAGGTAGTGTAAATCATCTTACCTGGCAAACATCTTCGGAAGTTAATTCAAAAGAATTTGTTGTAGAGCGTTCTGTTAATGGTACATCTAACTGGACGAACATTGGTACAGTAATTGCAAAAGGTAATTCAAGCAGCGTGTTGGATTATACATTTACAGATGCTCGTCCTTTAGTAGCAAGCTACTATCGCCTTAAAATGGTGGACTTAGATAATTCTTCAACCTATTCTAAAACGGTTAACATTATCCGCAAGCGCAATGCAAACGGTATTGTGAGCGTGTTCCCGGTTCCAGCAAATACTGCCGTTACGGTGCAGTACGAGTCAATCGAAACGGGCGAAGCGAAGATGACTATAACTGATATTACGGGTAGAATCGTTGATACTCGCGAGGTAAGTTTATCACAAGGTATAAATGCCCTACAAGTAAATCTTAGCGAGAGAGCCAAAGGCATCTATTTCGTTAAAATAGTACAGGATGGTGCAGAGTCTATCGAAAAATTAATCAAAGAATAGAACAGTATTCATATTCTTTAAAAAGCGACCGTATGCAATATACGGTCGCTTTTTATAAAGACTAAACTTAAAACGATTTTCTATGAAAATTTTACAAGATTGTTTTTCAGTATTAATTTTATTGGCTTTCCAGTGTTATAATTTTGTACAATGTCCGTTTATTAGTAATATTTATGACACTGCTGCTGCGTCAACAATACAACAGTAACATTATCAGCATGGAACTATACAGCAACTCCTATTAGAGTAGCTGGCTGTAATCGGGAACAATGGATGTTATTTCTGCATATAATATGCACTATTAAATTTAATTTTCTACAAAAGCAGTTACAATATGTAATCTTTTGATTTTTACAAAATGGAATTGCTTAGTTTAAATACACAATTAAGAAATCACAATTATTTTATTCATTCACATTAATGTTATTATTATGAAAAAAAAAATTTACTTATTGTTAATTCTGTTAATACCTGTTTTAGGAATAAAAGCACAGTGCAGTTTCGTGGGCGGATCCCCTTCGAGTACAATAACCCCTTCTTGTGGTTCTACTTCAACAGCCGCCGTTACTACTCCTGGTTATATTGCTGTTAATGTAGTAAGTGGAACTCAATACACTTTTGCAACGTGTGGAACTTCACCGTCATTTGATAGCCAAATAACTGTGTTTAATAGCGCAAGTACTGTCTCTTCAATTGCTTATAACGATGATGGATGTTCGCCCTTATCTACTGTTTCCTATACTGCAACATTTACTGGAACGGTTTATGTACAAGTAAACACCTATAACTGTAGCACTACTGCAAATCCAGCTACTGTTTCAGTGTCTTGTATTGTTCCTCCTCCACCAGCACAAGGAACGGATTGCACTTCCGCTGACTTAAATCAGTTATGTGGAAGCACATCATTTTCAGGAAGTACAAGTACGGTGGATGGAACATTTGTTACTTCAAGTGGTTGCCTTAGTTCAACTCCACGCGAATCATGGTTTATGCTAAATGTTACTACCGCTGGACCGCTGGATTTAGATGTCCTAAATTCTGGTGGTTTAGATGTAGATGCCGCCCTATATGGACCTTTCACTGCTAGTTCTGCAGCTTTGACCAGCTGTACAGCCGCAGCTGTTGGTACTCCTGTAGCCTGTGATTACTCCTCAACTAACGGTACATCTGCTGATCCAGCGTTATATATCAATTCAAGCTCAGGAACCCCATGTACCGGAGCAACAACGACTTCAAATTGCCTTTACAATGCTTCAGTTGGGATTTATCTGTTGTTAATTACAAATTTTTCATCTACTTCAGCAATAATAAGCATTGGCGGTTCTTCGGTTTCTGCAAGTCCTGGCTCAAATGCAACAGTTTCTTGCGCAAATCCACTCAACGTTGCTATGAGTACATTTACAGGAAAACTAAATCGCGAACTAAATGCAGAGCTAAAATGGGTAACTGCAACTGAAATTAATAATAAAAAATTTATAGTTGAAAGAAGTAGAGAAAATGATGGATTTGCTTTTGAACCTATCGGTGAAGTTTATTCAGCATCAATAAATGGCAACAGTCAAACTGCACTCACTTATACTTTTGTAGATAAAAATCCTCGAATAGGCGATAATTTTTATAGACTTCGTCAAATAGATTTAGACGATAATCCATCTTTTACAGAAGTTGTTAAAATATCAAAACATAGAACAAATTTAAAAGATGATATATTTATCCAGCCAAACCCAACTACAAATAATATCCAATACAGCTTAGAAGCTGCCGAATCTGGTGCTGCACAAATAAATGTATTAGATATCGTTGGTAAAACAGTGCTTTCAAAAAATCAAGAACTTTCAGAAGGGGAAAATACCTTTAGTTTAGAGGTACAACATTTGGCGAAAGGCCCTTATATCTTACAAATAATTGATGCTTCAGGCAATCTCAAATCCCAAAGATTCGTGAAGGAATAAGAAGTATAAAATCATTTTTAAGTTTAAGCTTTTAAAGCGACTGGGTGACATCCACTCAGTCGCTTTTTTTATTTGCGGCAAGTTACTATCTTAGCATAAAATTAATGGCTGATATGAATAAATTTAGGTTTATTACTTTTTGTACTATTGCTGTGATGCTGACTTATATTGCTTGTAAGCCCAGTCCAAAAAAGTTGGATATTTCAGGGAGATGGGTAGTAACGAAAGCCCTTCGGAATGAGGTAGCTACTCACTCGTTGGATAATGCTTATTTTGAATTTCAGGGAGATAGTTTGTTCGTTTCTAATATATTTGGAGATGAAAAGCCCTGCAAAATGACGCGAAATAAAGATTCAATAAAGAGTTATTGCGCTGAGTCGTTGTTGTTCTATTTCAAACCTTTGGCGGAAGAAAAGTTAGAGCTAACATTTGAATATCAAAATTATGCGTTTAAGTTATTTATTGTAAAAGTGTAGAAAAGTATATGTTTGAAAACTTACTTTTATTGGTTTTAAGTTTTATAATTCAGTATAATAATACTATTTTCCCATAAAAATTTTAAAATGAAAAAGATATTCGCTACGATAATTTTGTGCTGCATTTTGTACCTAAGCCAAATAAATGCCATTGATGTAAGTGTTTTATATACTACTTATTATAGTCCGGAAACGCCGTATGTCGAACTTAATATTTTTGTATTAGGAAAAACCGTCCGATTCCAGAAAATAGATTCTACCCATCAACAAGCTGGCGTTGAGGTAATAACAACGTTCTCAAAGGATAGTCAAATTGTAAAATTCGACAAATATATTTTACAAAGCCCAATCTCCAATAATAGTATCAATTTTTTGGATTTAAAACGATATACGCTACCTAATGGAAAATACAGTTTGTCAGTTACCATTACCGACCAAAACGATACAACAAACTTCCAGACTTACCAAGCAACATTTGAATTACAACAAAATAAAGCCGTTGTACAGCAATCAGATATTCAATTAATTAATGGGTTTAAAAGAGATACAAGTTACAATAATCCATTTGTAAAAAACGGAATTTATCTCGAACCCATCCCCTTCAACTATTGCCATAAAAGTTTGGAGCAACTCACCTTTTATACCGAAGTATATAACACTTTAGAAATACTGAAAGCACCTTATTTGATTCGTTACTTCATCGAAAAAGTTACTTCGAATAGCACCTACGAAACTTCCATCATTGCACACAAACGCCGCGAGCCAAAGAATATCGATGTGCTATTGTTAGCATTAGACATTTCTGCTCTGCCGACAGGGAATTACAACTTGGTGGTCGAAATTCGAAATAAACAAAACGAGCTGCTATCGCAAAAAAAGGCATATTTTCAGCGAAACAACCCATACTTACAAAATACAGCTAATGTGAATAACGATATAGTAAATCACGAATTTGTTAAAAACTTTTCTCTTGAAGATTTACGCTACGGACTAAAAGCAATTGTACCACAAGTTGATGGCAACGAAGCAAGTGTAATCAATTTATTATTGCAAGAGAAAAACGAACAAGCCATGAAAAATTACCTGTTCAGTTATTGGGCAAACCAAAATCACAACCAACCAGAAAAAGCATTTGCCCAATATATGGAAGTAGCTAAAGCGGTGGATAATATGTATCGTTCTGGTTTTGGGTATGGCTTTGAAACTGATAGAGGATTTGTCTTTTTAAAATACGGCAGACCCGATGATATAGTTGCTGTTGAAGATGAACCATCTGCCCCACCCTACGAAATTTGGAAGTATAACAAAATAAAAAACCAGACGCGCGTCAAGTTTATATTTTACAATCCCAGCTTAGGTACAAATGATTTTAAGCTGCTTCATTCCACAGCGCGAGGTGAAACAAACAACCCACGTTGGTTAGTTGATTTATACAAAAATGCTCCAGCCGAAGTTGCCGGCGACGATTACTCAAACAGTAACAGCATGTTGCCAAACATAAATCGAAACGCAGAGCGATACTTCAACGAAGATTGATAATTAAATTTCCGTCACTCATTAATATAAACTACATTTTATATTGTTAGACATATTTATAGATAATTAATAATCAATTAATTATGATAACATTTGTAAATTATTAATATTTTAAAATGTCACATTAATTATTATATAAGTTTGAAAACATTTTGCTACAACAAATAATATACTTAATCTTGCAGGCTATTTTGCAATTTAATTTTTTGATTTCCACAATATTTTTTTAACAACCTAAATCTATTAACTAAAAATGGCTAAAGCAAGATTTATTCTTCCTATCCTCGCCTCCCTTTTTGTATCCATCACAACCTTTGCACAATCTCAGCGTGTATGTGGTGCTATGCAAAACCTTGAGTCTAAACTCGCAGAAGACCCAACCTACTACGACCGTATTGAAGAAATTGAACGACACACCCACGCATTTGAACAAAATGGCGGTGTCACACAACGCGCCGTTGTTACAATCCCTGTAGTATTTCACATCATTCACAACGGTGATGCTGTTGGAGCAAGTGAAAATATTACAGATGCACAAATTAACGCACAGTTAGATCAATTAAATAAAGATTTCAGAAAATTGAACGCTGATGCAAGTTCTATTCCTTCTGTTTTCGCTGGTGTAGCTGCCGATGCAGAAATTCAATTCTGTTTAGCAAAACGCACACCTACAGGTGCAGCTACAACGGGTATCAACCGCCTAAACATGGGGCAAGCATCTTGGACGATGAACCAAATTGAATCAACGCTAAAACCACAATCAATCTGGAACAGAGATAAATATTTGAATTTGTGGACAGTTATTTTTGGAGGTAGCGATGCAGGCACATTAGGCTACGCTCAATTTCCGGGCGGTACTGCTAATACTGACGGTGTAGTATTATTATACTCTAGCGTTGGTTCTACTTCAGTTCCTAATTCAGCAGGTGGAGCCTATGGAAAGGGGCGTACTGCAACACATGAAATAGGTCATTGGTTAAACCTTCGCCATATATGGGGAGATGCAACTTGCGGCAGCGACTTGGTTAGCGATACGCCAACACACAATACTGCAAACTATGGTTGTCCTACTTACCCACACGCAAGTACTTGTTCTGGCGCACCTACCGAAATGACAATGAACTACATGGATTATACGGATGACGCTTGTATGTATATGTTCTCAACTGGACAAAAAACACGTATGCAAGCATTGTTTGCAACAGGTGGTTCAAGAATTGGTTTAGTAACTTCTGATGGCTGTACTGCGCCTTCAGGTGGTGGAACAACTTGCGGTACGGCAACAGGTTTAGGCTCTTCTAATGTTGCTGCAACTTCTGCAACAGTAACTTGGGGTGCCGTAACTGGTGCATCTTCTTACAATTTGCAATACAAAACAAGTGCTGCTACAACTTGGATAACTATTTCAACAACAGCTACATCATATAGCTTAACTGGCTTAACTGCAAGTACAACATATAACTACCAAGTTCAAGCTGTTTGTAGCGGAACATCAGGTAGCTATTCTTCTGCGAGTAGTTTCACAACTTCTGCGAGTACAGGTGGAGGCACTTGTACCGATGCCTATGAATCAAATAATACTTCTTCTACAGCAAAAACAGTTCCTGTAAATACAGCAACAACTGCTTTGATAAGCACTTCTACTGATATAGATTGGTTTAAGTTTTCTACCACTACAAGTTCTGGTACGCGTGTGAAAGTTTCTTTGACAAACTTGCCGGCTGATTACGATATGCGCTTATACAGAGGCACAACTTCTACGCAAGTAGGTATTTCTCAAAATACTGGTACAACAAGTGAACAAATTATTTATAACTATACTTCTGCTGCAAGTTATTTGCTAAAAGTGTATGGTTATAATGGAGTTTACAACGCTACTTCTTGTTATAACTTGTTAGTACAACGTTCCACATCAAACTTCACCCGTTTATCAGAAGAAGGTAGCGAAGAAGATTTGACAATTACTAAAGAAATTAATGAAAATGCTTATGACTTTACTCTGGTACCTAATCCGGCAACTTCAGCAGCAACATTAGTGTTTAATCCAATTGAAAAAGATGAATTGGTAACAATCACAATGTTTGATTTATTGGGCAAAGAAATTACAGCTCAACCAATTATGTTATCAAAAGGAAATCAGGCTGTCAATATTGATTTAACTAATACTATTGATGGCATCTACTTTGTACGCGTAGCTGGTCAGCATAAATATGCTACACAACGATTAGTTGTTCGCAAATAATTGAAATAAGAAAAAACAAAACAAATCAACCCAGAAGCTGTTTCATTCCGAAACGGCTTCTTTTTTTATTTGACCAAAAATTTGTAATAAATCTTATATTGATATAATCAAAATCAATAGTTTATTTTATTATATTTGATGCCAAATTTCAATTCTGTTAAAATTAAAATAATGTACAAATCTGCAACCATCGCTTTACGAAAAGAAAATGACCTTAATTACATTACCGAAAACTGGAAAGCAATAGTACAGCCCTATCAAAAACCAAATCAAAAATTGGCTTTCGTACAAATACTTACCTCCTTTATTCCATTTTTCGGCATTTGGGCACTGATGTATTACAGTATGCAAGTCTCTTACCTACTGACACTTTTCTTGGCTTTCGTTAACGCTTTTTTTTTAGTTAGAATTTTTATCATTCAGCACGATTGCGGACACCAATCTTATCTCGCATCCAAAAAATGGAATGACGGTATTGGGTTTGTATGCAGTTTATTTAGTGCAATTCCGTATAAGTATTGGGCTAAATCTCACAATTTTCATCACGGGCATAATGGTAGATTAGAAGAGGATATACGCGACATCGGCGATGTATCCTTACTTACCGTAAATGAATTTAAAGCGCTAACACCTTGGCAACAACTTCGCTACCGCATTTACAGAATGCCCATTGTTTTATTTGTATTTGGTTCGTTGTACTACATTCTTTTACACAATCGCTTACCGCTAATTAATAAAGATAGTTTTAAGGCAGCCCGCAAATCGTTGGTGTGGAGCAATATTGCGATAGTAGTTACATATATCGCACTTATTGCTATATTTGGTTGGCAAACAATATTAAAAATCCAGCTGCCAATATTAGCTTTTTTTGGCATCATCGCTGTTTGGTTTTTCTATGTGCAACACCAACACGAATATAGCTACAAACAATGGAAAAAAGATTGGAACTATGTGCTTTCTGCAATAAAAGGAAGTACATACTATAAGTTACCCAAAATGTTCCAGTGGCTGACGGGAAATATCGGAATCCACCACATCCATCACTTGAGTTCGTTGATTCCAAATTACAATTTGCAACGTTGCAAAGACGAAAACCCAATATTACAGAAATATGTTACGCAAGTAACGTTCTTTGAAAGTCTGAAATATATCTCCCATAAACTTTGGGACGAAGACAATCAAAAGATGATTTCCTTCAATAAGTTTTACAAACAATACGGAAAAAATCAGCAGCAACAGAGTTAGATTTTTACGTTTTCTACAATCTCTAAACCATAGCCAATTAGCCCAATGCGCTTTTTGTTGCTATTCGTAATGAGGCGAATTTTTGATACGCCCAAGTCGCTTAATATTTGTGCACCTATGCCCAAATCGCGCTGCTCATTGGGTTTAATTTTTGCATTATTCAAATCCCTAATTTGTTGCAACACTAA
>JAGOHC010000089.1 GCA_017996375.1 Saprospiraceae bacterium | reverse complement strand
GCACCACCTTTCAGGGCAGCATAAATACTGTCAATGCGGATGTGCGTTAATTCGCTTTTAGGGTTGTTTTTATCTTTACGTATTAGGATGTGTGATACTTCCATTTCGCCGCGTGCCGGACGCTTTTCGTTTACACGGATGATATGATACCCTTGCGGGGAACGCACCACATCCGATGTGCTGCCTTTTGGCGTATTATAAATAGCAGTTTCTAAATCGTAGTAGCCACTTGGCAACATGGCATTTACGAATCCTAATGTACCATCTTTTTTCTTTGAAATTGTGTCATCAGATTGTGCGATTAAGTTGCTAAATTTTGCACCATTTTTTATTTGCGAAGCTAAATCTGTAGCTTTGTTAAACGCTTTTAAGGTATCAACTGGCGTAGCATTTTGAGGTAATGCTATCAAAATATGGCTTATGCTAATATCTTCTTGTTGCCGATTGTAGGCTTCGTCTATAAGGCGGTCGGTAACTTCACGGTCGATGAGATACGAATCAGCTAATTGGCGACGGTAGTTGTCCAACTCACTTTTTAATGACGGAATTGTATCCATACGTAAATCTTTAGCGCGTTGTACTTTGAGTTTAAACTTTGTGTATAAGTCTAAATATTCACTCAATGATGCTTTTGAGAAATCGGCTTTTGCGCCATTAGTTTTAGAATAGATGTACTTAAACTCAGAAACGTTTACGGGTACATTATTGACACTAAAGAGTACGGGGTCGCTGTTTTGCGCTATTACGGTGAGGCTGTAAAATAGCAGTAAGCTCCATGTAAAAATTATTTGTTTCATATAACGCTGTGGTTTGTTTGTTGTATAGTAAATAATATTACTTTTTTCAGAAACGGCTGCAAAGCTAACAATTTAGCTGCTAAAAAATATCATTTGCGTACAATTTATCGTGTTATCATTTTGTTAAAAGCGTTTTCATTTGTAATTTAGGAGTTATGTGATACTTTTGTGGTGCAATTTTTTTTTCGTATTTGATATGATATAATACCGACCATGATTGATTTTTTTAAAAGCCTTATAGATTTCATTTTACATATTGATAAACATCTTGTTCAAATTGTTTCTGAATACCAAACTACAACATATTTTATCTTAGCTGCAATAATTTTTTGTGAAACAGGATTGGTTATTATGCCTTTGTTGCCCGGCGATTCGCTGCTATTTGCCGCCGGCGCGGTAGTGGCAACCTCCGAAAACCTGAATATCGGCACTTTGATATTGGTGTTGTCGGTTGCCGTAATTTTAGGTGATAATTTGAATTATTGGATTGGCAGAAAATTAGGACCTAAAGTATTTGAACAAAATTTCCGTTTTCTGAATCGCAAGCACTTGGAAAAAACACAACACTTTTACGAAAAGTATGGTGTGCGAACCATCGTATTGGCGCGATACATCCCAATAGTGCGTACCTTCGCACCCTTTGTGGCGGGGGTTGGGGCAATGCGCTATCCGCGCTTTTTTATGTACTCCTTGCTGGGGGGCATCACTTGGATAGTTTTATTTACAATGCTGGGGTATTTTTTCGGTAATATTCCGGCGGTAAAACGCAACTTTACATTAGTTATTTTTGCTATAATTGTGCTGTCTATGTTGCCACCACTAATTGAATATTGGCGACAGCGCAAGCAACCTCAAGAAGCCAAGCCTTAATAGGGAATATTTTTTTTATAGTAATACTACACAAATTAGTATATTACTATATTTGTTTGCGGTACCGAACAAAATACCCATACAAACGCTATGGAACTAACTTTTTCTTTGCAACGAAAATTTTTTGATGCTATCCTCAGTCAGTACGCAAAACGAACTGATGCCTTAGTTGCTATTGCAAGTGTGCTGAAAGTTGGCAAAGATTCCGTTTATCGGAGGTTGCGGGGCGATAGCATCATCACCCCTGGCGAAATGGAACTGTTAGTTAGAGAGTTTCGTATTTCATTAGATAGCTTATTGTTTGAAGGTAACCTTGATACGGTTATGTTTTCGTTCAACGCTTTTGCACAAAAGGAGATTACTTTTCATAAATACCTTAGCAGTGTCGATAGCGACTTTCAGTATTTGCAACATATCCCTAATGTAGTAGTAAAATATGCATCAAGTGAGATACCACTGTTTTACTATTGTTTGTTCCCAGAGCTAATTGCATTTAAATTGTACGTATGGGGCAGAACGATTTGGGACTTAGATTTTTTAAATGGTAGAAATTTTTCTTTTGAATTATTAGACACTCCTTCGAGGCTGCTTGCACAAAGTATTTTTGAAAAATATATCAAGTTGGAATCTATCGAAATGTGGAGCGCAAATTTATTCGATAACACGATCAACCAAATTGAGTACCATGTACAGAATGGCTGTATCATCGAAAGGGACATTGCCCTTCAGTTGTTAGCGGCATTGCAAGGATTGGCACAACACATGCAAACAATGGCAACAGTTGGCAAAAAAATCAGCGATAAACTGAATGCCGATACAGGTACACCATTTACTTTGTATCACAACGAAATAATATATACTAACAATACGATATACATCGAATCACCATTCTTACGCATTGTTTTTACTACATTTGTAAATCCAAATTATCTCCGAAGTTTTGATACACGCATTTGCGATTATACGCATAGCTGGTTTGATAGCGTTATACAAAAAAGCAATCTAATTTCGGTACAAAATGAGAAAGCACGTGCCTCGTTTTTCAATGGTATTCAACGGAAGATAACACTGGCGAAGAATCGAATTGAAACAATGGAATAGTGTGGTTGCTTGTCGCAAATATTAAATACATCATGTATGCTGCCTTCAAACATCAAATTTTCATACCTATTAGCTTTTCCCATAACCTTGTGCTTGTTCGCAGCTATTTATATTACATATAGCGGAGGCTCGCAATACGCACTTTGGATAGCACCGTTTGTAGTTGCATTGGTAGTGATTTATCTGCTTAGTCCGCAAATAGATTGGTGGTGGTATCAACGCAATCCACCTGATATTCATGAGCCGATGCGAATTTTTTTACAACAGCACCACAAATTCTATCAACAGCTTTCGGTTGCTCAAAAACAAAAATTCCGCGAACGCATGGCACTCTATATCGAAGCCAATGAATTTATACAAAAAGGTTTCGGTGATGAAGAATCTACTGTACCGCATGGAATTCGAGGTATTATTGCGGCTAATGCAGTGTATCTTACCTTTGGCAAAGATGATTTTTTGATGAATAAATTTGAACACATCATTGTTTATCCGCAACAATTTCCTTCGCCACAATTTCCTCGACAGTTTCACAGCTCCGAAATTTTTGTCGAAGATGGCGTTATCATGTTCTCCGCAGAGCATCTGATGAGTTCTTTCACGCACCCACAACAATATTATAATATCGGGTTACACGAATATGCACAAGTGTTCATGTTGAGTGCGCCACATTATCCTTACCCGCAGATGGACGAACATATTTGGCAACACTTAGAAGCAATTAGCGGTATGAGTAAGGATTATATTCATCGTTATATCAACTTACCGGATATCCCCCCCTTGCCTGTTAGCATACACCATTTCTTTCAATTTCCGGTACAGATGCAACAAATTTTGCCCGAATTATATCAAACTTATACCAACATTTTCAAGATAACACCGCAGCAATCGTATTAAAAATTAAACAAAATAAATTACTGATTTATGTCTTCTACTTTCGCTTACAATTTGATTATTAGCTTATTAATTTTATTCTCATCAGGTTGTAAAAGCAAAAAAAATATTACCTCTCCAGATTTCAAGCAAACACCAGTTACTTTAACCATCGCTGCTGCACAATTCAATGAATACCTCCCACTGCTAAAAGGTAAAAAAGTGGGTATGGTAGTCAATCATACTTCCGTTGTGGGCAATACTCATTTGATTGATACGTTATTGCGAAAAAATGTAAAAATCCAATGCGTATTTGCTCCTGAACATGGCTTTCGAGGAGATGCCGATGCGGGTGAAACCATCAACAACGAAAAAGATCCTTTAACCGGATTACCCATCTACTCGTTGCATGGCAAAACCAAAAAGCCTACCCCGCAACAACTCGGCAACTTGGATATACTCGTGTTTGATATTCAGGATGTGGGCGTTCGGTTTTACACTTACATCTCTACGTTGCACCTTGTTATGGAAGCTTGCGCCGAGCAAAACATTCCGTTGGTAATTTTAGACAGACCGAATCCTAACGGCCACTATGTTGATGGTCCTGTTTTAGAGCAGTCATTTTCGTCTTTTGTAGGCATGGATCCACTCCCCATTGTACATGGATTAACGGTAGGTGAATTGGCAAATATGATTAACGGTGAAGGTTGGTTAGGCGATAACAAAACTTGCAAGGTTCATGTAATAAAGTGTACCAATTATACACACCAAACGGCTTATGAAGTACCCATACCGCCATCCCCGAATTTGCCCAACAACCGTGCAATTTATTTATACCCATCACTTTGCCTGTTTGAGGGTACGGTGGTGAGCGTTGGGCGCGGAACAAATAAGCAGTTTCAACAATTTGGGCATCCGGATTTTAAAAAGGGGGATGCTTCATTTACTCCCCAACCTAATCAGGGTGCCAAGCAGCCGTTGTATGAGGGTAAAACTTGCTATGGCACGGATTTATCCGGCACCGATGCAGCGTATTTTTATAACAAACGGGAAGTAGATTTATCGTACTTGCAAAATTTTTATAACAGCTTTGCAGACAAATCTATCTTTTTTAATAAGGATAATTATTTTGACAAATTAGCTGGAAACGATAAGTTGCGTAAACAAATTATTAAGGGTGTTTCCGAAAATGAAATTCGCGCATCGTGGCAGCCAATGCTTGATGAGTACAAAAAAATGCGGAAGACATATTTGCTTTACGCAGAATAATTTATTGTTTTAGAACCTCAATGGCAGTAACTTTTAATGGCGTTGCCACGCGCCGTTCGGTGGGTTTGATAGCTTTTTCTTCTCCCGAAAAAATGATGTGTAATTCATTGATTTTTAATGAATTAGGTGTTTCACATAGCTGATATCGGCTGCCGCCGACTGTAGTGATTATCCACAGGTCGGTATTGAGTTGTAGCATCACACCCCTCTCCGAGCTTAGTGTTGCCGTAGTGGCTCTATCATCAAAACAGCTATTGTCGGATAGCGGTATGATTGTTTTTTGCGCCGAAGTTTTTTTAACAGAGCAACTTGATAAAAAGAGTGATAATAACAAGAAGCCTCCCCATAAATTTATTATTCGCATCATAAACAATTAGTTTTTTAATAAAAATCCTTTGCTAAGGTATTGATTTTTTATACAAACAAGGAAATGATTCTAAGTAGTATTCAGATAAATATGCGTGGTCATTGAATAAATTGCAGCCTTGCAAAACAAGCAAAAACTCCTGAAATGAGGAGTAGGGTTAGTGTAGTATTAGAAAGATACAACATTTTTGTTGGCGAATGTGTTATAGGTGCAATAAAGTTAAATATTGTTGTCGCTAATAAAATACCTACCGAACACTATCGTTTAACAAGGATTGAATACCTTTGATACACCCAAAAATAGCTTTCGCAAATAGTTTAAACTATCATGTACAGATTTCTACTGCTAACAGTTTTAATTTTTTTATGCCTGTCTGTAAACGCCCAAGCTCCTTATCGCGATACCGCCGATAACGTAAAAGTTGTTTTTGCAGAATGGGCAGAATACCTTCAACAACAAGGGCGCGTGATACAGTGGTTGCGTGGAAGCGTGGAGCTGCAACAAAATACCACAACCATGTATTGCGATTCATGCTACAAAGAAGATAATAACGTGATTGCCTACGGGCGCGTCGTAATTACACAGGGCGATTCGCTGCATATCTTTGGCGATTCGGTGCGTTACCAAGGTAATATCGGCGATGCCGAACTATTGGGTGATGTTGTTTTGGAAAATAATCAACAAAAACTTTTTACTAAAAAATTAGATTACAACACACAAACGAAAGTAGCTGTTTTCAACACGCGCTCACTGCTGACCGATGGCAAAACACAACTCAGCAGCGATGTCGGTTATTATTATGTCAATGAAGAATTAGCCTACTTTAAGCAAAATGTTACCATTATAGATACTTCGTTCAATCTCCGCACCGACACACTAAAATTTGATACCAAAAATAAAATTGCCCACTTCGTTGCGCCTACGCTTATTCAGCAAAACGGCTCGAAAATTTATTGCGAAAAAGGTTATTATGATACGCAAAATAAGCTGGCGGTATTCACTGACAATGCACAGTATCAAAAAGAAAAGCAAAAAGCTGTCGCCGACACAATGTTCTACGATGGCAGCATCAAGGAGGTGCGACTTATCGGAAACGCTCATTTTGAAGATGGCGCAAAAAAAGCAAGTGCAGATGTGATTCGATACGATGAAGAAAACGACATCACTTACCTCGAAGGCAATCCTGTTTATGAAGATGACAAACAACGCATTACCTCCGAAACACGCATCGTGTATGACCGCCGCAATGAATCGTTCAAAACTGAAGGTCGCTCAAGGATTGTGGATGGCAAACAAATTATCGAAGCGGATGAAATGAATTATGGCGGAGATAATGGTTTTGCGTACGGCAATGTTGTCATGCAAGATACTGTTAATAATACAACTATCGTTACCGAAAATGCCATATACAACAAAAAAACGGATTTCATAAAAGCCTACGGCATAGATTCGACTGATAATATTCGTATGCGCCGCCCTATGTTGATTAGCGTAGTAGACAAAGACAGTCTGTACCTTACGGCAGATACGTTGGTGTCGTTTCGCCCACAAAAAATGAATAGCGATTCGATGTTGCAAGACAGCATTGTGTTGGATACCGTGCGGCAGTTGCTGGCGTACCGCGATGTGCGTATTTTCAAAAGCGACCTGCAAGGGCTCTGCGATTCCTTGACATACAGCTCTTCAGATTCCATTTTTCGGCTCTACAAAAACCCTATCATGTGGGCAGATACCTCGCAGTTTACGGCAGATACCATGCACATTTTAACAGTGAATAATAAAATTGATAAGGTGCTACTAATCAACAAGGCATTAATTGTCAATACTAAAGAAGAAATATATTATAATCAAGTGCGCGGAAAAAACATCACAGCGTTATTTAATACAGACAGCCAACTCTACAAAATGTTGGTGAACGGCAACGCTGAATCTATTTATTACGGTACGGATGAAGCCGGCGCTTATGTGGGTGTAAATAAAGCAATTTGCGGCGAAATGACCGTACTCTTTGGTAATAATCAAGTGGAAGGAATACGATTTTATACACAACATGATGGCAACATTATCCCAATGCGACAAGCCAATCATAACACCTTGCGTTTAGAAGATTTTCGTTGGGAGTTTGCCCGCCGCCCAATGGCGTTAGACGATTTGTTTAAGTAGGTTTTAACTTGTTAAAAGATTAACTAGCAATAAAGTATAATTCCTGCACACCTTTTTTTTACTGGTTTGTCGGCACAAATTTATTTCGAACATTACAATCAAGTGGTAATGTTTGAAGTGTTATTTCTTATAATTGTTGTAGCCTTTGCATCAGGATATAAAAAATTTGTCTATCAATTATAACGTTGTATCGTGTTGAATATAACGTTAGTATATTCAAAAATGTACTTTGGAGCGAGGTTCTTACTTTTGTCGCTTCCTCCTAAAAGTATATAAAAATAAAGGTTATTATGATTAAGCATTACTTTCTGATTCTATTTTGTAGTTGCATCGGGCAAATAGCTTGGGCACAAATGGGCGGTTTTGGCGCGGCGAAAGCGGGCAATGGTCGCGTGTTCGGAACAATTATAGATTCCATTACAGGCGACCCAATTGATTACGCCACCGTTTCGTTGATGTTGGCAGATTTCAGCAAACCCACTGATGGAACGATAACGGAAGATAAGGGCGATTTTAAATTCAGCAAAGTGCGTAATGGCAAATATAAAATTTCGGTTACTTTTTTAGGCTATGACGAAAAAATTGTGAAAGGCATCGAAATCACAGATAAGCAGTTGGACGCCAATCTCGGAAAAATCTACCTTGTGCCACAAACTAATGTCTTAGCGGGTGTAGAAATAGTTGCCGAAAAAGATTTAATTGAAACCAACATTGACAAAATAACCTACAACGCCGAAAAAGATGTTACCGCTCGTGGTGGCGATGCTACCGAAGTGTTACGCAAAGTGCCTATGGTGACCGTAGATTTTGACGGAAACGTTTCGTTGCGTGGCAGTACGAGTGTTCGCATTCTTATCAACGGAAAACCTTCATCTATTATGGCAAATAGCGTAGCAGATGCCATGAAAATGATTCCTGCAGACAATATTCAGAAGGTGGAAGTCATAACCAACCCGTCGGCAAAATATGATGCCGAAGGTACTGCGGGTATTATCAATATCATCACCAAACAAAAAAGGATTGAAGGTATGAGTGGCTCAGTGATGGCATCGGCAGGTACACGCTCCAGCAGTTTGAATGGTAACCTGACATTTCGCTCAGGCAACTTTGGTGTGAGTTCAAGTTTAGGCGGATACGGATGGATAAGCAGGGGTAACTTTGAAAACTTGCGTACTAATACCATAGATAGCATACAACATATCTTAAAACAAACTGGCAAAAACAATAATTGGGGCGGCGGTGGCTACGGGCAAATTGGTGTAGATTACGACATCAACGAGCGCAATAATTTGACAGCTACGCTACGGGGCAACACGAACTATTTTACGCCCAAAGCAAACGACGAAACTTTTTTGGGAAATACCTTTACAGACTTACAACGGATATACCGCCGCGAAACCAATAGCCAAGCAAAGGTTTTGGGCTACGATGCTAGCTTGGATTATAAACGCACTTTCGCACAAGTAGATAGAGAATGGACGGCTTCGGTGCAGTTCAATAACAGTAATCGAAATTTTGAATACGCCATCCGTCAGTTTGATAATGCCGAAGTAAATAATTACAACGAACAAAGTGATAATATTGGTTTGAACAGAGAACTAACTGTGCAAACTGATTACGTACATCCTTTCACTAAAACTTCTTCGTTAGAACTCGGGGCAAAGGGCATTTTTAGAAATGTCAACAGCGATTACCGTTATGATGTTTTTGATTTCCCGACAGGGACGTATATTGAAGATGAACAACGAAGCAATATTTTTGATTACCGTCAAGATGTCGAGGCTGCTTATGCACAATATGGCTTCAGCCTAAAAAAATGGAGCTTCCGCTTAGGTACGCGCTATGAATTTACAAACGTGTCGGGCGATTTCTTACAAGGCGAACAACCTTTCAGCAATCGATATGACAATTTGTTGCCTAACGTAAAAATTTCTTATACACTAAAGAATAAAAACCTAATAAAATTGAGTTATTCACAGCGCGTACAACGCCCAAGTTTGTCTTATCTCAATCCTTATCGCGACCTCAAAGACCCACTTAATATATCGTATGGCAATCCGAATTTGGCTGCCGAACTTTCGCATAATGTAGAGGCGGAATATAATTTCAACAAAAATTTTACAAACATAAACCTTTCGGTATATCATCGGCGCGTGAACAACGCCATTGAGGGTTATCGCTTCGTAGATGCCAATAACGTGTATGTTTCAACGTATGCTAACTGGGGCAAAAATTATGCAACCGGTGCAAGTATCAATGTCAGCAGTATGATTGCAGGTAAACTGATACTAAGTGGTACGGTCAATGCTTCTTATTACGAAGTGGTGAGTACACAACAGCAACTCAAGAACAATGGTGTCAACTACAACGTCAACTTTTTCTGTAATTGGAACTTTCATCCCGTTTGGGGTTTGCAGGGCTTCGGCAACTGGAACTCTCCGAAAATTACCATACAGGGACGCTCCACTTCATTCTACTATTACAGCTTTGGCGTTCGAAGAGATTTGTTCAAAAAAATGGGCGGTTTGAGTTTTGGCGTAGATAACTTCCTGAATCCAGTCATACAGTTTAAAAATGAATACAAAGGCGATAATTTTGTACAAGAAAGTAATAACAAAGTGCAGTTTTTTGGTGTTCGCCTTAGCTTCGACTATCGCTTTGGAAAGATGGAATTTTCACAATCCAAAAAGAAGAAAAACAGAAATGATGACCTCAAAGAGGGAGATGGCAATGAACAAGGTGGTGGCAGAATGTAATCAATAAAAAAGTCCTGTCGAACTTCAGTTCGACAGGACTTTTTGTATAACAGAAGAAAAGTATTAATTTCTCTTAGTGATGACAAGTGGGGTACACGGCGGATTAGGACAAGGGATGGTGATGATAATTTCAGCGGGGTCGTGGTCATCTTCATCGCCACCGGTCAGTCCGTTTTGGTCAACAATATTGTCATCTAACAGGTCATTGGT
>JAGOHC010000088.1 GCA_017996375.1 Saprospiraceae bacterium | reverse complement strand
CCATCATTGCCAAATGACGCGCGTGCTTCGCGGCGAGCTGCGTCCCAGTTATTTTCAAATTCTTTTTCTTCCCAAACTATTCGCATACCTTTACCGCCGCCGCCGGCAGTGGCTTTAAGGATTATCCGATAACCAATATCCTTGGCGATTTTTTTTCCTTGTTTTACATCTTTGAGCAAACCGTCGGAACCCGGTACAACGGGAACATCTGCCTTTATCATCGTGTCTTTTGCGGTAATTTTATCGCCCATTTTACGAATCTGGCTTGGGGTGGGGCCGATAAATTTGATGCCATATACGTTACATACTTCAGCAAAGTCGGCATTTTCGGCTAAGAAGCCATAGCCAGGATGCACTGCATCGGAGTTTGTGATTTCCACAGCTGCCATGATACGTGGAATACTCAGATAAGATTCTTTAGATGCTGGAGGTCCGATACACACAGCTTCGTCGGCAAAACGGACGTGCAAACTGTCTTTGTCGGCAGTAGAATAAACTGCCACCGTTTTGATACCCATTTCGCGACAGGTACGGATTATCCGCAAGGCTATTTCTCCTCGATTAGCAATTAATATCTTTTTAAACATAATTGGTTAAGCATTGGAAGCGTAAGTTGATAAAATTGTAGCTTGTGTTGCTGCATAAGGCAGTTCTTAGTAGTACTTATTACCCGTTGGGATCTACTAAAAACAGCACTTGGTCAAACTCTACGGGGCTGGCATCTTCTGCCACTACCTTTACTATTTTGCCAGATACATCCGATTCTATTTCGTTGAATAATTTCATGGCTTCGATGATGCACAATACCGACCCTTTTGATATGATATCGCCTACTTTAACGAAAGCGGACTTATCGGGTCCTGGCGAGCGGTAGAATGTTCCTACCATGGATGCTTTGACAGGAATGTAGTTAGCCTCCTCATTACCTGCTGTGGGTGCTGCGGGAGTTGAAGTAGTTGCTTGAGCAGTTGCTTGTGTTACTTCCTGTGAAGTGGTAGCCGTTTGTGGCGATGCTGCCGGTATTACAGCCGGTGCCGCCGCTACATAGGTGGCTGGAGAGGCATGAATTGCTTTACCTGATACGTACTTATCCGTGCGAATCACGATTTCAAATTCACCTTCTTTGAGTTTAAACTCCGTCAGATGTGATTTATCAACTAATTTGATTAGTTCTTGAATTTCTTTGAAATTCATCATAGTAGTTGGTTTTGTTGTAAAATAATCAATATTGTGAACATCATTATTGCTTCACACGCTCAAGGTAGTCGCCAGTAGTTGTATCTACTTTGACAAAATCTCCTTGATTGATAAACAACGGCACTTTAATTTCGGCACCAGTTTCTATGGTTGCATACTTCGATGCGTTGGTAGATGTATCTCCTTTCACTGCCGGTTCTGCATAAGTTATCTCAAAAACTAAATGTTGTGGGAGGCTCACATTCAGCGGTATATTTTTCGCTGCATGGAAAACAACTTCCACCTCTCCTCCTTCTTTTAAAAAGCGATGATTTTCAATCATACTTTCGTCCAACGTAACTTGTTCGTAGGATTCATTGTCCATAAAATTGAAGCCTGTTTCATCTTTATAAAGATACTGAAACTTACGGCGCTCTACGCGAACGTCATCAACCTTATGCCCAGCCGGAATATTTTGCTCCAACACTTTGCCATTGGTCAAACTTTTAATTTTTACATATACGAATGCCGCGCCCTTGCCCGGTTTCACATGTTGAAAGTCCACAACGGTAAAAATATCGTTGTTCATTTCGATACACAAACCTTTGCGAATCTCCGATGTTGATGCCATTATAAATGTAGTTATTATTGGTGATTTAAAATAATTTTTCTAAATAATTGTGCGAAGATAAGAATTATTAGGGTAACCACAGCGTTTCGGTTTTTTTTTTAGAATTATCCTGCGATGTCAATACTGCGATTTTTATTATATAAAAATATTTTTTTAAAACATTTTGTTTTTTAATTGAGTTAATTTTTTTATACCTTTGCGGAGAAATACAAACTATTTGAAACATACAATTTAATGAAAAATACTTCTTCTGAAAACAACGGCAATCTTATAAGTCTGAACGGTATGTACGAGAATTATTTTCTCGACTATGCCTCCTATGTAATTTTAGAACGTGCTATACCTGCCGTTGAGGATGGACTGAAACCCGTGCAACGCCGAATCCTCCATTCTATGAAAGATATGGATGACGGACGCTATCACAAGGTTGCCAATATCATAGGGCAAACCATGCAGTTCCATCCACACGGCGATGCAGCTATTGGCGATGCCTTAGTAAACTTGGGGCAAAAAGATCTACTCATTGACACGCAAGGAAATTGGGGCGATATACGCACCGGCGACGGAGCTGCTGCCTCCCGATACATCGAAGCTCGCCTGACAAAGTTTGCACTAGATATTGCCTTCAACAAACAAACAACGGTTTGGCAAACGACTTACGATGGACGCAAGCAAGAACCAATAACCCTTCCTATGAAATTTCCGATATTATTGGCACAAGGCGTTGAAGGTATTGCCGTAGGGCTTTCTACAAAAATACTGCCACACAATTTTATCGAACTCGTCAAAGCCTCCATCCAAATATTAAAAGGAAACAAAGTAACACTCTACCCCGATTTTCAAAACGGAGGGATGATTGATGTAGCTGACTACAATGCCGGTCGGCGTGGCGGTAAAGTAAAGGTACGAGCAAAGATAGAATCGCCCGATAAAAAAACACTACTCGTTAAAGAGCTGCCCTACGGTGTCACCACCGAAACGTTGATTGAGAGTATTTTGAAAGCAAATGACAAAGGGCAAATTAAAATCAAAAAAGTAATAGACAACACCGCAAAGGATGTTGAAATAAATATCGAATTGCAGCCCGGCATTTCGCCCGATGTCACCATAGATGCACTCTATGCTTTTACGGACTGTGAAATTTCTATCTCTCCCAATGCTTGTGTTATCGTAGAAGAACGCCCCGTATTTTGGGACGTTCACGATCTACTCAAATTCAGCACCTTGCAAACGCGGGCTTTGTTGGGAATGGAGTTAGACATCAAAAAAAATGAACTACAAGAAGATTGGCTTTTTGCTTCTTTAGAAAAAATATTTATAGAAAAACGCATCTACCGCGACATCGAAGAGTGCGAAACTTGGGAAGCCGTGATAAGCACCATTGAAACAGGCTTACGCAAATATGTTGCCACACCCAACACATCCGCTGCAACTGCAAAAGGGAAACTGCAACTTTTGCGCGAACTAACAGAAGAGGATTTTACAAAGCTGACAGAAATAAAAATTAAACGCATCTCTAAATTCAACTCCTTCAAGGCGGACGAGTACATCAACAGCCTACAAGATGAACTCCAAAAAGTACAACACAATATTGATAACCTTACAGAATTCACCATTTCGTACTTCGATGAATTGCTCCGCAAGTACGGCAAAGGTAAAGAACGCCGCACGCAAATTTTAACTTTCGACACCATTCAGGCTACCAATGTGGTCGCTAATAATGCGAAGCTGTACGTCAATCGCGAAGAAGGCTTTATTGGTATGGGACTGAAAAAAGATGAATTTGTTGCAGACTGTTCAGATATTGACGATATCATCATATTCCGTAAAGACGGCATTTGCAAAGTGGTAAAAATTGGTGAAAAAATTTTTGTAGGAAAAGACATCATCCACGTTGCCGTTTGGCGTAAAGCCGATGACCGTAGCACCTACAATCTACTATATGTTGATGGCAAAACCGGACGCGCCATGAGTAAACGTTTCAACGTAACCGCCGTCACACGCGACAAAGAATATGAC
Organism: Saprospiraceae bacterium; assembly: GCA_017996375.1. Taxonomy (GTDB): domain Bacteria; phylum Bacteroidota; class Bacteroidia; order Chitinophagales; family Saprospiraceae; genus JAGOHC01. Next base: position 6,678 of record JAGOHC010000088.1, on the reverse strand, counting down.
CTCACCACTGGCGAGAAAGGCTCAAAGGTGTTATACTTTACTGCCAATCCTAATGGCGAAGCCGAAATTGTGAGCATCCAATTATCGCAAGGATGCAGCGCGAAAACAAAAGTATTCGATTTCGATTTCGGCGATTTAGCTATTAAAGGACGCGGCTCGTTGGGGAATATCGTTACGAAATATCCTATCAAAAAAATCGTTCAGAAAGAAGTGGGCAAGTCCACCTTAGGCGCAAAAAAAATATGGTACGATGCCATTACAGGTCGCCTAAACACCGATGAGCGCGGCAAGTATTTAGGCGAATTTGACACTGGCGACACCCTATTGGTACTCAGCACTGACGGCACGTATTATACCACCGATTTTGAAATGACCAATCGATATGATATGGCAACACTTTTGAGTATAGAGAAGATAACACCCAATACGGTTGTAAGCGCGATCTACTACGATGGCAACAAAGGGTGGACGATGGTAAAACGTTTTAAGATAGAAACGAACACCTTAGGGCAAAAATATGCTTACATCTCCGACCACAAAAATTCTAAATTATTGTTCGCCACCACACTGCCCGAGCCGCGTGTGCAGTACAACGTCAAGTTAAAAAACCAAAAAATGAGTGGCGAAATAAACTTAACAGAATTTATAGACATCAAAGGTTGGAAGGCACTCGGCAATAAACTAAGCGACCAAAAACTAACCGATGTAAAATTATATGTTTCGAAATAATGTGTGCAACTCAACACCAACAGCAGTCATACAAATGAATATTGAATTAAATCACAATCACCCAAAAACCACACCTCTATTTGTGTTGTTAGGGGCAATGCCTCTACTTGTTTTCAGCAGTTGCTGCAAAACTGAAACCATCACACAGCGACACGAAGACGGCATGATTACCGTATTGCAACGCGACAAAAAAACACAAAAAAAAGAAGGCACTTTTATTAAAAAATACCCCGATGGAAAAGTATTTGAAACTGCTATCTACCACCACGATACCTTAGTGGGCGAGCGGAAACTCTACCATCCAAACGGCAATTTACAAGCTGTTGAGCATTACCGCAACGGGCAGTTTGACGGCGATTACAAAGGCTATTATGAAAACGGCACATTGGAGCTCGAAGGCAAATATAGCAACGGCTCAATGAACGGCGAATGGTTGCGCTACTACGATACCAAAGAACTCATGGAAAAAGTGCTGTTTAAAGATAACGAAGAGAACGGTCCTTTTACGGAGTATTACCGCAACGGTAATCTGAAAGCAGAAGGCAATTACCTCAACGGCGATAATGAACAAGGCGAGCTAAAATTATATAATGAGCAAGGTGCACTCGTCAAAAAAATGGATTGCAACATGGGTGCGTGCAAAACAATTTGGCAAAATGAAATAGCTAAATAATTTTCATCCCCTTTCTGCAAAGGATGTTGTGTGATATACCATATATTTGCGGCGAAAGGTAACTGTTAAAAGTACAATAAAAACTGTTAAGAGGATGTTTACCTTCTGGACTCTTACGCAATACACCTGACATGAAGCCAATTTTCCTGTTTCTTTTCATTTTTTCTTATCCGTTATTCAACTACGCGCAAGTGGGTGGCGACAATACTTTTCAGTTTTTGCAACTGCCCGTTTCTTCGCGTATTCAAGCATTAGGCGGAAACCTGATAACCGTCAATGATGGCGATGTTACGTTAGCGAATAATAACCCTGCTTCGTTATCTGCAAGGGCACACCAACAAATAGCTTTCAATTATCAAACGCTATTTGCCGGCATCAGGAACGGCTATGTCGGTTACGCTCATCAACTTAATAAATGGAATATCACCACACACTTAGGCATTCAATTTGTTAATTACGGCTCGCTGAAAGGCGCGGACGAATACGGCAACGAAACAGCACCCTTTGCGGCGAATGAATATGCTATCACATTAGGCGCAGCCAAACAACTTTCGGAACGCATCAGCATTGGCAGCAATATACGATACATCGGCTCCCAATTTGAGACCTACCGCGCATCGGGCATCGGGGCAGATGCTGTCGCTATGTATTCCGACACGGCATCGCAGTTTACCGCCACGCTTGCGCTGCAAAATGTAGGCTATCAACTTACTGCGTACAAACAACGCGAAAAGTTGCCCTTTGAAGTACAAATAGGCATCTCTAAAAAGTTGCGCTACCTGCCGTTGCGCTTCAGCGTCATATACCACCACGCACAGCGTTGGAACTTGCGCTATGACAACCCAACCGAGCAAAACAATATCTTGTTTTTGGGTGAAGAAACTACAAAAACAAGTAACACCTCGCTGTTCTTTGATAACCTTTTCCGACATTTCATCTTTAGTGGCGAATTCTTAATCGGAAAAAATGAAAACCTACGTTTGCGCGTTGGGTACAATCACCAACGGCGTAAGGAACTTTCAGTAATAAACTTCCGCAGCCTTTCCGGATTTTCGGGTGGTATCGGTGTCAAAATTTATCGCTTCCGCATTGATTACAGCTTTGCCTCGTATCATTTAGTTGGCAGTACACACCAGTTTGGAATCAGCACAGGTATTCAGGAATTCCGGCGATAGGTTTTTCTGTTACACCCATCAAATTATATAAATTTTGAATACCTTTGCGAGCTTACAAATTTAAAATTTACGCTCTAAAGGCATGAGTTATCTACACGAACTAAACAACGTACAACAACAAGCTGTCACGACAATAGAAGGTCCAGTGTTAGTGGTTGCGGGTCCTGGCTCGGGCAAAACACGCGTACTCACCTACCGCATCGCTTACCTCATCGAACAAGGCATTTCACCTTGGAATATTCTTTCGCTTACATTTACTAACAAGGCTGCTCGTGAGATGAAGGAGCGGATTGCAAAAGTGGTGGGTAATGTCGCCAATGATGTGTGGGCAGGAACATTCCACTCCATTTTTGCACGCATACTACGCATAGAAGCAGAAAAAATCGGTTATCCGAAAAACTTCACCATCTACGATTCTGATGATGCAAAAAGTGCAATAACGGCAATCATCAAAGAGATGAATTTGAGCAAAGATGCCTACCACGCTGGCTCGGTATTGGGGCGCATCTCTTCGGCAAAATCAAATATCATCACACCAAAAATGTATGCCGAAAACGAAACATTACTGGAACAAGACAGAATTGCCAAGTGTCCTTACATATATAAAATATACGAAATGTATGTCAATCGGTGTCGGCGGTCTGGGGCTATGGATTTTGATGATTTGCTGCTCTATTTCTTCGTGTTGTTACACAAAAATCCAGAAAATGTTGCGGATAAATATCGCCAAAAATTCCGATACATTTTGGTAGATGAGTTTCAGGATACCAATTACTTACAATATCAAATATTAAAAAAATTAGTGGACTACGAAGGCAGCCCCCACAACATCTGCGTAGTGGGTGATGACGCCCAAAGCATTTATGCTTTTCGTGGGGCAACGATTGACAATATTTTAGATTTTGAGAAAGAATACAAAAACTTACAAGTATTTAAGTTAGAACAAAATTATCGTTCTACGGAGCATATTGTTCAAGCTGCCAACGAAGTTATTGCACATAATAAGCGACAAATTCAGAAAAAAATATGGTCGGATAAAGGCAACGGCGCAAAGATAAATGTCATAAAAACTATGACCGATAACGAAGAGGGCAAACGCATTGCTGACCTCATTTTGGAGCAAAAAACTAGGCATCATTTTCGCAACAGCGATATAGCCATCCTTTACCGCACCAACGCTCAGTCGCGTATATTTGAAGAATCACTGCGTCGCTACAACATCCCGTTTAAAGTATTCGGTGGGTTGTCTTTTTATAGTCGTAAAGAAATTAAAGACATCATCGCGTACCTGCGCCTCGCCATCAATCCGCACGATGAGGAAGCACTTCGCCGCGTTATCAACTACCCACGCAGAGGCATCGGCGATAGCACCATCGAAAAAATAAGTGCCATGGCAACTACCCAAAATCAAAGTATGTGGGCAGTGCTACCAAATATTGATTTGGGTGCAAGTGCTCGCCGTTCTGTAAACGATTTTATCACTATGGTAAATGCCTTTGGCATCAAAGCAAGCGAAGGCAACGCTTATGATGCAGCACACTTCATACTCAAGCAATCGCGCATTATGGAAGACCTCAAGGCAGATACTACCCTCGAAGGCATCGGTCGTATCGAAAACGTTAATGCACTATTAGATGGCATAAAAGATTTTGTGGAGAATGATGAATTCACAGAAAGTGTAGGCTTCGCCGATAAAACATTGGTCAGCTATTTGCAAAATATTGCGCTGGTATCAGATGTTACTAACGAAAATGAAGGAGAAAACAGCAACGAGTATGTAACACTTATGTCTATCCATTCTGCTAAAGGCTTAGAGTTTAAGTCAGTGTTCGTAGTGGGTTTAGAGGAAAGTTTATTTCCGTCTTTCATGGCTATGGATACGCAAGAAGGAATGGATGAAGAGCGAAGGCTATTTTATGTTGCCATTACACGAGCGGAGCAAAATCTGACGCTATCGTATGCTACAAGCCGTTACAAATTTGGACAAATACGCTATAATGATGCCAGTCGTTTTCTAGAAGAAATCTCGGGGTTGCACGTTGAGGGCAGTAGCACGTTGAAAAATCAAACACCCGTAAAGGTAAATTTTAGTTTGGGCAACCCAACGGCAAAAATTGGCGGTGCTTTCAAGCCACTCCTAAAAAAAACAAATGCACCGACAGTAGATTTAAGCAACTTCAAACCCAGCCCTGTGGAACATCTCACAAAAGGGATGAAAGTGCTACACCAAAAGTTTGGCGAAGGCGTTATTATAAATATTGATGGCAGCCGCGATAATCGGGTGGCAACAGTTAATTTTCCGGAAATAGAAGACCCTCAAGAACGCCGCATCATGTTGAAGTTTGCCAAGCTACAAATTTTACAATAATACTATTAAAAAATATTATGCTATCATCACTTCCATATTTGCAACCATCCGATAGTAAGCAATTTTTTTTGATTGCCGGACCTTGTGTAGTAGAAAGCGAAAACCTGATTGCCGAAGTAGCGGAACGGATGCAATCGCTCTGCCATCAATTTGATATCCCTTATATTTTTAAAGCCTCTTACAGAAAGGCAAACCGCACCAAGCGCGATTCCTTTACTGGCATCGGCGATGAGGTTGCACTTGAGGCTATTCGCAAAATAGGCACAACATACCACCTGCCTACCACTACCGACATCCATACCGAACATGAAGCAGCCTTAGCAGCAAACTACGTGGACGTACTTCAAATTCCGGCTTTCTTATGCCGACAAACGAGCTTGCTCGAAGCCGCCGCCCAAACAGGTAAGGTAGTCAATATCAAAAAAGGGCAATTTATGAGTGCCGATGCTATGCAATTTGCCGTAGATAAGGTGCGCGACTCAGGCAACCCAAACATTTGGCTCACCGAGCGCGGCACCACTTTTGGCTACCAAGATTTGATTGTGGATTATCGCGGATTACCCGTCATGCAAAGTTTTGATGTCCCCGTGGTTTTAGATTGTACCCACTCTTTGCAGCAACCCAATCAGTCGGCTGGTGTAACCGGTGGGCGGCCTGCATTGATTGCTACCATTGCAAAGGCAGGCATCGCCGTTGGCGTGGATGGACTATTTATCGAAACACATCCCAACCCGTCAATCGCTAAATCAGACGGGGCAAATATGTTACCCTTAGACAAAATGGAAGCCTTATTAGAGCAGTTAGTAAAAATACGCGCCGCCGTAGTTTGAATTTATGACAATACTCATTCGTTTTTTAATAAAAACAATCAGTATCATAATAAGCGCAACAATTTTGTTGGCTTATCTGAGTCCGTACATCTATCCAAAACCATACTGGCAGTTTTCGTTGCTTGGGTTAGGGTTGCCGTGGCTTTTACTTAGTGTGTTTTTGTTATTACTTTTAAATGGTGCAATGCGACATTACGCAGTAATGCTGTGGCTGGTGGCTGTTTTATTATTAGGCTTACCACAAATTTCAGCCATTATGCAACCTCCAAAGTTTGCCGCCACAACTACCCATAAGGCTATCAAAGTGTTGAACTATAACATATTCGGATTGAGTGTTTTGAAGTTTAACAATTTGACTGAAGCAGATTTTATAAAATTTGTCGGAGAGCAAAATGCCGATATAGCATGCTTTCAGGAAATTCACAATGCCTTTGATTTTCAAACGAAAATAAAAAAAGCTGGGCATTTCCCATATATGTTTGAGCAAGGACAACTTCGCGCAATTTACTCAAAATTCCCTATCATCGGCGGTGGCGTAATAGATAGTTTGTGCTTTCCGGAATACGGAAAAATACGCCTAAAAAATTTTAAGGCTACGGGCAATGGCTGCACGTATGCAGATGTACTCATTCAAAACGACACCGTTCGCGTTTATAACCTACAACTACAGTCTAATCAGATAAGCACTACGGCGAACAATTTGCGTTATAACGGCGGTGTCAAAAAATTAAAACGCCGACAGGGTTGGGCAGACATCAAGCACATGTTTGGCTTGTTTCGTCATAAGGTACAACTCCGCGCCGAGCAAGCCGATAAGGTGCATCAACATATACTTGCAAGTAAGCGGAACGTAATTGTTTGTGGTGATTTTAATGATACTCCGGCTTCTTATACCTATCATGC
>JAGOHC010000087.1 GCA_017996375.1 Saprospiraceae bacterium | reverse complement strand
ATAGATGATTATTTAAAAAAGTTTAATTGTGTCAGAAAGGTTGCAAAGGTAGCCTTTTTGTGCCAAAATTGCTAAATAGCGACAATAAATAAGCAGTTTTCGTTTAAAATTATCACAATTTTATCAGCGTTTTATCACCTGTATCTTCGCTTTTTTACTTTTTTAATATCGCTAAACGGAATATTTACTTTGCAGTAATGTAAAATTGTTGCTTTTGTCGCAAATATCAACAAGGCACTTGCTTATATGACAATATCTTTATATATTGGGGAACGTTGCCGATACTACTACACAGTACTATTTTCTAACCATACAAAATACGCTCAAATTATATTAAGTAAAAAACTAAGAAACGAGCCGCGTATATCATGCACTAACACCTATTCTTTGCTGTTCACCCTTACTTTAAGTTTACTGATGCTTGCGAGCATAGTCGGTTTTGGGCAAAGCCCCAACGTTGGCTATTGTGGTGCGCTACCACCGCACCAAGCCACTACCACGCATCCGGATTCTATCCTCTACGATAGGTTCGGGAACACTTACGACAAGTACCCACTGAGTAACCTGATTGCCAATAGTAACCACGAAGTAGTAGTAGGATATTTTCAACTGGTGTATTTGGATGATTTTGCCCCCGCATTTGAAGGCGTAATAAATACCGTTTTTCAAGAACTGTCCACATTGATTGTGCAGCGACAACTTGACACCCCTTGTGGCGACCCAATTACGCAGGATTTAGTGAGAATTGAAATAAGCAGTACCACATTAGAAGATGATATTATAGCTACTGGAACGCCCATGTTTGACCCAGATATTCATAGGAGCGGTTGTGTGTATCTACAAAATAGCAGAGCTTATGCTAAAATAAATGGAATACATTATTACAATGAACTAGGGGTTAGAGATGGAAAGATTCGAATCAGTACAGCGTTTAATTTTGATACGAGTTATCCTGCGCCCATGAGTAATCCCAATCATATAGATTTATACACAGCTATACTGCACGAAGCATTACATGTCTTGGCGTTTCATCCAAGAGTTGATTTTGACGATCCGGTAGCTTACACCGATTATGATTTTTTATTAGTCGGTAGCCAAGATAAAATTATTGAGAGTAATTGTACCACCAACTGCTACACATCGCATTTAGCGGGAGAAGCCAATACACCCACTTGTAATATCAGGGTGGGTGATAACGGACCCTTTGTAGCAGCTCATAATAATTTATCACATTTAGCTGATAATGCAACCCCTTGTGGAAATAATACTTATGTGATGAATGCTGGCTTACCTGCGGGCACCAGAAAATCCATAACAAATGATGAAATAAATATTTTATGCCAAATGGGCTACCAAACGACAACCTGTGATGGGGAGTTTTTTCTACCCTATGAAGGTACTGGCTATAATAGTAACAATTGTTCGGAATATACTGCTTGTTGCGAAAATATATTCTATACCTGCGAAAACAGCATAGAAATTCCTTATGCTGATTTAATATGTTTTACGCACGGAAATGTAGCTTATACAATAACAGATATGTTTCTTATTACAGGTATTGCTAATATAACTATGGGAAGCAATGCGGTTGTCATAGAGAATACAGTGCCAACTATATCAACCATTCGATTAGGCTTTACCATCACCAGCACCACCACTACTGACCCCATGATTTGTAAATCAAAGAATGGTTCATTTTGGGTTTCCTTTGATAGAACCTGTCAACAAAACCACTGCGAGTTTGATGACGAATGTGAAAATATTTTATGTTATGGTGATTTTGAAAATTTTGCAACCTTGGGAAATATTAGTTTAGGTTTTCCATTTATCTTTGATGGTTCGTGTAACAACTCACCCGATATTTTTCATTATCCGGCAGTAACAGAAAATAGAGCGTTGTTTATTGGACTTCGTGAAGAGGCAGTAGCATTAAGACTAAATAGCCCCTCCCCTTATACGGGATGCGATATCACACTGACTTTTGATGCAGGAAATCGTCTTAGTGGAGTAAATCCAATTTTAGAAATTTGGGGAAGTGCTGTACCTCCCTGTCACATGAATGATACCCCTGTGCCACAATCTTGTGTGGGCGTGAGTGTGCCTTGTGCAGATGGTAGCATATATGCTCCGGTTTGTTTAGGTAATATTCCTATTACCAATACCAATACATTGGGGTCTTATCCGCCAATAACCATTCCTGCCTCAACATTCAATACCGGAGAAATTAACTTTCTGATTTTTTCTTTTTCCGTAGGAACTGGTGGTATTTTTCTCGACAACCTACGCCTCACCGCCAACTGCGCTAACGCCGAGTTTACGAATACGGTAGCAAATTGCAACCAATACACCTTTACGGGTACTTATTCCAATTCAAGACAGGTAAGCCACTCATGGGATTTTAGTGATGGCACTACGAGCACCCAAGCCAACCCTACCCATACTTACACAACAAATGGGACGTATAGCATAACACATACTGTCACGGATAATTGTGGTAATACCCAAACTGCCACACAAAATATTGTAATTGATTGCATTCCAGTTTTTGACTGCCCTTGTGTCGATGCATATAATATTGGACAGAACGGTGCTACTACGCTATTATCGCAAACACCACTTAGCGGCAACATATTAGCCGGAGCTTGTGTGGCTATCGTCGGCAAACTTTTAGTAGATAAAGATTTCACTTTCAAAACTTGTGACATCAGGATGCAATCCGGCGCAAGTATAGAGGTGCAAGGCGGAGCAGACCCCAAGCTATTAACTTTTATGGATAGCACCAATGTGCACGGCTGTATCAATATGTGGCAAGGCGTAGTACTCCAACCCAATGCTAAAATTAGTGTAGTGCGTGCCACCATAGCTGATACCGAATACGCTATCAAAACTGATGCAGGCGCAGAGGTCTCTTTAGCAAAGAGTACGTTTGCCAGAAACTATATCGGCTTATATCATCCGCCCGGCGTTGGGAATTTCAATTTAAGTTTTTTCAGAGGCAACACTTTTCATTGTAGCGATGGCACTAACTACGTCAATCTTCTGCCACCGTATAGCGAACAAGCTACTATGCTCACTAATATCACCTTAGTCGGTATAGAAATCAATGACGTGTCAGCTTTCCAACTCGGTGCATCGCCGGATGGTGCTACAAGTTTGTCTAATGCGTTTCACCATGTTGCCAATGGAATCCGATTATACAATAGCCATACAATAGTTAGAGATTGTAAATTTTATGATATCGGCATGAACGAGTCCGAGAATATATTGACATCCGGCAATGGCATTTTCGCCAAAGGAAATATGCACACCCTGAAACAAGTGGGCGGCACCAACACAGGTGATATCTCTTTTGAAAGAGTAAAAATGGGTATCCAAGCGTATGGAATGCAAGTAACCGGCATCCGGCAAAATAGGATGAAAATGGTAAAGCGCGGCATCCGAATATTGCTTCCTCAAATTTCAGCTATTGTCTATGACAATACAATACACGCCGACAGGTTAGGCATAGAAATTTACCAAGCACGCGAGGAAATTACCTGCGACATACACAATAATATTATTACGGTAGATAGCCCTGCGGAGTGCCTCAGTTGCTCCACTACTAACGGCACAGGTATTGAGGTAAATAGCGATATTGCAAAGTTTGCCAACTCATCTATCCGATATAATACCATTTCGCTGTATGGGCAAAACTACGGCTTGTACGCTTACAACATCAATAGCGTAACCGTAGATAACAACATTGTTAATTTCCAAGTACCCACGCTGAATAAAATAGGTATGGCATTTAAAAACGGGCGTGATATGACCATCTCTTGTAATGACATATTGGGCATAGTAGGTAGTAACGATTGGGCAGGCGGCACGAATGCCAACATCTTAGACGAGCACACCATCGGGATATTATCGGATAGAACCACCGGAAGGCTTGGCTGTAACGACATATTGCGTACCCGCGTAGGTGTACGCTTTGAAGGCGCAGTTACAAATGGCAACCTGACGTTTGAGACCACAAATTTCTCTAACCACAGCGTAGGGCTGCTGCTCCGCCCGGGTACACAGATTGGTGAACAATCACATACCGGTAATATGTGGAATACAAATAGCAATTCAGGAACATTACCAAAGGCTTGGCATCAGGATCCTGTTTTAGCATTTCAGTCTCGTTTTTTGTAAAACAATCATCAACTACTCTCAGTCCTATGCCAAGACTACCTGTTACAGATTGGTTTATTCCTACTGTTGGAGGAACAGCTTTAGTTTGTAATTCAAGCAGTTGCCCTTTGCCGAGTTTCACAGAAGACAATGGCATCAAAGAAGGTGACAACGCTATTGCTACGGAGAGCAATACCACGGAGTCGCCGGAAACCAAGTGGCAGAAAAAGCGATTGTTGTATAACAAGTTAGATAATTACCCGAACTTGCTCAATGCCAACCCGACCATGGCAAACTTCTTCAATACAGAAACCCCAAAAGCCATCGGGAAGTTTGATGCTATTGACGATAACAAAGCGCAATGGCTCAACGTCAGCCCCCAAAACGTTGCCTCCATCGCTGCGAAAGTTGCGATATTGAACGACAAATTAGAACAGATGAATACGGCGGAAAGCCTGCTGCCGGACGAACCTACCAATGTACAATTAACACAGTTGGCAGCGCAGAAAAATACACACCTCAACGCGGCAGCACCAGTTGCTGCTACCTTGCTCATTACAGCCAATGCCGAGCATATCGGCAATGTTAGCGATGCCAATGCGCTTGATGTACAAAACAATGACGTACTGCCGATAGCGGTTTGTGATGTCAATGAGAAAGCTGTCAATCAGGTGTATCTCAACACCATAGCCAAAGCCAACAGTAACTTTACTGCTGCTGAAATCGCTACATTGGAAAGCATCGCTTACCAATGTCCGAGCGTGGGCGGTACGCCCGTATTCCGCGCACGCAGCCTATTGACTTTAGTGGGCAATTACGAATACAATCTGAATTGCTCCAGCAATGGCAGTGCACTAATCGATCATGACGGAGAAAGCGTAATTAATGACAGAAGCAATAATACTTTATCGGATAAGGCATTCAAATTGTATCCAAATCCTACTAAAGATATAGTGTATTTGAATTATCGCACGGATGAACGGGCATTATGCACAATGGTTAATACTTTTGGACAGATAGTCAATATGCAGACATTGACACCTACGGGTAATCAAATCAGTATAGACACACAGCATTTACCATCGGGAGTGTATTACATACAAGTAAAAAATAAAGCAAGAACTACTATTTTTGCTCAAACGCTTGTGGTACAACATTAATTCACCAAACGCCGCTTCTTCTTATGTAAGAGGCGGTGTTTTTTTTCTTTGAAAAAATATGAGAATTACTATTTTTTTTGCTGCATTTTTATTTTCCATTACCTTGTTCGGTCAAGATTTTCCTAACTTAAGACATGACTATATTTGGCTATTTGGCTACCAAAGTTGGGCAACTCCAACTGATTCCGTATTTGGCAACTACCATTTAGATTTTCGCACCAATCCGCCGACTATTTACAGAGATTCTTTTACGATGGATTTTTATTTGACGAATGCGAGTATAGCGGATAAGAGTGGTCACCTGTTGTTTTTCACCAATGGAAATAGAATACTCAACAGGAGTTATGCCATCATGGAGAATGGGGATAGCTTATGCCAAAATAACATTAGCTATAATTGGGGGTATGATGGGCAGCCTAATATACAAGGAGCATTGATACTGCCTATGCCGGGCGATGCAAATAAATACATTCTATTACAACAGGAAAGATCCGATACATCAGGTGGTGAGGGTATATCTTTTCTTACTTATTTAGGGTTAGATTATTATTACTCCGTAATAGATATGAGCTACAATAACTATCATGGAAAGGTCATCGAAAAAAGTGTACCGTTAGTACATGATACCTTGGAAATCGGCAAGATAACTGCGTGTCGTCATGCGAATGGACGTGATTGGTGGATATTAGTACATGAGTACGATACAAACTGGTATTATCGTTTCCTTTTAGATAATGTAGGTATTCATACTTTGGATCCCCAGATTATCGGTGAAAATATGCCATCGGATTTTGGGCAAGTGTTTTTTACGCCGGATGGAAATAAATATATTATGACATCAATAAAGATAGATGTCGTTAACTTAGAAGGTCCAGGTACATTTGTTTCTATATACGATTTTGACCGGTGTACAGGGTTGTTATCGAACCAACGGATAAAGAATTTTGTGCAGGAAGAGTCATATATCTGGGGCGCAGCAGCATCGCCTAATTCGCAATTTTTATATACGATGGCAGATACGGCTATCGCCCAATACGATTTACTGGCGGACGATATTTTTGCTACCCGCACAACGGTCGCTGTCTATGACGGATTTGTTTCCCCATTTGCTACGGGTTTTGCGTTTGGTGTTACCGCGCCAGATGGCAAGATATACGGCATACCGGGTAGTAGCGTCAATGTTATGCATGTCATCAACCACCCAAATGAACGAGGATTAGCGTGCGATGTATGCCAACACTGCGTCCAATTACCCACATACAATGCTTTTTCTGTACCCAACTTCGCCAACTACCGCTTGGGACCTTTGGATGGCAGCCCTTGCGATACTTTGGGAATAGACAATCCGCCGCCGGCATCGGTATCAGAGGAGCAAGACGAAGTGCCAACGGTAAGGCTCTATCCCAACCCTGCTTCGCAACTTGTATTTGTGCAATATGCAGACCCACAGCACGACACAAAATTGCTACTGTACAACGCTCTTGGCGAGTTGGTATTGGAACGTCCGCTTGCACCACTACTAAGTAATATAGATATTCAGCGATTAGCTTCAGGTATTTATTTTTACAGCATCGTACAGCATGGCAAAACACTCGCTGTGGGCAAAATCATCAAACAAACATGATATGAATTTCGATATGTGTTTAATCATCCAAATCTTCGGTATGTGTATCGGCGAAAGTATCTACGCTAGTATGCGCCAATAAAAAAGTGCACCAGTTGCAGGTTGGTTCGCCACAGCCTTTGTCAAACTCCTTGTGCTGTATTTTTTGATAGGTAGTGGTAATTAACTCCTTTACGAAGGCTTCGGCAGCAGCATCCAACACAATGGTGGAAGCAACTATTTGTCCTTTTGTGTCCACCAACCAATGGATGTGTCCTTCCGGTATAAAAGGTTGCTTTTTTTGATAACTTTCAAACAGTATTTTATAAAAAACTAACTGCCGCCAAAAATCGCCGCCGAAGGGTTGTTTTTCATCCGGTGCGGCTATACTTTTAGGGCTAAGTTTTTTGGTTTTGAAATCTATAATTTGTGCCGTGCCATCGCCATTATACAGCAACAGGTCAATGATACCCGTAATGGGCACGCCGCGCACTTCGGTATTTATTTTTCGCTCCACTTCCATCGGTTTTTGCCACTGTGCGGCATACTGTTGGTAATAGCGTACCAATATATCGTTGCCGATATTTTTTCGGTGTTCGTAATCCTTTTCGTCAAAATGTTTTTTCTGATATACAATGGCTTTTTCAAAATGGCGGAGTAGCGTACTGGCATCCATAGTTGGTCGGTTTTTAGGATGTCGCCATTCTTCAAAGAAAAGTTGAAGTGCTGTATGTATCGCCGTGCCGTAGGCTGCAGCAGGGCGGGTTGCCGTAGGTGCTGCCAAGATGTGTTCAAAATAGAAACTCAAGGGACAGCGCAGATAAGTATTCAATGCGGAAATGCTCAAGCGAAAATTAGCGATGCATTCATCCAGATAACCGTTGTCATAGATATTAATAACGGGCTGTGCTACTTCGGTAAGCAGTAGGCGCTGTTGATGGTGGAGTATTGCCGTCGTCACGGAACTTTGCTGAAGTGTGGCGACATTGCTATTCAATAATTCTGAAATAAAAATAGTATGGTCAGTGCTTTTATTTTTGCTATCGCTCAATGAGTAAGACAGCGTTGCGGAGGCTTTGGCGCGGGTAAGTGCTACATAAAACAATCGGCGTTTCGATTCTTCCTTATCCGTTTCGTTAGAAAACGTCAAGGTGTCGGGAAAGCTGAATGTGTTGTTGCTGCCTTTTTGATTTTCCCACATACTGCTTACACAATCTAACATCCATACGTGTTGAAACTCTAATCCTTTCGAACCATGCGCCGTCAGGAGCTGCAGTCCCGTTTCGGGAAGTTGCACTTGCTGCACAGGAATTGCGATGCGATTAGCTCCTAATTTTTGTATCATTTCCAATAACTGCCGGATGTGCAAACTCGGATTGCGAGCATATTCGTCTTGTACGAATTGAAAAAAACTGTATAGCGATTTGACGTTCTGTAAGGTGTCATTGTGTTCAAATACATACGTCAATAACCCACTCCGATTGAGTACGCGCTCCACAAATATGGGTAATGTGTGTGTGTGTATCTGAGAAAGCATATCTTCTAAAAAATGAGAAACGGCGTTAATTTTTAAGTGGTTACACGTTGCAATACGTTTGCGCCAAGAGTCCTTGTCGGTAGTTTGTGTGTCAGATAATGCTGCAATGGATAGTGGCTCAATTTGCCAACATTCAAAGTATAATATTTTAAATAGCAAATCATCTTTGCTGAAAGGGTTGCGCTGCTCGCCGTCCAAATATTCTAATAAATAAATAAGTTGCTGTACCACAGGAGTATGCAATACATTAACAGGCTTTTTTACATAGTAGGGTATCTGCTCTTTTTCGAGCAGGTGTATGAGTAATTCTGATTGCTGGTGGGTAGCGTAAATGACGGCAATTTCGTGTAAAGGTACACCTTCGCTTTGCCATGTTTTTATTTGTTGCAATAATGCAGCGAGTTCGTGCTGCTTGTTTGGGTAGGCAAGTATTTTTGGTTGTACCGAAATGGCGGCTGTCGCCGGATTTTGTGCTGTGAGTTGTTTAGAAATTTGTTTATCGGCAAGTTGCCGGACGATACGTTCTAAATTGTAATTTATCAATTCGTGGGCAGCATTTAAGATAGCTTGTGAGGAGCGAAAATTATCCTTCAAAGAAATGAGGTGCAAGTCTGCTTTGTAGCGTGTATAAAAATCTATGATGTTGTGTAATCGGGCACCTTGAAACTCATAAATAGATTGGTCGTCATCGCCGACAATAAACACATTTGGGTTGTCCCAAAATTGGATAAGTTGCTTCAGCAGTTGGTACTGCGAGCCGTTAGTATCTTGAAATTCATCTGCTAAAAAATATAAATATCGCTCCTGATAATTCCGCAGCAGCATTTCGTTTTGTGCGAAAGCGCGTATTACCCACAAAATCATATCTTCGTAATCATAATATCCGCGTTGGCGAAGCACAGTTTCATACACATCAAACAGGGCGGCGGCGGCTTTCAGCTTGTCTGTTTTTTGTGTGGCATCATCCACTTTATTTTGGTTGATGTCACCTTTTTTATAATTACCAGTTTTTCGTTTATACAAAAAATCATCGCGGAAAGGTATTTCTTGAAGAAATCGGTCTGCTTGCTGATTAACCATTTCTGACGACCAATTCTCCATCTTCATTTTTCTAAACAAATCGTTCAAATGAGGCAAATAGAAATACGTATCATTGATAACATGTTTTAGCGGATGGTCATGCGGTAAGGCATCTAATATACTTTCAACGACTTCGATTTTATCCAAATCACTCATGGGGTTGAGGTCCCGTTTGCCAAAGTATGCGGCGTTATCACGAATTACGGCGTTGCAAAAAGAATGAAAGGTGTGTATGTGTACGCGGTGCGCTTCCGGACCAATAAATGACAACAGCCGTTGGCGCATGGCAGTTACGCCAGCATCGGTATAAGTCAGGCAAAGTATGTTGTGTGCTTGTGTGTCTGTTTCGCTCAAAATATACCCAATACGCGCTGCAACGATATGCGTTTTTCCGGTTCCGGGTCCGGCAATGGTCAATACTGGACCTTCAATTTGTTTGACTGCCGCTAACTGCGTAGGTGTTAGCGTAGTCAGCACTGCCTGAAAGCGTTGGGTATAATGTTGATTATCCGTCATGTGGGTTGCTGTTGTAATAGGGGGTTAAAGATAGTAAAATTGTATCACCCGAACATTTTTCTATGCCTCCTTGTTTAATCGTGTTCCTATAATATTATCCTAAACTGTATCTTTGCAGAAACTTAATCTTTGTCGGATTATGAAATTTCAACTTACGTCTAATTATTCACCAACAGGTGACCAACCCAATGCGATTGAGCAACTTGTTAGCGGGGTGCTGCATGGCGAAAGGGCGCAGGTGCTGTTAGGCGTTACCGGCTCTGGTAAAACGTTCACAATGGCAAATGCTGTTGCCCAACTCAACAAACCGACGTTAGTACTGACGCACAATAAAACACTCACAGCGCTACTTTATGGTGAATTTAAACAATTTTTTCCTGATAATGCAGTAGAATATTTTGTTTCGTACTACGATTATTATCAACCCGAAGCGTACATCTCTGTAACAGATACTTACATCGAAAA
>JAGOHC010000086.1 GCA_017996375.1 Saprospiraceae bacterium | reverse complement strand
GCACAGGAAGCAAAAAACCCAAAACGCGATATGCCAATTGGTATTTTAGGGTCATTAGCAATTTGTACAATCTTATATATTTTATTTGCACACGTTTTAACAGGTATTGCACATTATTCAGAATTTCGCACAGCAGGAAGAGAAGCTTCTGTTGCTTATGTCATTACTACTTACATGAAGGAATATCTATGGTTAGCAAAGTTTGTGACAGTAGCAATTTTATTTGGATTTTCATCCGTAATTTTAGTTATGTTGTTGGGGCAATCCCGCGTATTTTACTCTATGTCGCGTGATGGTTTAGTACCTAAAATATTCAGCGATTTACACACAACCTACCGCACTCCGTACAAGAGCAATTTTATTTTATTTATCTTTATCGGATTATTTGCTGCATTTATTCCTGGCGATATTGTTGGTGATATGTCAAGTATCGGTACATTGTTTGCTTTTGTATTAGTAAGTTTAGGCGTAATTATTATGCGCCGTAGAAACCCTGAGGCAGACAGACCTTTCAAAACTCCGTTAGTACCAATCATCCCTATTTTAGGCGCGCTAATTTGCGGTGCTATGATATTTGGATTGGGCTGGGAAAACTGGATGCGCCTAATAGTCTGGTTAATTATCGGATTTGTCATCTATTTCGGGTATGGCATCAAAAACAGCAAATTACAAAAACAGTAACTTTTTATAACCAACTTTTTTAGGATTATGATGCTGATGTATGTAATAATGCATCAGCATTTTTTTGTTGTATTTTGAACAGCAATTATTACGTTACATGAATTGTAATTATAAATTGTTTACAATAATCTTGTTGTTTAATAACTAATTTTTATTACTTTAGAAGAGCATGAGAAGGATTTTAATAAAACCTTAATTTGAGATAACATTATTTTTTTTATTCATTCATAAAATGCTAAAATCCAAATAAGGGCTAAAATCTATCTAAAACACAAATATTATTGGAAAAATTAATATTTTATTTATCTTTGACTGGAACAAAAAGTTTTACTTATGAAGAAAATACTATATCTAACGCTTTTATTTCAGATAATTGCAAATTATTTTTTCGCTCAAGAAACAGGTTCTATTGCCTACTATTCCGACGAATTTAATGGAAGAAAAACGGCAAGTGGCGAACTCTACGATAAAAGCAAAAATACTGCCGCACACAAAAATTTGCCTTTCGGCAGCTACGTGAAAGTCACTCGTTTGGATAACGGAAAATCAACCGTTGTACGAATAAATGATAGAGGTCCATATATCAAAGGAAGAATAATGGATGTATCTAAAGCAGCAGCTCAAGATTTGGGCTTTGTTTCCGAAGGTGATGTGAGAGTTACGATTGAACCAGTAAATGGCGAAGTAGAATCCACTTCAGCCACTACAATTACTCAACAGCAGGATGCTGTTAAACAAGAGCCTGAAAAAGTTAAGGAATCTTCGGTGCAAGAAAAGGTAACTGCTCCCGAACCCAAACCTGTTGTGGCTCCCGACCCACCCAAAAAAGAACAGCCTAAACCTGCTCCTACCTCCAAAAATAACGATACTAAAAAGATTGTCAGAAGCAATAATTATCGCACCTATGACTTGTATAAAGTACAGGTGATGCGCCCCTTACACGATGGATGGGGTGTACAAGTTTCATCTTTAAAAACGTATGAAAATGTGTTGAAGCAAATTGCGAACTTGCAAGATGATTGGTACGATAATATTTTGGTAAGTGTTGAAGAAGGTAGCGATAAGAAGCCAATTTACAAAATTATTTTAGGACCATTTCCAGATAAAGATACTGCAGAAAGTTACCGCAAACACGTAAAGAAAAAAGGTATGAAAGGCTTTGTAATTGACTTACGCGAGTTGGATTATTCATCAAAGTCTAAATAACAAAATGACAATCAAAAGATTAATTTATACGAAACCAGCGGTTATTCTTCATCAAAAGATTGCCGCTTTTTTTATAAATATCATTTAATTGTGCACGCAATATTAACTCATCAATGTAGATTGCTGACGCATTGTTACTATGCTCTAAAACAACTTTGAGCGTGTTCTTTTTCTGGAACGGAATAATCGGAATCTCCACTAACCCCCAACCTTTATTATCAATCGCTTTCAAGTGTTTATTTATCGAACTGCATTGCGTTTGTACGTTTTTTTCATCTCTGTCTATTTCTGTTATACATATATTCCGCAATCCGACACCATCCATTTGCAAATACACCCAAAAACTTAAAAGTGAAGCACCATTGCCCATAGGTGCACCTTCCCAAATAAAGCAATCATTACCCGAAGTGGTTGTACAAGTAAATGCACCGTGTCCTAAAAATGAATGTTCAGCTTGTAGTGAATCATAATTTTCATAAAAAAATGAGGTTGAATCAGAAGTTAAAATACCGTTTACATTTCGCAAATTGCGTTTATCAAACTCATGGATTATTTGCAATTTTTTACTCTTGAATGCATCAGAAATTGCAGCAATATTTAAACGATAAAACCCAAAAAGGTCATCTTCATAAATTAATTTCGCTTCTTGCAACAAAAAATGATAACCACTTAATAAACTTGGCTCAGTTTGCTTATTCATTAACACTAATAAAGGTTTATCATTCGGTAAATCTGCAATAACACTCGGCAGCGTTGTAGGGTCGTTTACAAACTGTAGTAATTTTAAAGTCTGTGTCAATGACGTTCTTTGCAGATATGTGCCCATACACGGCAAACCTAAATTCAATCCGGCTGCCAATGATTTTTGCACTTGCTCTCCTTCGGCTGTTTTGTCTAAATGTTCTGAGCCAACATGAAAATAAGGAATCGGTAATATTGCTTGGTATTCTTGTGGGTTAAAATGTTGCAACCATTTTGTTCTCTCGGAAGCATATTGCTCCGTAGGTAATGGAAACAAAGTCAGCATTTTTTCTTTTTGGAAGCTGAAGACTTCGATACCCAGTATAATAAAAAACGGCAAACTCACTACCCATTGTGCAGCTTTTCGGCGGAAACGCAATCGCCATTTATATAAATTATAAAACAAAGCAATATTTAGCGTATAAAAACTTACCCAAGCCCATCTGCCGATGTTGTTAATATGTTCAAAAACCGGAATGTTAATTCCTTTTATAAAAACAAAAGGAAAGCCAAAAGCCAAAATGAGCGATGTAATTCCACCCCAAAAAATAACGGCAACCCAACGCTCAGAAGGTTGTTTGTAGTAAGAAAAAATAGGTAAAGAAGATGGTTGGAGCATTGGCTTTATTAAGCTAATGAATAGCAAAAGTATAGCTGCCAAGCCAAGATAACTCTGCTGTTCAATAGTTAATACTGTAGTTATATTTGAGATATATTTTTCAACTAATTGCCAAAAATACGAATGTTTCGCACTAATGATACCCAGCCATTTCACAGAATAGTTAGCAATGCCCAACGATTGTTCAGGTCTATCTTTTGTCGAATCCGTTACTGCCGTCCAACCCGAAAATAAAATTATTGGTGCAATAACTTGCGTACTCCAATGTAGTAAATTATTGATAATGTGTGGCATTGAAATACGCTGCATCCACCAGGCATCAAACGTTTCAAAAATGAAGTACAAACAAATCAGCAGCACTAAAATACTTAAATAATTAATGTGCATCAGTGAAGTAACTAAAACACTTACGCCAATAATAATGCTCCAAAAAATATTTCTTTGTTGATGAAAACGCAACAATAAATAAAGGATTAGCGGAATAACAAACACACAACTTAACCAATATTCGGATGATATTTGCAAAAGCTGTGGTGACAACAACGTTATGCCTAAGGATGCTAAACTTGCATAGGTAAAATCAACTTGTAATTGTCTAAAAATTGCAAATAACAACCATGAACAAAACAATATACTTATTAACAAAAACAGATTGAGTAAAGCTGTTGCATAAGAGCTAATTTCAAACAAATGTTCTTGAACATACTTTATTTTGTTAGTAAGAATGGGAGCCAGCCCAGAGTATAAAATATGTTCACCGTAAGGATAATTTTGCCCCTGAAAATGATTGTAACTACTGTCAAATTGGATATGATACAACGCCGCTGTATTTGAAGAGAACCCGATCGCCTCGTTCCCAATAAACTTATTGGGTTGTAAAATAATAGGTAGATACAGCCAACAAATCAGCAGCGCAGCAATAATTAGGAACAAGCGATTCCCATATTTTTCAGTAAATTTCGACCAACCCATTTCCAAGGATTTCTCATTAGTATTTCGGCAAAAATAGCCATTTATGTTACAATTTTTGCATCTTTGCAATGTTTAATAAATAAATGAAAATTTTTATTTTGAATGGATATTACGGCAATCTTACACGAATTAGGTGAAGACCGCGAAGCGAATAAATTTGCAGTTGTTCCGCCAATTTTTCAAACGAGTAATTTCACCTTTTCGGATTTAGCGCATTTCCGTACCGCCCTCGAAAACGAAATGGCAAGCCACATCTACACGCGCGGAAATAACCCTACTGTCGAAATTTTGCGAAAAAAAGTCGCAGCACTCGAAGGGGCAGAAGATGCACTAATATTCAGTAGTGGCTCCGCAGCGATTGCGGCTGCGGTAATGGCAAATGTACAATCCGGCGATCATGTAATTTGCGTTCAGTCGCCATATAATTGGACAAAAATACTTTTGACAAAATACTTGTCACGCTTTCAAGTGACTGCAACTTTTGTAGATGGGCGCGATGTCGAAAATATTAAAAACGTCATTCAGCCAAACACAAAAGTTTTATTTTTGGAAAGCCCAAACTCCTTGGTGTTCGAATTGCAAGATTTATCTGCCTGTGCAGCATTAGCCAAGCAAAACAATATTACCACAATTATTGATAACAGCTATGCTTCGCCACTTTACCAACAGCCAATAAAAATGGGGATTGACATTGTTGTACATTCCGGAACAAAATATCTTAACGGGCACAGCGATGTGGTCATGGGTGTTGTTTGTGCGAAGCAAGGCATGATTCAAAAAATATTTGAACATGAATTTATGACGATTGGTGCAATTATTTCTCCACACGATGCCTCACTTGCTATTCGTGGTTTGCGAACTTTGCAAATCCGAATGGAACGTAGTAATACTACTTGTCAAAATATAGTAGAATGGTTATCCAAACACCCGAAAATTGAAAACATTTACTACCCACATCATCCAACACATCCACAATATGTGTTGGCAAAAAAACAAATGTCTGGTTGTGGAGGGTTGTTTAGCTTTTATTTAAAATCGGATAACCTAACTGATATCGAAAATTTTGTACAACGTCTACAACATTTCACCATGGCGGTATCGTGGGGCGGCTATGAGTCGCTCATTTTACCAACGTGTGTTTTTTATAATATTAAAGGAAAACAGAATCCGATTTTGCCTATCAATTTCGTCCGTATTTACATTGGATTAGAAGATGAAACGTTGTTAAAAAATGATTTGTCACAAGCCTTAGCAGCAATATAGCAATACACAATATGACACCTTTAGTAAGTATAATCATGGGTTCAAATTCAGATTTGCCTATTATGCAACAAGCCGCCGATATATTGCAAGAAATGGGAATACCTTTTGAAATAGACATCGTTTCTGCACATCGCACCCCAGCCAAATTGTTCAGCTTTGCAACTTCAGCACATTTGCGAGGAATAAAAGTCATTATTGCTGGAGCGGGTGGCGCCGCACATCTGCCGGGTATGGTTGCAGCCATTTCACCGTTGCCTGTAATTGGCGTACCGATTAAATCTTCTAACTCCCTTGATGGGTGGGATTCAATTTTATCTATTTTACAAATGCCGAATGGTGTGCCTGTAGCTACCGTTGCACTCAATGCTGGGAAAAATGCAGGTTTGTTAGCCACTCAAATATTAGCAATGTGTGGTGCTTCTTTGTTGGAAAAAATTATTGATTACAAGAAAAAAATGGAAGCAACCGTAGCAGAGCAAGCCAATCAAATAATCAAATCAGATAAATTTATCGGATGATTAAAAAAATAATTATCATTTCGCCAGCGTACCCTTTGCGCGGAGGAATAGCTGCGTCCGGCGAGCGATTGGCAAAAGAATTACAAACGCAAGGCAAACAGGTAATAATTTATTCATATTCGTTGCAATATCCATCAATATTATTTCCGGGAACATCACAATATTCAACATCACCTCCTCCTATTGATTTAGACATTCGCACACGTATAAATTCTATTCAACCATTTAATTGGATAAGTGTTGGTAAAGAAATAGCCCTCGAAAAACCTGATGTTGTAATTTGTCGTTATTGGTTGCCATTTATGGCACCTGCATTAGGTACAATTTTGCGATATGTTAAAAAAAATAAACACACAAAAATTATCGCTTTAGCTGATAACATCATACCGCATGAAAAGCGATTGGGCGACAAGCAGTTGTCCGATTATTTCATAAAATCCGTTGATGGTTTCTTGGTGATGTCAAAATCGGTAGAAGAGCAGTTACAGCATTTTCGCGTGAAGAAACCCATTGTTTATTCGCCACACCCAATTTATGATATTTATGGTGAGTCGGTTCAAAGAAATGCAGCTTTAGAAAAATTGCAGTTGTCGCAAACGCAGCGTTATTTATTATTTTTTGGATTTATTCGCAAGTATAAAGGATTGGATTTGCTTTTAGCGGCAATGTGCGATGAACGAATAAAAAAACTACCCATTAAGTTGCTGGTCGCCGGAGAATTTTATGATGCTCCTGCTCAATATTTAGCGTTTGTCAATGAAAATAATTTAACCGACAAAGTCATTTTTTATAATGAATTTATTCCCGATGATGAAGTGAAATATTATTTCTCGGCATCTGATATTGTTGTGCAACCGTATCGAACTGCAACCCAAAGTGGCATTTCGCAAATTGCTTATCATTTTGAAAAACCGATGATTGTCACTAATGTTGGCGGTTTGCCGGAAATCGTTCCACATGGCGAAGTAGGCTATGTGGTAGTTGGCACCCCTAATGAAATTGCAAATGCAATAGTCGCTTTTTTTGAAAACGATGAGCAAAATAAGTTTGCCGATGGTTTGCGAAAACAAAAACAAAACTACTCATGGGCAAATATGTGCGAACAAATTGAAGTGTTGTCATCTATTATTTAATAAACTTCTATCTCGAAAAATTGTTCTATCTTCGTAAAAGAAATGTGTGTGTATTATGACAGAAAAGAGTATTTTAGAAATATTAAAAGCAATAAAAGATCCAGCAACCGGACAGGATATTGTGCGCGTTGGTATGGCGCAAGAAATTTCGATTGATAAAAATTCGGTCAACTTGACCTTATCACTACCGAGTTTGAATGTTTCCTATAAATCTGATTTATCTTTTGCGTGTATAACAGTTATTCAATCAGAATATCCCGGTGCGGAGGTAAATATTCATTTCAAAGCAAAATCGGAACATGCAACTGATGTTGCAGTTTTACCACATATTAAAAATATTATTGCAGTTGCATCAGGCAAAGGAGGTGTTGGGAAATCTACAATTTCAACAAATTTGGCGTTAGGTTTACAAGCTTTAGGCGCAAAGGTGGGTTTGTTAGATGCAGACTTATACGGTCCCTCCATACCCACAATGTTGGGCTTACAAGGTGAAAGACCACCCGTGCAAGAAATTTATGGACAGCATAAAATTGTTCCTTTAGAAAAATACGGATTGCAAGTTATTTCAATTGGCAACATTATTGAGCCAGAACAAGCTGTGGTGTTGAGAGGTCCAAGATTGGCAGGTATCATCAAACAATTTTTCTTGGATTGCCTGTGGGAGCCCTTGGATTATTTGGTAGTAGATTTACCTCCCGGCACTGGCGATATTCAACTGACCATGGTACAAACCGTTCCGCTAACAGCCGTTGTGATTGTGACGACTCCACAGGAGGTTGCCGTTGTAGATGCCGTCAAAGCGATGAATATGTTTCAGTTGCCACAAATTAATGTTCCCATTTTAGGCGTTGTAGAAAATATGACTTGGTTCACACCGGAGGAGTTGCCTGATAACAAATATTATATTTTTGGAAAAGGTGGCGGTGCAAAATTGGCGCAGAAGAGTAACTCAATGCTTTTAGGCCAAATACCTATAGTGCAATCTGTGCGTGAAGGAGGCGATAGTGGTCGTCCGGCAATTTTGAATGAAACCTCACCAGTGTATGCACCATTGAAAAATATGGCAGAAAATGTTGCAAGACAACTTGCCGTTCGTAATGAATTAATAGAACCTACAAAGGTAGTTCATACACAATAAAAATGCTATGTTAAATAAACAAATTGCTATCAAAGAAATAAATGAAGCTTTGAATCAAGTGCGACCACATTTGGCAGTGGACGGTGGCGATGTGGAAGTAATTGATGTATCCGAAGAGGGTGTAGTAAAAATAAAATGGTTAGGAAATTGCCAAAACTGTTCAATGTCCACACTTACGCTCAAAGCAGGAATTGAAGCAACATTGAAGCAGCAAATTCCAAATATCAAATCGGTAGAAGCAGTAGTTGATTAACAATAATTGTTTCAAAAAAAAAATATTTTATTCCAAGAATATATTACCTTTGTACAAAGGCTCACAAGATGAAAAATAAGAAACTGTTATCCATATTATTTTCGATGTTGCTTTTTTGTAGTATTGCATCGTATTCTTATTTGTTTTTTGACATCAATCAAACTGTCAACAAACCTGAAGTTGTGTTTGAACAGCCTGATGTGAATCCAAGCCAACACGCCGAAGTACGATTAATGAAAATGATTATCGTAAAACTAACTACAATTTTTGTAGAAACGCCTAGCCGATAAAAACTGCTTCCGAATTCAAAATAACTTGTTACATTTATAGTCCAGTTCTCCAAGAATCATTTATCTTAGACAAGTGATTCTGTAAAACTATAAAACAAGGTATGCAACTCAACTGTACAAAAACTGCCTTTCTACTCTTAACACTTTGTTATTCAATAACTTCTATTGCCCAAGTTGATACAGATATAGAATCAACACAGCAAGATATTATTGAAGATTTTATTCAAAACACTGGCGAGGAAAGTGATTTTGATTTTATCACACTTACCGAAAACCTTCGCTATGCAGCCGAACATCCTGTCAATTTGAATAAAGCAACTTACGAAGAACTGTTAGATCTAACTTTGCTCTCCGACTTACAAATTAATTCACTCATAGATTATAGGCAAAAAGTTGGCGATTTAATTAATATTTATGAATTACAAGCAGTACCAAATTGGGATGTGCCAACTATTAAAAAAATATTACCTTTTGTAGCCGTTTCAGGCGACTTCAAAGATTTTAACGTTCCCATTGCCCGGATGATGTCTCAGGGCAAAAACGATTTGTTTTTACGCTTCCGCAGACAACTTGAGGAGCAGAAAGGCTACACTTTGCCACCTGATATAGGTTATTTGGGCGACCGCAATCAATATTTTATGCGGTATCGACATACCTACGAAAACAGATTGAGCTGGGGTTTCACAGCCGAAAAAGACCCTGGCGAAGAATTTTTTAAAGGTAGTAATAAATTTGGTTTTGATTTTTACTCTGCTCATTTTTTTTTGAAAGATTATAACAGTTGGCTCAAGGCTTTAGCTATCGGCGATTATGCCGTTAATATGGGGCAGGGTTTGATTTTATACTCTGGCTTCGCATCTGGCAAAAATGCATTTGTCACCAAAATTAGGCGTGGTGGAAGAACATTGCGTCCGTTTACATCTGTCAATGAATTTATTTTCAACAGAGGTGCGGCGGCAACTATCAACATATCCAAAAAAATTGAACTGACAGCTTTTGCATCCTTCCTAAAAAAAGATGGTAATGTACAAATCAGCAGCGATACACTCAACGATAATTTCGATGACTTTTCGGTTTCTTCGCTACTGATTTCAGGTTTACACAGAACCCAAAATGAAATTGCCGACAAGCATCAATTATTACAAACAACTTTTGGCGCAGTTGTAAAATATAAACTACAAAGAGGCCATGTTGCTTTTAATATATTGAATGATAGGTTTTCACGTAGCTTGATCCGCAATCCAGAAGTGTATAATCAGTACTACTTTTCGGGAAATAATTTATTTAATGCTAGTATAGATTACAATTATATTTTTCAAAATTTTAATTTCTTTGGCGAAATTGCTTCATCTGATAACGCGGGTGTAGCAGTTGTAAATGGCCTACTTGTGGGCTTGAGTAGGCAAGGAAATAGTGCCGTAGATTTAGCCATTCATCATCGGTATTTGGGAGTAAAATACCAAGCGCTTTTACCCAACCCTTTTGCAGAAACAGGACAGGGTAGCAACGAACACGGCTTGTATGTAGGTTTAGAAATCAAGCCAAATATTAATTGGCAGTTAAGCACTTATTTTGATATTTGGAAACATCCTTGGCTGCGTTACAATGCCGATGCACCCTCACATGGCAATGAATTTTTTTCTCGATTGACTTATAACATTAAACGACAATTAGAAATATATTTTCAATACAGGATAGAAAATAAGCAAATTAATACACCTGAAAGTTTTGAAAAAATCGACTATTTGAGTAACACACAACGACAGCAATTACGCCTGAACGTTATCAATAAAGTA
>JAGOHC010000085.1 GCA_017996375.1 Saprospiraceae bacterium | reverse complement strand
ACATACAACAATGCAAATATGCCAATAAACTCTGCATACGGCGACTGTGTTTTTGTGAAAACACACTGCTTCCAAATATCTTTTCAAGGCAACAAAAATTACATTTGCCAGAAAACAGTACAGTTGTTTTTGTTGTGAGTCAGTGTACTAATAGCGTATATTTGTGTGTCAGCTTATTGACAATCACATAGAGAATATTAAAATTAGATGGAATGAAAAATATAATATTAATTTTCTTAACTACTGTCGCTTTGAAAAGTTATTGCCAAGACAAAAAAAGTTATGTTAACTACAACAAACTTACAGTAGTAGAAGGAACTGAATTTGTAATTGCAACTGTTGAAAATTATGGAAAATTGGGAGGAACGAGAAGTAGTTATTTATTATTTGCAGACACAAAGTCTGGACAAACTACCCAAGTAGATTTATCTGATGGTGGATATTTTGACAATATAGAACAAATAAAAATTGACGAGTTAGGGATTAATAAAATTATTGTTTCAGCTCATACAGTAGATTTAGACGACAAAAAAGGTATAAATTGGAATGACCCTAAACAAATTATTATACTTTCAGTTGACGGAAAAGTAAGAACTCAAATTACTGAAAATAAGTTTTATGTAAATACTTATATTGTCAATAAATTAACAGGAACAATTGTAATTGCAGGTTATTATGACATTAATAA
The DNA here is from genome assembly GCA_017996375.1 of Saprospiraceae bacterium. GTDB lineage: Bacteria > Bacteroidota > Bacteroidia > Chitinophagales > Saprospiraceae > JAGOHC01. The sequence continues at coordinate 9,951 of JAGOHC010000085.1, read as the reverse complement.
TAATAAAAAACATGACGAAGAAGACAAAAGTGAAATCATGATTTATGATTTAAAAACACTTAAAAAAATAAACAAATAGAATAGCTCGAGCCGCTTTCATGGGTTTGGCAAAATGGCGGCTGAAGTGTGCTTTTATGAAATATTTGTGCAAGGCTCAACGTCAGTAATTCAATTAACTAATGTACTAAAATTCTGCCACACCGAAAAGCCGTTTTCCGTTACGACTCATTGTAGAACGACAGGAATCGACAAATAATAAATTACTATATTGCAATTAAAAACTACACTTTTCGAACTGACACATTTAACTTTGACAAAAGATATTACATATACACTTAATGTCAAATGCCCGACATTAATTGGGGCAGATAGGCAAAGTGTTGTTTTAAAAAGAATAACGAAACTATATTTACCTTTAAACTAAAAATGAATAAAGATTTAATTTTACGTGAAAAATTGGCATTACAACGGACAATCCTTGCAAACCAATCAACATTTTTAGCATTTATTAGAACTTCAATGTATTTTTTAGTAGCAGGGATAAGTATAAAGAATCTAACCACTATAAAATATGGTTACATTTTTGAAATAGCATTTATTCTAATTTCAATTATTCTACTAACAATTGGTATTATTAACTATAAAAAGCAAAAAAGTAGAATTATTGAAAGTGAAATACACATTGGAAATTTTAAGGATGATTACAAAACAACAAAGGCATAACATCAGTTTGGCAAAGTGTGGCAGAATTGCAAAGTTGAGCATTTTGAATTCTATGGAACATTGTCGTAAGTATGAGCATTAGTATTCCGAAATCCTACCTTTGAAATGCCAAAAACCGCTATCTTACTTGGCATATAACATCACAAAAAGACTATAGAGATCAAATAATATAATACACATTCGTTTATAGCCGTTATGAACGATTAATTTATGTAAATTATTGATTTTCTTTAAATTAAGAATTGACAAATAAAATAAATTGTAGCAAGTTTGCAATCAAAAAAACATACAGTTTCATATTTATGCAAAAAGTTATAATTTTACAGGCGATACAAAAAAACCAAATGGCGGAGCTAAAAGTGATGAGTAACCATAAGATCGTGCAACGCACTTTGCAGCAACAAAAAATTGGCACATGGCAAGATAACGAAAATTGCTGGCGGGTGCCAATGTCCAACTCAATCATTCGGGTACTCGAAAAAATAGCAGATGAATTAATTTGGGTGAACGCTATCGAAAATAGCAATCATTCATTTAAAAAAATGATATGAAAAGCAGACTAATTATTTTGGCGATTTTGGCAATTTTAGTCGCCATAAAGTTCTTGTATCAGCCTCAAAAATCAACGCAACCCGAATCGCAAAAAACGCAACATACACAACAAAAAAATCGCGCCAACGAATCGGAAACAACCGAGTTGCCCGCAAGTAAAAATAATAATATACCACAAAAGGTATATAATGTGTTGCAATACATCCGTCAATACGATGATGCACCTGACGGATATGTTGGTGGTAGAAAATTCGGCAACTTTGAAAAACATCTGCCACAAAAAGGAAGTGATGGAAAACGAATCAATTATCGTGAGTGGGACGTAAACCCAAAACGAGAAGGTAAAAACAGAGGCGCACAACGCTTAATTACCGGTGATGATGGTAGCGCATATTACACCGCCGACCATTATGATACATTTACAAAAATTGAATAAATTGTTTTTATAATATGACGTTTATAAAGTTATTTTCTGAAGAACATTCTAAAATCAGCATCGCCGAATCTGCCTTAGTGGTTCACATTGACGGGTGCGACTGTACAACGCTGAACGAATGTTATGCCTTGCTCTCCAAACGTTTGTATTTTCCAGATTATTTCAGCAACAATTTGGATTCATTATCGGAAGTTTTGGGCGATCTTTCTTGGTTGCATCAAGATAAAATAATTTTGTTTATTGATAATTACAACGACTTTTTATCTGCAGAAACCGACATTAAAAGGCAGACGTTTTTGCAACTGCTGAACGATGCCATTGCAGAGCATAAAAGTAAAAAAGAAAAGCGCTTAAAAATATATCTGACGGATACGGAGAAGTCTAAAATAGATTTATCCCTCATAGAAAGCAATACCGTGTAAATTAGCATGAAATTTGTTGAATGTTTAAGTAATAATTATTAAATCAACAAATTATATATTATGACAAATCAGATATTAGGAGTTGGTTCGCGTGTAAAGCACCCTGCTTTTGGTGAAGGAGTTATTATACGTTTACACCAAATTGCCTATGATGTTTGCTTTATGACTTATGGCGTAAAATCAGTAGGCAAAGAATATAATAATTGGGAAATAATTGAAGCGATTCCTACTGACGAAAAAATTACTTTTAGCGAAGCGGAGCAATCGCTAATCCGAATTTTACGCTCTTTTTCTGATATTACAGAAGTAGCACCCATCGGCGACAAGTGGAAAGATGGTTTGATGATTTTAAAACCTTCGGACGAGAGCCTCAAGCCAAAGGAAGTGCCTATTGAACAATTTTTTAATAAGATAATTATGACGCGTGACCGCCTCCGCGTAATGGAACAACGCATCAATGCAAGCAATTTAGATAACGATGAAAAAATAAATTTGCAGCAATACATCACCCGCATTTACGGAAGTTTGACTACCTTTAATGTGCTGTTTAAATACAAAGAGGATACTTTTGTAGGAGAAAAATCAGCATAAAGGTCAAATTTTTATTCAATTATGAAAATTGCTGTCTTCCCCGGCTCATTCGACCCCATCACAGTTGGTCATGTTGATTTGGTAAAACGCGCTATACCCCTTTTCGACAAAATTATTGTAGCAGTAGGTATCAATTCACAAAAATCTACACTATATTCGTTAGAGCAGCGTTTGCATTTCCTGAAAGAAGTTTTTAAAAACGAACCGAAAATAAGCATTGATTCTTTTGAGAAATTGACCGTACACTACTGCCAACGCGTGGGAGCAAACTATTTGCTACGCGGCTTGCGGAATGCGTCCGACTTCGACTACGAAAAAACTATTTCTCAACTGAATAATATTTTAGGTGGTGGATTAGAAACTGTTTTTTTGATAAGCCAACCGGCGTATTCTCATATCAGTTCCACTATAGTGCGCGAAATTATTCGCGGTGGCGGCAATGCACAACCATTCGTTCCCAATGAAATTGGAAATAAGTTGTTGGCTGAATAAAGCCCAAAATTATTATCAAACTACACGAATACTATACGCTTGTTTTGGCACCATTACACCTATACTTTGCAGTTCTAAATGGTGTTCTGCGGCAATCTGAATAAAATCATGTTCGTATTCGCTGCCGATGGCAACTAATAACCCACCACTTGTTTGGGGGTCGCAAAGTATCTGTTTTTGGTACTCAGAAATGGGTGCTATTTTATATCCGTAACTATCCCAATTTCGTGATGTTCCACCTGGCACACATTTTTCTCGCAGGTAATAATCAATAATAGTTTTATCAAAAGTAGGCACATCTTCAAATACGATTTGAGCAGATAAATCGCTTGCAGCACACATTTCCGAAAGGTGGCCTAATAATCCAAATCCGGTTACATCTGTCATGGCACTGACGTAAGTGAGCTTACCAAATTCAGCACCAATATTATTAAGTTGCAACATAGTTGTTTTTGCGAGTTGCGAGTGGTCGGGCAATAGTTTTTCCTTTTTCTGCGCTGTTGTTAAAATGCCTACCCCGATAGGTTTTGTTAGAAAAAGTTTGTCACCAACTTTTGCGCCACCATTTTTTTTCAAATTCTGAATTGCAACACGACCCGTAACAGCCAATCCAAAAATTGGTTCGGGACTATCAATGCTATGTCCGCCGGCTAATGGAATTCCTGATTTGTAACAAACTGCTCTGCTCCCTTCAATTACTTTATTGGCAACTTCAGGTGGAAGTAGGTTGATGGGCCATCCCACAATTGCTATTGCCAACAGGGGTGTACCGCCCATAGCATATACATCGCTTATAGCATTGACAGAAGCGATCTGACCAAAATCAAACGGGTCATCAACAATAGGCATAAAAAAATCTGTGGTGCTAATAATTCCTGTACCGTCGCCTAAGTCGAAAACAGCAGCATCGTCGCGTTCCTCGTTACCAACCAATAAGTTTGGGAAATGAAATTTATCAGAATGATGTTGTAAAATGCTATCCAAAACTTTTGGTGCAATCTTACATCCGCAGCCAGCACCATGGCTGTATTGTGTTAATTTATAGGAAGACATTTACTGGTTGTTAAATTGAAGAATATTGCCCATATCATAACAAGTGCGGCAACGCGGTTCGTATTGCTGTTTGCTCCCTAACACAACGGTTGTGCTATCGCCAATTAAACGATAAGAATGGGTAGCTAAATTTCCGCAATGCTGACAAATGGCATGAACTTTTGTGATGTATTCTGACACTGCTAATAAATCGGGCATGGGACCAAAAGGCTTTCCGCGAAAATCCATATCTAATCCTGCAATGATAACACGTATTCCACGCAAAGCTAACTGTTGGCAAACGTCCACTAATCCCATATCAAAAAATTGTGCTTCATCAATACCGATGACGTTGATGTTTTCTTGACAAAGTAATAATTTTGAGGAATGATCAATTGGCGTGGACATAACGTAGTTTTCGTCGTGCGATACTACTTTTATTGTGTCATAGCGTGTGTCAATTTGTGGTTTAAAAATTTCAACTTTCTGGTTAGCAATTTTTGCACGTTTGAGTCGGCGGATTAATTCTTCGGTTTTACCAGAAAACATGGAGCCGCAAATAACTTCAATCCATCCGTTGCGTTGACCGCTAAAATGTGGTTCTAAGAACATAAATTATGTATGAAATTGGCAATTTAGAACAATAATACAGCAAAATTGTTACTATTCGCCATTGTTTATCTACTGAAAAATGCAATAAGTATATTAATTTCGCATCAAAAATAATAATCATATATATTGTCCGCGTTAAATATTTCCATATTTTTATAAAAAAGTTATTCCGCATTACCAATCAATTGCATACCATGAATTTACAACAAGCCAAACTCACTTTAGATAAAATCAATCATTTGTACCAAACCATTGCTGCCGATGCTGACCATATCTCACCTATTGAGCGCGACTTGATATTGGGGTATATTCGACAACTGTATGAGCAATTTTTGCCATTGCCGATAAAAGCAGAAACTGATATTCAATATCCTAAAAAAACTGCAGTCAAAATTGCACCTGTTGCAATAGAAACTCCTCCTGTAGCACCAACACCAAAAGTAGTAGTTCCGGTTGCTGTTTCTGAAACTGTTATTATTGAGAAAATAAGTGTAGAGCCAGCTCATGCACCAGTTATACAGCAAGAGGTTGAAGTGGGACATAAAGTTGTTGAGCCATCAAGAGCAGAAAGCACTGCTCAACAAAAATACAATGCGTTGTTTAATTTTAAAGAAGGGAATGAAATTTCAGATAAGCTGAGCAATGCACCCATCACTGATTTGCGAAAAGTTATCGGGGTAAACGACAAGTTGCTTTATACAAAACTGTTGTTTGGTGGCGAGAGCAAAGTATTTGAAGAGTCGTTACACAGCTTAAACAGTTTCAACTCATTTCAAGATGCACAGAATTTTTTGGTACGGTTAGTTATTGAAAGGCATCAATGGTTAAGCGATCCGAAGTTTGACACGGCGCGAAATTTTATTAAATTAGTGAAACGACGTTATCAGTAATAGCGTTACTATCAGTAAAAATTTTTCTTATGGAAAATAATAATCAGCGTATCATTGATAGTTTTAAACTGCCCTTTTATTTGGTCGTAGTTATGTTTTTGATACATATTTTTCAGATGCTGTCCTATCACGAATTGGGCTATTGGGGAATCTATCCACGCGAGTGGGTTGGTCTGCGCGGAATATTTTTTGCACCATTGGTACACGCAAGTATCTCGCACCTTTTATCTAACTCCATTCCGCTGTTGGTTGTTGGTACAATCATCATGTACTTTTACAGAAGTGTCGCTGTTCAAGCATTTATTATGATTTATCTTTTGACAGGTATGGCGGTATGGTTGCTCGGGCGCTCTGTTTTTCATATCGGCGCAAGCGGCGTGGTATATGGCATGGTGGCTTTTGTTTTTTGGAATGGTGTATTTCGTCGCAACTTAAAATCAGTTATATTAGCAGCAATTATCACATTATTATATAGTGGTATGTTTTTTGGCATCATGCCCAATCAGGAAGGCATATCGTGGGAGAGTCACCTATTGGGAGGGTTAGTAGGAATTTTTGTATCTTACTATTTTAAAGAAGAATTGGAAACAGACGAACTGGATGAGGAGGGCGATTACGTCACACTTGAGCAACCGAAACAACCATTTTTTAATGTGGATACTTTTACAATGACAAAAGACGAACGGCGCAGACGAGAGGAAGAATCACAACGTTTTGATAACGATTTACTGTAATACTGTTATATGAAAATTAAACTTTGTAATCCGATTTTCATTTTGCTGCTTATACTTTCAATCAATGCTTGTGATAGTTTTAAACCAGTAAGGAAGACTCCACAACGCCCCTCCACAACAAATGGCGATGAATACATAGAAGTATATAACCCGCAAACGGGGCGCATGGAACGCAAACGCAGAAGTGAAATAGATAACAATCCGAACAAACCCAAACCACAAAATCCAACAACCCCGCCATCAAACACTACTGATAATCCGCCAACAACAAAGCCGAATACTTCAACGTCTTACAAAAAAAATGTTTACAACATTACTTATTTACTTCCTTTTTCAGCAATGAACAATGACCCCCAAACGGGAAATTCAAAGTGGGCATTAAACTTCTGGGCAGGAGCAAATATCGCACTTGATTTATTAAAAGATGAAGCTATAAAGTTGAATGTCAATGTATTAGATACTAAGACGGAAGATGCCGATATGCAAAAATTATTATCTAATCCGGCTGTTAAAAATGCAGATGTGCTTGTGGGTCCTTACAAAAAATCGCAAGCCACTATTTTAGCTGACTATGCAAAATCGGAAAACAAAATACTTTTTTCGCCTTACATTGCAAGTAACGAAGTAACAACCAATAACCCAAATTATATTCAGTGCACGCCAAGTTTGCAGAGCCATTGCGACGGAATAATGCATTATGTACTCAAAAATTATGACGATGATGAAATCATATTAATCAGCAGAAATAAATCGTCTGAGTTAGCAGCTATTGACCAATGCCAACTTTCATATTATAAAAAGCGTGGTTCGAGTAGTGCCAAATTAAAACAAATGATTTTAGACGATAATTCAGATGCCATTTGGAAGACAGATTTTTCAAACTTTATAAAACCTAATAGAACAACTGCTGTGGTTGTACCGATATGGTCGAGCGAACAATTTGTGTATGCGTTGATGCGAAAACTGGACGCCTTGCAGTCTAAAAATACAAAAATAGTGCTATTTGGGCTGCCACAATGGATGGATTTTGAAAAGGTAGAATATGATTACTTTTCTCGTCTGCAAGTACACGTCAGCAGCGGGTATTACATTGATAATGAATCTGTTACCGTAAAAGCCTTTCAGCAACAATTTTTTGAAAAAACACAAGCACCGCCTACTACCGAAGCATTTATGGGTTACGATGCCACGCTTTATTTGGGCACATTTTTATCCTATCATGGATTAGATTTCAAGGGTAATTTAGAAAAGGAAAAAGCACGCGGCATCCACACCAGTTTTAACTTTGAACGCACATCTAAGCAAGCCGCTTTGGAGTTGAATCCTGTTGATTACTTTGAAAATAAAAAGATTTTTATTCTTAAATATGATAACTTTTTGTTCGCACCTGTAGAGTAGCTTTTATTGGATAATTAAAGAATTCTCCCCAACTAATAAAGTGAATTTAGAGCCAAAATAATTAACATTCTTTTATATATTAAACAAACTATATCTAATTTGTAACTTCTGAAAAAGGAGAGAATTAAGCGTAGAAGATTTTGAACTCACAGTACTCGTTTGTAAAAAATAAACTGTATAGTACAATTAACACTACATACGATTTTTTGCCACCTCATACAGCATGATGCCTGTAGCAACCGATACATTTAGTGAGCCAGTTTTGCCAATTTGTGGAATGACAAATAATTCTTCCGCAGCGCGTTGCACAGGCTTTGAAATGCCATCACCTTCTGAGCCGATAACAATAGCACAAGGGATAGAAAAATTAATGCTATGAATAGTTTTTTTTGCTTCCAAATCACTTGCATACACCACTACTCCGCTTTGCTGCAAAAATTCTACCGCCGTCAAAATGCTTGTTTCTCTACAAACGGTTACGTTATTAAGTGCACCGGCGGAGGTTTTCATGGCATCGGCGTTGATTTGTGCTGCGCCTTTTTGTGGAATCACAATAGCGTGTACACCGAACACTTCGGCAGAACGGGCAATGGCACCAAAGTTGCGAACATCCGTTATTCCATCCAACATTAAAATTAAGGGAGTAACACCTTGTTCAAATAAATAAGGCAGCACATCGGCAAGATGATGATATTGCACAGCAGCCGTCAATGCAATAATGCCCTGATGGTTTGTCTTTTTTGCGAGGAAATCTAATTTTTGCTTTGGCGCAAATTGGGTAGGGATATTATACTCCTTGCAGATGTGGCGAAACTCGCGCTCTACTTCACCACGCATACCTTGTTGTAGCAAAATGCGGTCAATCTGTGTGTTATTTTTTATAGCTTCTAACACCGGATGCCTGCCACATATTAATCCTTCTTTATGAATATTCATCAATCAACTTTATCGGTACTAATTGGTTGTTGAACCGAAACTTCAGCATCCTTACGTGTTATTAATATCTTGTCAATTCTACTTTTGTCCATATCTAAAATTTCAAATGAATATTCCCCTTCCTCAAAGTTATCACCTGAATGTGGAATTTTATTCAGTTTTTCAAAAACGAAACCAGCAATAGTAGAATATTCTTTATCATCTTCGAAGAAAGCCTCCAAGTGCACCATTTCCGAAAGTTCATCAATCAGTACAGAGCCATCAACCAACAACGAGCCATCGGCACGAATGATAATTGGGCTTTCATCTTCTGCTTCGTCTTCGTCAGGTAAGTAGCCAAAAATATTTTCTGTTAAATCATGAAGTGTTATGATGCCTTCAAGCGAACCGTACTCATTAACAACGATACCAAAGTAGTTGCGGTTTTTGCGAAACTGCTCTAAAATTTTTAATGCTGTTAAATTTTCAGGAATGTAAAAAGGCTCATCTAATATTTCACGTAAGTTGAACACTTTGCTTTGTTGTGCTTCGATATAACTTTTCAGTGTAAGTACACCCACTACATTTTCAATTTCATCTTCACAAACTAAAAACTTACTATAACCGCTTTCTTTAATGCTTTGCTCAATTTCTTCTTGTGTGGCACGCACGTCAATCCAAGTAACATCGCTGCGATGCGTCATGATATGATAGGCGCGGCGGTCGGCAAAGCGGAAAATATTGTGGTGCAATTCGCTTTCTTTTGTTTCAATTGTTCCCTGAATATTTGCCAGCTTAATCATCGTTTTAATTTCTTCCTCCGATATTTTATCGCCATCGTTTTCTTTAATCAAAAACATTCGAGTAAAAAGTTTGGTGGACATACTCAAAAAACTGACAATCGGGTTAGTGAATTTTGTAAAAACCGTTATGAATGGTGATATGGCAATGGCTATTTTTTCGGGATTATTCATTGCGATTGACTTGGGTACTAACTCGCCTAACACTATCGAAAAATAGGTTATGAGTGATACAACAATCAGCACCGCCAGTTGGTCGGCATAAGGTATTAACGCAGGTAGCTGAATCAGCCAAGGTGTAACATATTTTGAGAGTGCCACGCCCCCATATGCACCCGAAATAATGCCGATAAG
>JAGOHC010000084.1 GCA_017996375.1 Saprospiraceae bacterium | reverse complement strand
CCGTCATAGATTTCACTTGATTGATAAATGAACCCGTATTCTTTGCTGTGGGCAACAATTTTCTTAAATAAATCTTCTTGCATATTATTTATAAATTAACAACTTGTTTATGAAATACAGCAATGATGTATTCGTCAAACAAAATAAGTGGTTGGGAATAATTTTATCTGAATTTTTTTATGCCTAACAACAACGCCAATATGAGCAATAGCGCAATACCACAACCCAAGCGCATCCACCAAATTCGCTCTGCTACAGTACTGCTCTCTACAATAAAAGCGTTGGCACTATTTGGCGTACCGTTACCAATGCGTACCTCCCAATTTGCTAAACGCGCATTATCCAAGTCGGGCGTTTTTAGGCTTAATGAAAAACTCGCATTTGTAGGTGCTAACCGATAACCTATACTATCAATCATCGCGCCGTTATTAGCATAAAGCATGATATTTTCCTGTTTTTTACTGAAGTTAAACGATAGGTTTCCCAAAACTGTTGCACTCGGAAATATGCGCTTGAACAAAGCAGTGTCTTCTGCGAGCGTAATATAATTACCTGCTGTAAGCAAAGTGTCGGGTAAAGTGTATTCATGTTTACCGTCAGACAGTATCCAGTTTTTTAGTGATATAGTTTCAGATGATGCGTTGTAGAGTTCTACCCAATCGCCGGTGAGTGCGTTGCTGCAAGCTACTTCATTAATTACGATTTGCTGTGCTAAGGGGTGTGTAGCTTTTTGAAATTTGGCATAAATATTTGTTGCTTCGCTGAGTGCTAATGATAGTCTACGTTGTTGTTTTTGTGACGCTGCGATGCTTGCTCCTTCCCACCCTACAAACGTATATCCGGCAAGAGGTTGCGCGGTAATGGTAATGGTAGCTTCTTTAAAATATATTCCCCGAAAGGGAGTTGTATCAACGGCGATTAACTCATTAATGCGTACACGTCCGCCTTGTTGCGCTGCTACTGTAATTGCAAGAGTGTCGCCCAAATGAAAATAATTTTGTAGATGTTGACGCATAAATGCGGGGCGTTTGGCAGCAAAGGAGCGCATAATGCCCACCTCTTTTTCCCACGCTTTATGTGTACGCCGCCAACGAGAAAGATGTCGGTCAATCTCATCGGATAATGTGTGGTAGTGCTTTTCTATACAGGCGGATGTTACACTTTCATGAAAACTGCTGTTGAGGTGATCGCAAAAGCGGGTAATGAATTTATTTTTGAAATTATTATTTTTCAATAAATTGCGAAGCAAGAATGTACTCCACGACGGATTGGGCCACGCGCCACCGTTAGCATCGGTCATAAATGCTAAGGTGTTGAATTGGTAGGCTTTTGCCGAATTCAGCCCGAAGCCAAAATCGGTGTCATATAATATCCAACGCCACTTACCTGAGGGGCGGTGGGGTCGCCAGAAGCGGATGTTGCCGCCTGCATCGCGATTATCAAAATATATTTGTGCAATCTGATAGTTAATAAAATTATCAATATCTATTTTATTTTGGATATATGCATAATGCTGCTCCTCCGACAAGTCGTTATCAACAATATATTTCAACATTTTGATATATTCGCCGTTGTCGCCAGCCTTTACTGTTGAGCGATGTTCTAACAAGTCGATACTATCTTTATCCACATCACAATGGTCGGCAATAAACCGCTTATTGATTTTTTCGGTCAGGTCATACAATCCCCAATATTGTCCGTTGATATAAACATGGCAAGGGCGTTTGTCTTGATGTTCCAAATCCCAATCTGCAACCAAATCAGTCATGAAGGCATCTCGAAACTGCGAGCGTCCCCAATCGCTGCCTCCATTACGCAACACAATGTACTTAAAATGCTTCAGTCCAGCTTTGCCGAACAGCCTGTGCTTAATATATTTCTGCCCATATTGTTTGCGGGCGGTGATGACCATTGATTTTTGTGGGAAGGTGCGGCTCATGCCACCAAAAATGCGTAATCCAGAAAGGTTGTTATACACACATTGCCCATCTCGCTCAAAAATTTCTACATTAGGAACAATCTCTTTCTTTTTCCAAAAGTTTGCACCATACTGCATCCAACCAGAGGTAGGCTGAAAGCCTTTTTGCATGATGCCCTGTTGTTCGCCAAATAATAAACTCGGCGAAACACTAATGGATACCGTTGGGAAATTACTCGGGATTTTGTTGATAAAATATGTATGCGTGTAAGGGATACTTTTGCCCTGTGAGGCAATGGCTACAGCACGTAGCACCGCTGTTTTTTTTATGGTAATTGGCTTTTTGTAACGAGGTGACTTTGAAGTTGGCCTTGTGCCATCGAGCGTGTAAAAAATATCAGCCAACGCTGCCGATGTGAGCGAAATACTAACAGAATCGGTATAGAAACCTCCTTCTTGTGAGACTGTCAGGGAAGGGAGTTCTTGCCCAAACGCATTAGCCGCCGATAGGGTTGCCCAAATGACAATAAACAGTAAGGTTTGTTTGCTCAAAAGTATATTAATTTTCTCGTCGCAAATGTACGGAAAATAATTTTATCTTGATTTATTAAGCATCGAAGCTCACAGTGATATTTTCGGTAAGTGGAATGGATTGGCAGGTGAGGATATACCCGTTTTTAATTTCATCGGGTTCGAGTCCGTAATTTACTTCCATACTCACGCGCCCTTCGAGGAGTTTTGCTTTGCATGTGCAACACACACCGCTTTTGCAGGCGAAAGGCAAATCTGCTCCATTCGCCAACGCTGCTTCCAAGATATTTGTGTTGGGCGGTACGGGAAAATCAATCCGCAACCCATCTAAAAATAGGGCAACATGGCTGGTAATATTTTGCGGGATATCCGGTGTTGCCGTTTGTGTTTTTTTAGGTAAATTATGCGTATCGAATAGCTCAAAATGGATATTATTTTTAGGTGCACCGAGCGCTTGCAAGGTTTCGGAAACACTTTCTATCATAGGTAGCGGCCCGCATAAAAAGTAAGCATTAACATCGGCAGATGTGAAAAATATTTTTGCAAATTTATTGCACTTATCTGCATTGATATGCCCGTTAAAAAGTGGGCTGCTCTGCGCCTCCTTACTTAGTATGTAATGCACCGACAATCGGTTGAGGAATCGGTTTTTAAGTGCTTCTATTTGCTCTCTGAAAATGATGCTCTCCGTTGACTTGTTGCCATAAAAAAGTGTGAAGGAACTTTCCGGTTCATTTAGTAAAACGGTTTTCATAATGGAAAATATCGGGGTAATGCCACTACCGGCAGCGAAAGCAACATAATTATTACGATTAGCTATATGGAGAGGTGTAAAGAATTTGCCTACCGGTGTCATCACATCCAAAACATCGCCGATGCGCAGTTGTGTATTAGCAAATGTGGAGAATTTACCTCCATTTACTTGCTTGACTGCTACGCGCAATTCGCCGTCGTTGGGGCTGCTACATATCGAATACGATCGGCGCACTTCCTCTCCGTTGATGTTTGTTTTTAGCGTCAAATATTGCCCTTGCGTAAAGCTGTATCGTGCGGTCAGATGTTCAGGTACATCAAAAGCTATCGAAACGCAATCTTTGGTTTCTTGGCGAATATCTGCAACAATAAGTTGATAAAAAGTTGGGTGCATGAAAAATGTTTCAATAAAAGTAAAAACTAATGGTCGTTTTCGGAGCGTTCAGCTATCATGGCGTTCAGCAGGTAGCGTGCTGCTGCAGGGTTTGTTGCCAACGGGATATTGTGTACATCGCATAGCCGCATCAACATTTGCACATCTGGCTCGTGGGGATGTTTGTCGAGTGGGTCACGAAAAAATATCACCAAGTCTATCTGTCGAGTAGCTACCAACGCTGCAATTTGTGCATCGCCACCGATGGGACCGGACAGTAATTTGATTACATCAAAACCCGCCTCCTCAATATGCCCCCCAGTAGTGCCTGTTGCATAAATCGTAGCGTCTTCCAACAAGTGCTTCAACCGGAGAACGAACGAAACCATTTCAGGCTTTTTGCCATCATGGGCTATCAATGCAATTCGCATAGTATTATATTTATAATGCTTGTAAGGCAATAAAAAATAAAGCGTTACAAATGTACAAAAATAACATGAGCTTATGATGAAAGTTTAATATACTGTGGCATTAAACATATAATACGGTTTCAAAACAGGCGTTATTTTTTATTAAAGATGGCTGTTATGGTTATTTTGAAATAGAATTGCTACCTTCGCCTAACGATGAGTGTATTGCTAAATAGTATGATGCGACATTTTTTTCGATGGCGATACCGTCGAATCGCTCACTTCATGCAACACGCGCATCAAGTACAGCAAACTGTATTACAAAGATTAGTACAATCTTCGACACATACCCGTTGGGGCAGGCAACACAACTATAAAGATATTGACAGTTACACTACCTTTGCGAAAAATGTTCCTATACAAGATTACGAATCGCTCAAGCCATACATCAACGCCATGATGCTCGGGGAACGGGATGTACTCTGGAGTGGTCGGGTGAAGTGGTTTTCTAAATCGTCAGGAACGACCAACGACAAAAGTAAGTTCATACCCGTATCCATGCCTAACTTGCGAGAGTGCCACATTCGCGGAAATTGGGATGTGTCCACACTCCTTTATCACAACTTACCGGATGCCGCCATCTTCGATGGAAAGAGCCTCATTATGGGTGGCTCATGGAGCCGTTACGATAAATTTCCAGAAACGAATATCGGCGATGTGTCGGCAATCATGTTACAGCATTTGCCTACCATTGCCCGCCCATTTTTTGCCCCGAGTTTAGATATTGCGCTCATGAATAATTGGGACCAAAAAATTGAACGCATGGCACAGGCACTCATCAACGAAAAAGATATGGTGTTGATTGGTGGTGTGCCTACATGGACGGTAGTATTGTTCAGAAAATTATTAGAACTTTCTGGAAAAACGAATATCTTAGAGATATTCCCTCGTCTGCAAGCCTACATACACGGCGGAGTGGGTTTTGAACCCTATCAGCATCAATTTGAGCAATTTTTGCCTTCGCCCCATATCCAATACATCGAAGTATATAATGCTACTGAAGGGTATTTTGCCATACAAAACGACAAAGAAGACGACCTACTATTGCTACTGAACAATGGTATGTTTTTTGAATTTTTACCGCAAAGCGAATGGTATGCCGAACATCCAAGAGCAGTGCCGTTAGCAGAGGTAACTGTGGGCGAAAATTATGCTCTGGTTATCAGTACTAATGCCGGATTGTGGCGATACCTCATCGGCGATACTATTGTATTTACGGCAACGCAGCCGTACAAAATAAAAATAACCGGACGTATTAAACAATATATTAATGCCTTCGGGGAGGAGGTTATGGTGGCAAATACAGATGCCGCCATTGGCGAAACCTGCCAGCAATTAGATGCTATTGTTTCCGACTATACCGTTGCGCCTATATATTTTTCGGAGAAAGGAAAAGGAAGCCATCAATGGCTGATTGAGTTTGATAAAATACCATCGGATGTCAATTGCTTCGCAAAAACGTTGGACGCAAATTTGCAAAAACTCAATTCTGATTACGAAGCCAAGCGATTCGGAGAATTGGCACTGGAGCAGTTGCATTTGCACGTATTACCTAAAGGCACTTTTCACGAGTGGTTGAAATCAAAAGGGAAATACGGCGGGCAACACAAAGTACCCCGATTGGCAAACAATCGTCAGTATATAGAAGAAATTTTAAAGTTCAAACAACCTATTTTTATCGCAACTTGAATACACCGCCACCTGACAGAACGACTCTTGTTTCACAAACTGCTTCGCTGCTCGCAGCAGATTTTGACATCGTACCTGCCACTACGGAAGCTATCCTCACAGAGGAACAACTTTTAGCCATGCTGTCGCAGCGAGTTGCACAACTTATGGAAACGCGCATGGATTATTTGTTGAGCCTCATGTACCGCTTGGATGTGTTGGAACACCACATCAATGCTGCTCTTTTGCCAACGGCAGAGCAACCTCCACATATCGGATTGGCACAACTGATTATTGACAGGCAAAAACAAAGAATATTTTATAAACAACAATACCACTCCAAACCAGCATCTGAAGACGAACTCGAAGGATTGGGGCTTTGAAAGCCTCTGCAACGCATTGCATATTACAATAAATGTATAAATTTGTGCGTCCTATTTGGTAATAATTTTTAAGCTTATGTTAAATCAAAAGTATCTTTTTATTTTCTTTTTATTATTCAATGTTTACGCCCCCATAAACACTTGGGCGCAAACTATCAAGACAAACGAACTTGGCGAAAAAGTAGTTGTATTTCCGGACGGCTCTTGGAAGTATTACGAAGCTGGCGATGAAAAAAAATATAAAATCAACACACCCAAAGGTGATAAGAACAAAAAAAATAACAAGGTAAAACAACCACCCAAAACAGAAGCAGAAAAGAAGCGTGATGCCCTTCAGACCAAGCGAGAGGAGCAGCAAGCAAAGCAGCAAGCTATTAAACTCGCCGAGCAAGCTACTATTGAGGAGCAACGCGCCAAACAAGCCGAACGCGAAGCTATTTATGCTCGCGTATTGGCGGAAGATGAACTCAACGATGCTTACAATAGTGACAAGTTGATTGACCCCAAACAACTCGAAGACTTAGAGCAAAAAGTAGATGCCGCAAAAGCAGCTGAGGCAGCCGCGAAGAAGTATAAAAAACAAGCAGCCAAAAATGCAAAAAAAATGGCAGCACTCATTGACGTTTCTAAAAAGAAACGCGACAAAGCTATGGCAAAGATGGAAAAAGCGCGACAAAAGGAAGCCAATGCTATCGCAAAAACGCAACCCTCCGAAAAAACAATTGATGGCACCGTAGTCCAATTTGAACCTGCACGCGACCTCATGCTCGAACCACCTCCTTACAACTGCTTGGTTGCTAATCGCACAACAGATGAGTTTACAGGGAAAAGCAAAACTGACCTCGCCGCAGAACCCCTAATAAGTTATACAGACGAAAAATTGCGGCCCTACTTGAAAGAGCGTGAGTATCTGCGTTGCGAAGCCTACCTTTCGGCGGTATCCAATGGCACTATTTTATTGAATTGTGTTTTTGAGATTGCTTCCAAAACCGCACCCGGACCCGAAGAGTATGGTATGTTAGAAAAAGGCAGTACCTTCTCTATTATACTGCTCAACAAAGAGATGATTCAATTAAAAAATATCCAAACAGATTTAGGAAAAGTAGATGCCGTAAAAGGTATTACCACCTACGAAGCAAAGTATTTGTTAGATGATGAAAAACGGTTAAGAACGAGCGAAATAGATCAAATTCGCGTAGATTGGAGTACCGGCTACGAAGTATATGACGTGTATAACGTGGACTTTTTTATGAATCAATTATTGTGTTTAGATGGAAAAGCAAAGTGAGAAATAATTGCGCCAATAAGCAAAATTACCGTTTTTAAAAAACAACGGATTGGATTATTTCTTGTTATATTTTTCGTTATACCTGCGGTACAACACCTGTTGCTTGTCGTCCATTTCAGCCATTCTTCCTTGAATAAAAACTTGTGAGATATGATGCGTCCGCATATCCAGAACGTCGCCAGAGCAGATAAAAAGTGTAGCATCTTTGCCCACTTGCAAACTGCCTACGCGGTCAGCAATTTTTAATATTTTTGCTGCGCTAAGCGTCAATCCAGTTAGTGCTTCCTCTTTCGTTATACCAAACGGAACAGCTTGCCCTGCCTGAAATGCTAAATTACGAAGCTGCCAGGAGCGATCGTCATTGCTAAAGCAATATAGCACACCTGCTTGCTGAAGCGCAGCAGCTATCTTGAAAGGTTGGTCAATATCATCTCCCTCGCGCGAAGGCAAATTTTGGGTTGCACCCAATATGACAGGTACATTGTTTTCTTTCAAGAAATCAGCCACCAGCCAGCTATCATATCCACCTACAATGACTGGTGTGATGCCATATGCTTTCCCAAACAATACAGCACTCATAATTTCCTGTGCACTATTTACGCGGATGTATAAATTTTTGCTGCCGTCAAATAAGCCACGCATAGCTTCTAACTTCAAATTTTTAGAGGTTGGCGCAGACGTGCTTTTTGCGTATGTTTGTGCCTCCACAAAAAAAGATTTTATATTGTTGAGTGTTTCGTTGTAGCCATCATTTTTCTTGGTAGTGCCCGGCTCCGCCCACCACCCTGTATATTGGTATTGGTTAGGGAAATCTAAAAACACACCGTCATCCGTTTTGTAGGCGGCATCTTCCCAGTTCCATGCGTCTAATTGTACAATGCTCGACTGACCCGAAATAACCGCGCCCTGTGGAGCGATTTGTGCCAACAACACACCGTTGTTTCTTACAGTGGGTATCACCACCGATTCTGCATTGTAGGCAATTAACGAGCGCACGTTAGTATTGAATGTACCCACCTCTTGTAAGTCGCGTGTGGCGCGTACCGCCTCTATCTCTACCAGCCCTAACGAAGTAACCGGAGCTATTAACCCAGGATAGACGTGTTTGCCTGTAGCGTCTATAACTTTTGCATTGCTCATATTGGGTAATGCTTGCGTAGTGGCTAATACGTGGGTAATTTTTCCTTTGTCAAAGATGATTGTACCGCTAGGAATTAGCTGCCCGTCGCCGACATGGATAGTAGCATTTTTTATGATGATAGGTTGCTGTTGTGGTGGTGCTGGCGTGGTGGTTTGTGCAGCGCAAAAATGCGCAAAACAAAATTGTAAAACGGTGGCAAAAATCAGGAAACGCATACGTATAATTATTATATCATTACGCAAGCAAAGCTAATGAAAATATTTAAAATATGCCCTGGGTTTGTTTTGTTATATTAGCAGAACACGTTTTATATTCACAAAACCTCTGCAGGCGTATAATCGTATTTGCGAAGCAACTCATTAACGCATCAGAAAAATTCGCAACATATTCAGCGCAACCGTAGTTGCATAATGTATATTTTGTTGCCGTTCCGTTCTTCCTTTCAACAGCAAGGTTTTGATAGTATTGACATCTCCCACAGCTATCCAAATTGTGCCGACGGGTTTGTCAGGCGTACCACCGTTTGGTCCTGCAATGCCCGAAATCGCTACGGCAACATCAGCCTTGAGGTGCTGTAATGCGCCGTTTACCATTTCTGTAACTACTTGCTCGCTTACTGCACCAAACGTTGCAAGGGTGCTTTCTTTAACACCTAATAATTTCATTTTCAATTCATCAACGTAACAAACCACACCGCCCAAAAAATAAGTAGATGCGCCTGCATGAGCAACTATCCGATGTGAAAGATAACCACCGGTACAACTTTCGGCGGAAGCTAACTTTTTATGCTGTTGCATTAGTAGTGCCGCCACAACTGTTTCTAAGGTGTCATTGTCATATCCATAAACTAATTCGGGAATCAATTTTTTCACTTGTTGTACTTGCTCATTCAAGTAATTGTTCAACCACGTTGCATCTTCATGCACACCCGTGAAGCGCAAGCGTACCTCGCCCAATGCAGGCAGATAAGCCAATTTTACACTTTCGTGTAATGCATCCTCAACGGTACGGATGCGCTCGGCAATGTCTGTTTCGCCGGCACCAGCAGTCATAATATTGCGATGCACCACCGGTACGCCACTAAATTGTTTGCGTAAACGTGGCAACACCTCGTATTCCATGAGGTATCTCATTTCGTGCGGCACGCCGGGCATTGCTACCAAAACTGTATTGTCAGACTCGAACCACATACCTGGAGCCGTGCCCATTTTGTTGTGTAGCGGCGTGGCGTTATCGGGGATGAGGCACTGTACTTTCTGAATGTCTTTTGCGGGTCGTTTCAACCGTTGAAAAATAGACTGTATCCATTCCCAAGTTGGCTCATGGAAATACATCCCCACCCCGAAATAATCGGCAATCGCTTTTTTGGTAATATCATCTTTGGTAGGTCCTAGTCCGCCTGTCATTAGTACAATATCGGCATTTTTTTGTGCCGCTGCCAGCGCACTCATAATAGCTTGGTGCGTGTCGCTTACAGAAATGATTTCCGAAACGCGCAATCCCTGCAAATTGAGTTGCTGCGCCATCCATGCTGAGTTGGTATCTACGATTTGTCCGATGAGAATTTCATCTCCGACGGTAATAATGATGCAGTTCATTGTTACTATTTTGTTAAAAAAATGAAAATATTGAATGGATTGAGAAGATTAATTTTTACCGTACAAAACTACCTGAAAAAATATTTTGAAGTTAAAAATATTCTCTACATTTGAAAAATGAGTTCAATTTATAACATATTATTATGATCACCGACAAGATGTCGCCGTATGCTGCTTTGCGCGAATCGGAGTTTCAATACTATCTCTTTGCGCGATTTTTTATCACTATGGCGTTATCGCTGCCGCCTGTGTTGTTAGGGTGGCGGTTGTATGAACTTACTGAAAATGAATTGGTGCTCGGCAATGTTTTTTTAGCAGAGTTGATACCGGCATTAGCATTAGCGTTGTACGCTGGGCATATCGTAGATTTGTACGAAAAGCGAAAGTTGCTGTTGGTATGTTATTTTGGCTATGTTGTATTCACCATTGCACTTTTAGTGATAACCTTAGACTGCACGTTTGCAGCATATCCACTCAGTGTAATCATTTATGGTATTTATGCAATTATGTTTTTGGGCGGTATTATTCGCGCTTTTAGCGATCCGGTGGGTTTTGCGCTGTTGCCACGCATTGTGCCACGCGAGCTGCTCGTCAATGCAGGTACGTGGAGCAG
>JAGOHC010000083.1 GCA_017996375.1 Saprospiraceae bacterium | reverse complement strand
ATACAATGTTGTTGTTGAACACCTCTCGCATGAATTAAATATTAGCCAAACTTCAGCATTGACGACAGTTAATCAGATGATTGAAAAATATAATCAAACTAATAAAACGTGGGTCCAAAAAAGAAATGATGCTGAAAAGTTATTGAAGGAATCACTTAATAAACTGGCAACTATTCAGTCTCAAGAAAATCAACTGCTGATTGAATTGGAGCAACAAAAAATTTTACAACAACGACATACAGAAGTAACTTCTCGCATCGCAGCCTTGCGGGTAGAAAATTTCGATTTGGATGCTTTTCAAATGCTAAAATCTGAGGTGGAAAATTATCAACCGCAGTACCTTGATTACATCAAAAAAGAAGGACAAGTAGAAACTTTGCCTGAACTTCTTAAAACAAGAGAAGAAGCAAATTTGAGATTGGTTAATGGGCAAAAATGTGTTGAACAAGAAATAGCTACATTGTCAGATTTGCAATTTGATATTGAAAAATTCAATAGATTAAAAACAGAAAAAGAACTATTGCATCAACAAGTGTTGGAGCAAACTACCATATTAAATACAACATTTATAGCTTTAAAAGATGTTGAAAATCAACAACTTAATATAAAAAATGAAATTGAACAACATAATAAACACCTGAAAGTTATTCAAGAAAAGAAATCTGAAATTGGTCTTTTAGGTCAACTTTTGCAAGTGTTTGACGGATTCAAAATCGAAATTTTGGAGCGTGTCAGCCCTTCAATTTCCACTTATGCCGGGCAGCTATTTAACCGTATTACCAATGGCAAGTATGAAAATATTTTGGTGGATGAAGATTTTAGATTTCACATTACAGATAATGGTATTGAGTACCCCATCGCGCGCTATTCGGGTGGTGAGCAAGATTTGGCAAACCTGTGTTTGAGAATTGCGGTGACACAGACCATAGGCGAAATGAATGGCAACCAGTCGGCGATAAATTTTTTAGCCTTCGATGAAATATTAGGCAGCCAAGATGAGGAACGGCGCAATGAAATTCTAACGGCATTTAATACCTTACGACATGACTTCAAGCAAATTTATATTATCTCGCATATCGAAACAATTCGAGAATATTTTGAACATATCTTGGAAGTTTCTGAGTCGCCAAAGGGCAGCGTTGTCCGTTGGATTTGAGCATTATTTATCATTTATAAAATTGATTGCTTGGCAAGTCACAACACCAGCAGTTTCGGTACGTAAACGACTGTTTCCTAGACTAATACCACTAAACTCATGCGTTTTTGCGAAAGCAATTTCTTGGGTTGTAAAATCACCTTCAGGACCAATTAACACCAGGGCTGGCTTTCCAGATTGATACACATTTTTAATATGTTGCGGTTGATTTTCGTCTAAATATCCAATCAGTTTTGTGTATTGCAACCTGCCGCTTTCTTCAACAAAATTATTAAATTTCGTCAAAGGATGTAGTTGAGGCAAATAGGCTTTCAGTGTTTGTTTCATTGCAGAAACGAGAATTTTTTGTAACCTTTCTAGCTTAATAATGGTGCGCTCGCTGCGCTGACAGAGCAAAGGTGTAATTTCATCAATTCCAATTTCGGTAGCTTTTTCCAAAAACCATTCGAAGCGTTCTATGTTTTTCGTCGGTGCAATACCGATATGCAATCTGTGATTGCGTTTACCGTAATCAGGTATTGTTTTTTGAATGGTTACTACTACATTTTTTTTATCAAAAGTTTGAATTATACCTTCATGCCAACCACCACTGCCATCAACCACAACAACTGTGTCACCAATTTTTTTTCGTAAAACTTGTGTACAATGTTGCGCCTCATCATCCGATAATATCGCTAAATTATTACGAATATCAGTTGTGTAAAATATTATCATAAACAAAACCATTTAATTAGTTGCCATTTATCCGTCCAAAAGTAAAAAATATTTATATATTTGTGCATCCTTCCAGGCCGTTTACAACTTACTATTACTTATACGCTTATAAAGGTATTATGAGAACGCCTCCTGCTTTTCGCTTTTGGATATATTGTGCATCCATAGCTATGTTCATTTCAACTAATCTATTCGCCCAACCAAATGGGTTTAATGACGTTTTGGTTTCTGATAATTTTAATCAGCCCACAGCCTTTACTTGGGATACCAATGGCAGAATGTATGTTGCTGAAAAATCAGGTAAAGTTTGGATTATTAAAAATGGTATTAAACAAACCATCCCGCTAATTGATATAAGCGATGAGGTTGGTGATTGGCGTGCTTTCGGGTTGGTTGGTTTTGCTTTAGATCCAAACTTTGTTACCAATGGTTATTTTTATTTGTGTTACGTGGTAGATAGGCATCATCTATTGTATGCTGGTACAGAAC
The DNA here is from genome assembly GCA_017996375.1 of Saprospiraceae bacterium. GTDB lineage: Bacteria > Bacteroidota > Bacteroidia > Chitinophagales > Saprospiraceae > JAGOHC01. The sequence goes on along the minus strand of JAGOHC010000083.1, from coordinate 8,395 downwards.
AATACAACTCAGAAGCTAATTTGTACTATTCTGCAACCATTGGCAGAGTAACGCGCTATACCGCACGCTCGTCTGACAATTTCAATTCAACAGATTACACTTCTCGAAAAGTATTAATAGGGGCAACTCCCCAAACAGGAATGCCTATTTTGCATGAATCGCATGGTGTTGGTAGTTTGTTGTTTGGTGCCGATGGTAGCCTATTAGTTGCTATGGGCGATGGCGCAAGTTACGATTATACCGATCAGGGTAGTGGTTTCGATACTTATTTTTCGCAAGCAATCGCAGATGGAATCTTACCTTTGAATCACAATATTGGTGCGTACCGCGCACAAGTTTTAGACTCATACAGCGGAAAAATTTTGCGTATCGACCCCAACACTGGTTTAGGAATTCCTTCAAATCCTTTTTATCAGCCTAATGCTCCAAATTCCGTGCAATCAAAAATTTGGGCAACAGGGTTTAGAAATCCATTTCGCTTTTGTCGAAAGCCAGGTACAGGCAGTAGCAATCCGGCAGCCGGAAATCCAGGAATTTTGTATATCGGCGATGTGGGCTGGAATACAGATGAAGAGTTGGACGTGTGTACGCAAGGGGGGCAAAATTTTGGCTGGCCTCGATACGAAGGTATGACATTTCAGACGACCTACAACAATGCAGCCTACATTCCGCAAAACCATGTATTGCCAAAAGTAGATTGGCGTGTGAATACTCCACGTGGTAACATTAACGGACAAGTAACGCCATTAGGCAACTGGAATTTTTCGGGAACGCCGTTTGAGGGTAATGCTTCTGTAGGCGGCTTTTGGTATAACAATAACAACTTTCCTGCGGAGTATCAAAATGTATATTTTCATGCAGACTTTGGTGGGCAATGGATAAAAGCTTTCGGGTTTGATTTCAATCATAATCCGACTTTCGTTAGAGAGTTTAAATCAAATGGCGGCGCAATCGTTTATATCGGCACACACCCAACCGAAGGTGGTGTTTGGTATGCAAAGTTTCCAAATGAAATTCGCAAGATTGTGTATAACAACGGCAGTAACAACCAGCAACCCGTAGCAAAGGCTAGTGCCAATATTTTATACTCTCCGAATGATACACTTACTGTTCAATTTTATGGCGACCAATCGTTTGACCAAAATGGGGACCTGCTGACGTATTTCTGGAATTTTGGCGATGGCACAACCAGCACAGAAAAAAATCCTGTGCATACATTTATCAATCCTTCCTCCATACCCACAAATTTTGAAGTAACACTTGTTGTACGCGACCCGGGTATGGAAGCCAATCAGGATGATATAACGGTATCACTGCGGAATACACCGCCGATTATTCAATCTACAAGTATTGATAATTTTAATACCTATCCATCGCTGTTTGGACCAATGCTTAATTTGAGCGCAACCGTCACCGATGCAGAACATCCATCGGGGCAACTTTCATATAATTGGCAGACCACGTTTTATCATAATAATCATGGGCATCCTGACCCGCAATTTAATTTGCCACAGGTAGCCACGCAACTCTTATCTCGAATTTGTGATAATGTAAATACATATTGGTATGTAATTAAACTAACTGTTACTGACCCCTTAGGGTTATCAACAGTAAAAGAAAAATATATCTATCCTATTTGCGATGGCAACAGCCAATTCATCACATTTGATACCATACCTGCAAAACTCACCACCGATGCACCTTTTGCATTAAATGCGTATTCATCTTCAGGTTTACCTATTAATTATTACGTTGTAGATGGTGCAGCATCACTCAGCGGAAATATAGTAACGCTGCAAGGCATACCTTCCGAAGTTACTATCGTTGCTACGCAACACGGTAGCCCAGAGTTCGCTGGAGCAATACCGATTATTCGTAAGTTTAAAGTAATTAAAAATAGTGATGGTAATAATAATGGTGGAGGCTCAAACTCAACTGACCCGGTTGATTTGGAATTAAATATGACGGTAAGTAATTCACAACCTCCAATTTATACTCACGTAGATTACACGATGACGATTGTCAATAAAGGGCAAGGCACAGCAAATGATATTCGCATTAATATCCCATTTCCAGGAAGTGGATTAGCGTTTAGTGGTGTGAGTGCTTCGCGAGGTAATTTCAACGGAGGCACAAAAAATTGGGAAATCAGCAGCTTGCAACCTAACGAAACTGCTACACTTACACTCAATTTATTTACACTTCAAACAACCCTTCCTGCATTTTTATGTCAGGTGCAAAGTGTTCTGCAACAAGATATTGATTCTGCTCCAAATAACAATTTTTCTCAAATACCACTTGAAGATGATGAAGCCGTTGTGGGTAGCTCAACTAACCCGCCAATATGTACCATTACAGCAGCAACAAATAGCATAATATGTTTGGATAATAATACACCTGAAAATAGTGCTGACGATGTGTTTACATTTAACCTGAATGTAAATGGGCAAGTTACTGGTAATTTTTGGCAGACGATAATTAATGGTACAAGCGTTACTGGAAATTACGGGCAACAAAAATTTGTAGGTCCGCTGCCTATCAGTAATGGTACTTTGAATCTAACTATTCGTGATGGCAATAATACCAACTGTACAACTACTATTCAAGTGATACCGCCACAAACTTGTTCAATACCTGATACAACTACAATTTCATCTAACTGCGCCAGCCAAGCGTCTTCGCCTTGGTTGGAATGGATTGGTCGTGTGCAATGCAATAATATAGATAATGCTTCGAGCAAAACACAATATTCAGATTTTAAAAATTTTAATATTAATCTGGTAAAAGGTGTAGCTACTCCCATAATACTTTCTTCAGCTTTTAGCTGGACGACCTACAACGAGTATTGGCGCGTATGGATTGATTTTAACAAAAACGGGGTATATGAAAACAATGAAATTGTCATTTCAAACATATTAAATGCACCTGCAAATGGAACATTGTTAGCTTCTGTCACAGAAAGTTTAACTGTTCCCATTGATGCTCAGATTGGTACAACTACAATGCGAATAAGTATGAAACGCGATGCTTATCCCGATGCTTGCGAAACATTTACCAATGGCGAAGTTGAGGATTATTCAGTTACCATCAATAATAGTTTGGAAGGTGGAGAGTTCAATTTTAATTTTAACTTAGGAAATGAATTACATGAAATATTGGCTTACCCGAACCCTACAAATGGCGAGTTGTATATTGATTTGGGTGACAACAAAATTTCAGGTTATGTATATATTACAAACTCATTGAGTAATGTTATTGCTCGCCAAACCTGCAACGAAAACCAAAGAATAATACCTTTCGACATGAACAATTTGCCAAAAGGGATTTACCATGTATGGTTTCAGGCCGAACTGCAAGCACCCAAAGTACTAAAGGTGATATTATATTAAAATTGTTATTTTAGTAAACTCTTAATTCGTTGATACTCAGTTACTCGCGTTGCTTTTCCGGCACAGCGTTTTGCGAGTTGCTCAATATTTTGAACACGATTATTTGGGTTAGGATGGGTACTTAAAAACTCAGGAGGAGAGCCGCTGTTGCCAATTTTTTTAAAAAAACCTGCACATCCGGCAGCATTATAATCTGTAGCACAAAGATATTTTACAGAGTATTCGTCAGCTTCTTTTTCATCATTACGACTGAAACTCAACCCAGCCAAGCCTTGTGCAATTTGTGCAACTTGCGATTGGCTTGCCTGCCCCAAAGCTACCGCAGTAACTACTTGCAAACCATAACTTTTCGTTAACTGCTTTGTAGAATGTCGGCGTGCAGCATGTGCAATTTCGTGTCCCATCACACCGGCTAACTGGTCTTCGCTATCCAAATATTTTATCAAACCAGTATAGATATAAATGTACCCGCCAGGTGTACAAAATGCGTTCAGGGTTTTATCATCTTTGATGATTTTTATATCCCATTTAAATTCTTTGCTATGTTCCACTCTGCCTGTATTTAGAATTTTATCGCGGATACCATTAACGTAACGATACACTTCTTCATTTCCTTGCATTGGTAGAACAGGAAACTTTGCAGGATTTTTTTCTATTTCATTAACGGTCTGTCTTCCCAATGCAAGCTCATCACTTAGCGGAAAAACATTGAGGTTGTCAATGTTCTTTCCAACACTTTTGGTAAACTGGCACTGTACATTGCTTATTAGCAAAACAGTCAGCCCGAAGCACAATAAAATTATTTTATTCATATTACTTTTTTGATATAACGAATGTGTAAATAATAAATTATGTGTTTTTATTGTACAAACATATAACTTTTTATAATACCTTTTTCAACACTGCTACGAATTGCCAAGCATCTTCATAGGAGCAATACATCGGCACGGCTGCTATTCTCACTACATTTGGCTCGCGCCAATCAGCAATTACGCCATTTGCTGATAATGTTTCAATGATTGATTTTTTCACACCTTTGATGGCGATGGAAAGTTGTGCACCACGCTCATTTGGGCTTTCCGGCGTTAGAATGAATATTCTATCATCAGAAAGCGACATTATTAGATAATAAAGATATGCAGTCAGCTTTATTGATTTTTCGCGTAAGCATAACATTGTAGTTTCATCAAAAAGTGTGAGCGATGCTTTCAATCCAGCCAATGCAAATACGGATGGGTTGCTCAACTGCCAACCTTCAGCTCCGGCTAATGGTTTGAAATCGGGTGGCATATTAAATCGAGTGAATTTATCGTGTCCCCACCAACCGGCAAATCGCAGCAAGGTGTCGTCATTTGCGTGTCGCTCGTGTACAAAAACTCCGCCTGGTCCGCCTGGTCCAGCATTCAGATATTTATAACTGCACCAAGCAGCAAAATCGCAGCCAATATCATGTAGATTCATCAATAAGTTTACTGCGCCATGAGCTAAATCGAAACCAACTTGGCAGCCAAAGCTGTGCCCCAGTGTTGTAATTCGGTGCATATCAAACGCTTGTCCTGTTAAATAATTAACATTGCCTATCAAGATGAGTGCGATTTCTTCGCCATGTTGCCTAATACATTGTTCGATATCAGCCATAAAAAAATATGAAATATTACCGCGTTGAGGCAATTTTATCAAAGATTTTTCAACATCATATCCATGAAATTGTATCTGAGATTTTACAGCATATTCATCAGAAGGGAATGGATTGTTTTCTATTAAAATTTTATAACGTTTTGCCGTTGGACGATAGAATGAAGCCATCAGTAAATGTAAGTTTACCGTAAGGTTATTCATCACAACTACCTCAATAGGTTTTGCGCCAACAACACGCGCCATCGCATCGGTTAGAAATTCATGGTAATCTTTCCAAGGATTTTTTGCCCTGAAATGTCCTTCTACACCTAAGTTTTGCCAATCGGATAACTCTTGCTGTAAATATGCCGCCGTAGCTTTGGGCTGTAAGCCCAAAGAGTTGCCAGTCAAGTAAATAAAATCTTTTCCTGAAGGAGTCTTCGGAAAATGAAATTTTTGCCTGAATCCAGATAATGAATCTGCGTTATCTTGTTCTTGTGCAAATACTAAGTCGTTTTGAAAAGTCATATCCAAAATATTTTAATAAAAATGCCTACTTTCGCATCAGCAAAAATAATAATCATGCAACACTTTAGTCTATTTTCTGAACAAGATATTCAATTATTTGCAGCTGGCAAACACTATCGCATATACGAAAAATTAGGCTGCCATTTCGTTGAACATGAGGGCAAAAAAGGAGCTTACTTCGCTGTTTGGGCGCCAACTGCTTTGGATGTTTCTGTAATGGGAAATTTTAATAATTGGAATACTGGTACACATCCGTTGCAAGCACGTTGGGATGGCTCAGGCATTTGGGAAGGATTTTACGAAGGAATCGGAAAAGGCGAAGTGTATAAATATAATATACGTACATATCAAAATTTTCGTATCGAAAAAGCTGACCCCTATAGTTTGTTCATGGAAGAACCTCCACGTACGGCTTCAATAACTTGGGATTTGGATTATCACTGGCAGGATAAAGATTGGATGCAACAACGCAAACAGTCGGAAGGCAAACCACTCCCGTATAATGTTTATGAAGTACATCTTGGCTCTTGGAAAAAATTGCAAGACGAAGGTGGTCGCTTTTTACGCTATACAGAAATGGCGGAGCAATTAGTGAACTACGTCAAAGAAATGGGATATTCGCACGTAGAGTTAATGCCTGTTATGGAACATCCTTTTTATGGCTCGTGGGGGTATCAAATAACGGGTTATTATGCGCCGAGTAACCGCTACGGCACGCCTCAGGATTTTATGTATTTAGTAGATAAATTTCATCAGGCTGGTATTGGTGTTATTTTAGATTGGGTGCCTTCGCATTTCCCGGTGGATATTCATGGGTTAGCTTATTTTGACGGCACACACTTGTACGAACATGCCGACCCACGTAAGGGATTTCACCCTGATTGGAAGAGTTACATATTTAATTACGGGCGTAATGAAGTGCGTTCTTTTCTAATCAGTAATGCAATATTTTGGTTAGAGAAATATCATATTGATGGGCTTCGCGTAGATGCCGTTGCGTCTATGTTGTATTTAGATTATTCCAGAAAAGAGAACGAATGGGTGCCTAATCAGCAGGGTGGTAAAGAAAACCTCGAAGCTATTTCATTCTTGAAAGAATTTAACGAAACCGTTTACCGCGAATTTCCAGACATAGTTACCATCGCGGAAGAATCCACCTCTTGGCCTAAAGTGTCGCGCCCGACTTATGAAAACGGGTTGGGTTTCGGACAAAAATGGATGATGGGTTGGATGCACGATACGTTAAATTATTTCAAACGTGAACCTATATATCGCCCTTGGCATCAAAACGAACTGACGTTTGCCATGATGTATGCTTATACTGAAAACTTCATGCTACCGCTTTCACATGATGAAGTGGTACACGGCAAAGGCTCGTTATATACCCGTATGCCAGGCGATGAGTGGCGCAAGTTAGCGCAGTTACGTTTGCTATTTAGCTATATGTACACACATCCGGGATCGAAGTTGATGTTTATGGGTGGCGAGTTTGGTCAAATTTGGGAATGGAGCCACGATAGAGGTTTGGATTGGGGCGTGTTAGAACGCACAGGTCACCAACAGTTACAGCAATTTGTCAAACGATTAAATCATTTATATCAAGCAATGCCCGCATTGTGGTATTATCAATTTTCGCACGAAGGCTTTGAATGGTTTGACTTAAATGATAAAGATAATTCAGTTTTGGTGTATTACCGCAAAGGAACTGACGAACATCAACCACTTTTAGTAGTGTGCAACTTTTCGGCAAAGGTGCATTTGCAATATCAAATAGGTGTGCATTTAGAAACCACATGGAAGGAAATGCTCAATAGCGATGCAATAGAATTTGGTGGCAGTGGCGTTGTCAATACCGAAATACTCAATTCAGAAACGGCACCCTGCCACCAAAAAGATTATTCAATTTTTATAAAGTTAGCACCATTAGCCTGTATGGTTTTTGCACCAATAATTAAAAAACCAAAAATAGCAAAACCAAAAATCAAAAAAGCAGATGCAAAAACGTCTGCTAAAAAGTGAATAGAAATGATTACCAAAATCCACCGTCACTATCAATTACTCTGCGGCAGCGTTTTTCGGTATTCCCGAACACTAAATTAAGGCTCAACCCACCTTGAAAAGAGTGGTACAAACCTTTATATGCAGGTAACCCTTCATAGGCTTCGCGCTTAACATAGTTAATTTGATATCCAAACTCCCAATGGAGTTGTGCGTAAATCGGCACAGAAATACCTACTCGTCCGTTGTACCCAAGCGTTTTTGGATAGGTTGTTGATTTAACTAAAATATCACTCGGAACAGTACCGTAATTTTCCACTTTTGTATTGTAATATCCGGCACCTGCCATGATAATTAATCCAAAGCGATAAGCAGGAAGCGAAGATAAATTGCCACGCAAGAATAAACCAACATAATCGTTATTGAAAATATCTTTAGACACGGTTTGGTCTCCAATTTTATAGTTAAATGTAGCATGAGTAATATCTCTACTATACTCTACACCTAACTGTACGTGCTCAAGCCCACCACCAATGCGACCACCGATAGGCACATAGCCTACGTGTGGCTGATATGTTTTATCGTCAAAAGCAGTTTTGTTATAACCTGAAAATACATCTACATAAAGTTGTTGTCCTTTTGCAGAAAACACGATTGATGAGGTTATAAATAGTACGGCAAATAATTTTTTCATAGTAAAAAGTTTTAATTAAAAGTTACATCAGGTAAAGTTACAATGAATATTGATATATGCAATAGTTATACTTTCTTAAAACTATTGCAGTTTTTAATAAAAATAATATTATCGGAAGTCAGTTTTCGTGCGTGTAAATAAGATTTAATATCTCCGCAAGGTTGTAAGG